>QCKR01000011.1 GCA_003215185.1 Pelagibacteraceae bacterium AG-410-D23
AATGAACCAAGACTCAAGGGAAATGTTGCATATTCGAATAGAGATAGCACCAAAGTTTCAAAAGGAGTTTTTACAACTTGTAAAAAAAGAGATGGGTGCCCTCCTTGGGTAATTTCCGCTAAAGAAGTGAATCACGATAAAAAGAAAAAGACAATTAATTATAAAAATGCATGGTTAAAAGTTTATGACTTACCTGTTTTATATTTTCCTAAATTTTTCCATCCAGATCCAACTGTTAAAAGACAATCTGGATTTTTAATGCCAAGATTTAGTGACTCTAAAAATTTAGGATCATCATTAAATGTTCCTTATTATTATGTGATCTCTGATAGTAAAGATTTTACATTTAAACCTAAATTTTATTCTGATCGAAAGTACATACTACAATCTGAATTTAGAACTGTTACAAAAAACACTAAACACACATTAGACACAAGTCTTATGAGGGGTCATGAATCTGCAATTGGTGATGATAGCGGAAGCTCTAGAGCTCACTTTTTCTCTAATTCAATAATAAATTTTGACTTGTCTTCTTTTGACTATAGTAAATTAATATTTAACTTTGAAAAATCATCAAATGATAACTATTTAAAACAATATAAACTAAATTCTCCATTAATTAAAAATTATGGCTATCTTAATTCATATTTAGATTTTGAAGCTAGCAATGATGACTTATCTGTAAAAACTAGCGTTCAAGTATATGAGGATTTAAATAGAATACATAGTGACAGATATGAATTTATTTATCCAAGTTTTGATATTGTTAAAAATTTTAATACACAAGAAAAACTCAGTGGTAATTTGTCTCTTTCGTCATCAGGATATCAAAAACATCGTGATACAAACGTACATGAAAAAATTTTTATAAATGATTTCTTATATAAATCTAATCCAAAAATTTCTACAAATGGTATAAAAAATAATTATAGCTTATTACTAAAAAATGTTAATTCAGAATCTAAAAACTCCTCGAGATATAAAACTGAAACTGAACATCAATTGCTAGGACAATTCTTATTCGAAACTTCTTACCCTTTAAAAAAACAATATGATGAAAGTTCAAATTTTTTAACTCCAAAAATTTCTTTAAGATATAGCCCTACTCATACAAGAAATATTAAAAAAGAAGACAGAAGAATTGGTATCAACAATATTTTTTCATTAAATAGAATTGGTTCAAATGACTCTGTTGAAGGAGGTCAATCTATAACAGTAGGAACTGAGTATAAAAAAATGGACAAAAATAATAAAGAAATATTTTCATTAAATTTAGCAAAACTTTACAGAAACAAAGTTAATGAAGATTTGCCAATAAAAAGCACAATTGGCAATAAAGATTCGGATGTGGTTGGAAATTTGAGATATTCACCTAATAAATATTTTAAAATAAATTATGATTTTTCTTTAGACAATAACTTAGATACATCAAATTTTAATTTGATTAAAACTGAAATAAAAATAAATAACTTTGCAACAAATTTTGAATATTTAGAAGAAAATAATTTAATTGGAAAAGAAAGCTATATTGAAAATAAAACAGCTTTTAATTTTAATGATAGTAATTCTATAGGTTTCTCAACTAGAAAAAATAAAAAAACTAATTTAACTGAATTTTATAATTTAATTTATCAGTATAAAAATGATTGTCTAATTGCAGCTGTAGAATACAATAAAGAATATTATGAAAATAACGAAATACAACCAGAAGAACAAATATTCTTTTCTTTAACAATAGTGCCCTTTGGCAAAGTAAATAGTCCAAATATAAATCAATGATCAATAATTATTATTTAAAAATAGTTTTTATTATAAATATTTTTTTTTTAATTTTATTTTTTGAAAATGCTCACTCATCAAATAAAGTCGTTATATTAGTTAAAATTGATAAAGAAATTGTAACAAACATAGATATTGAAAATGAGGCTAAATACTTGCTAGCATTAAACCCAGGTTTAAGATCGATTAAAAAAAAAAAATTAATAATAATTGCCAAACAGTCAATAATAAAAGAAAAAATAAAAAAAATTGAAATATCTAAATATTACAAATTAGAAGCAGAAAATGAATACTTTGATAGAGTATTTAAAGATTTTTACAATGGTCTTAATATAAATAATGAAGCTGATTTTGAAAAATATTTATCAAATTATGAACTGGATATTAGTGAAGTGAAAGGAAAATTAAAAATAGAAACATTATGGAATGAATTAATCTATACAAAATTCCAAAATCAAATTGAAATAGATGAAATTAAACTTAAAAATAATTTAAAAAAAAAACTATCAAATAAAAAAGAACAAAAAAGTTATTTGATTTATGAAATTATATTTAGTGCAGAAAATAAAGAAGAATTAAAAAAAAAACATGAAATAATAAAAAATAGTATAAAAGAAATCGGATTTCAAAATACTGCAAATATTTATAGTGAGTCTGACACTTCAAAAAAAAATGGCAAAATTGGATGGATTAATGAAAATCAATTATCTGATTTGATAAAAAAAGAATTATCTAAAATAAATATTGGTGAATATTCAAAGTTAATTTCTGTAACAGGTGGTTCGTTAATTTTAAAAAAAGAAGATACAAAAATAATTAAAAATAATTTAAATTTTGAAGATGAATTTCAAAAATCATTATCATTTGAAAGAAATAGACAGCTAAATCAATTTTCAACAATTTATTTTAATAAAATAAAAAATAATATTAATATTTATGAAAAATAAACCTTTGTTGATTGTTTCTGGAGAACCTTACAGTGTTTTTTTAGAAATTTTATTTAAAATATATAATTCCAAATTGATAAAAAAATACAATAGGCCAATTATACTAATTGCTTCTAGAAAATTAGTAGAATCTCAAATGAAAAAAATGGATTTTAATTTTAAGATTAATTTATTAAATAAAGATAACTTCATTAAAAAATCGATAACAAATAATAAAATAAATTTAATTGACATAAATTTAAATTTTGTAAAACCTTTTGGTAAGGTTTCAAGCAAATTTTCTAAATATATTGAAAAATCTTTTGATACAGCTTTAAAATTAATTAAAAAAAAACATGCTTTTGCTATTATAAATGGTCCAGTATCAAAAAAACATTTTTTGAAAAAAAAGTTTTTAGGAATTACTGAATATTTGGCTCACAAAACAAAAACAAATAACGAAGTGATGTTAATATATAATAAATTCTTATCTGTTAGTCCTATTACAACTCATGTGCCATTAAAAAAAGTTCATAAATATATTTCAACAAAATCTATTATTAAAAAAATTTTGGTAATTAATAATTTTTACAAAAAAAAATTTAATAAAAAACCAAATTTTGCAATTACTGGGTTAAACCCTCATTGTGAGTCTAATTATATTGATAGTGAAGAAAATAATATAATAAAGCCAGCGGTAAAAATTTTAAAAAAAAAAAAATTGAAAATAAATGGTCCATTTCCTGCTGATACAATTTTTATTAAAAATAATATAATAAAATATGATGTAATTGTTGGTATGTATCATGACCAAATCATAACTCCTATAAAGGCATTATTTGGTTTTGAAGCTATAAATGTTACTTTGGGTTTACCCTTCATTAGAGTGTCACCAGATCATGGTATCAATAATCAGATGATAGGGAAAAAAAAATCAAATCCTTCCAGTTTAAAAGAAGCGTTAATTTTCTTGAAAAAAATAAATGAAAATTAGAGCTAAAAGAAGCTTAGGACAAAACTTTCTCATTGATAATAATATAATAAATAAAATAGTTAATATTGGAAAAATAAGCAATAAAGATTCAATACTTGAAGTTGGGCCAGGAACTGGAAATTTAACTAATCAAATATTAAAAAAAAAACCAAAAAAAATTTTTGCCGTTGAAAAAGATTTTGATTTAATAAAATTGTTAAACGACAAATTTGAAAAAAATATACAAATTATAAATGAAGATATATTAAAACTGAACACAGAAACTATTACAAAAGATAAATTAATAGTATTTGGTAATTTACCTTACAATATTTCAACACAAATTTTAATTAATTGGATTACAAACAAAAATAAAAATCTATTTTTTAAAAAACTTATTTTAATGTTTCAAAAAGAAGTAGCAGATAGAATTTTAGCAAAAGAAAATTCTAAAAATTATGGTAGATTGTCAATAATATCTAATTGGCGACTAGATATTAGTAAAGAGTTTGACATAAGTTCAAATTGCTTTTATCCAAAGCCAAAAATAAATAGTACTTTGTTAAGTTTTACTCCTAAAAAAAATTTTTTTGAAATAAACAATCCAAAAAAACTAGAATACATTACAAGAATATTTTTCAATCAAAAAAGAAAAATGATTAAAAAACCTCTAAAACAAATATTTGGTAATTATGAAAAAATTGTAAAAAAACTTAGTATTAACATTGATCAAAGACCTCAAAACTTAAGTCCTTCTACATATTTTCGTTTAACAGAAGAATATGAAAAAAAATTAAATAATTAATTTTTTAACATGTTTTTCAATCATCTCTTGATCATAAACACTGTCAGTTTTATTAATTTCGGAATCAATTAAATTACTTATTTGTTTATAACATTTTTGCAAATCATCGTTAATTACTACATAATTATAATTTTTCCAATGCAATACATCTTTACTAAATTCTCTCATTCTTTCTTCAACTATTAATTTATCTTTCATGTCCCGGTTGGATAATCTATCAAATAAAATTTGTTTGCTTGGTGGAAGTAAAAAAAAAGTTATCAATTTATATTTTAAACCTATATTTTTAATCTGTTCAGTTCCTTGCCAATCAATGTCGAATATTACATTTCTACCATTTTCAAGTTTTTCGATTACTGGTGTTTTGGAAGTTCCATAATAGTTATTAAACACTTTTGCATGTTCTAGCAATTCACCATCATTTACCATTTGTTTAAAATCATCTTGATTTACAAAATAGTAATCTTTACCATTAGTTTCGTTAGATCTTGGTTTTCTTGTTGTGTGGGATATAGATATAAAAAAATTTTTTTTTTCTGCTAAAATTTTTACCAGTGTAGTTTTGCCTGTACCTGATGGTGATGACAAAATAACTATTATTCCATCTTCTTTTGAAGACATCTAAAAAAATTAGTTACTCTTGCCTTCAATAAATTTTACCGCATCACCTACAGTTAATATTTTTTCTGCTTCACTATCAGAAATCTCAGAACCAAATTCCTCTTCAAAAGCCATTACTAGCTCTACAGTATCTAGGCTGTCTGCTCCTAAATCATCTATAAAACTTGACTCATCTGTTACTTTAGCTTCATCAATTCCTAAATGATCTGCAACTATCTTTTTAACTTTATTTGAAACATTTTCTGCCATTTTATTCCTTTGTGTTTATTTCGTTAATAAATTAATACTCAGTTTTGTCAACCCATATACATACCACCATTAACATGTATAGTTTCTCCAGTAATGTAAGAAGCTGCATCGGATGATAAAAAAGCGACTGTATTTGCGACATCTTCTCCAGTCCCTAACCTGCTCATTGGAATTTTAGATGTTAATACAGATTTAATACTTTCAATAATATTATCTGTCATTTTAGATTGGATGAAACCAGGTGAAACACAATTAACTGTGATATTTTTTTTTGCATACTCAATAGCTAAACTTTTTGACATTCCAATGATGCCTGCTTTTGATGCAGAATAATTTGATTGTCCAAGATTTCCTGTATGGCCAACAATAGAAGTTATATTTACAATTCTTCCATATTTATTTTTTAACATTTTCTTAATTGCATGTTTGCACAAAAAAAAAGTCGATCCAAGATTTATATCTATTACTTTTCTCCACTCTTCATCTTTCATTCTTAATGACAAATTGTCTTTATTTATTCCCGCGTTATTAATTAAGACATCTAATCCTACTAGCTGGGATGAAGCACTTTCAATAAACTCTTCTATTTTTGATTGATCTGAAATATCAAATTTTAAAACACTAATATTAGGAAATTCTTTTTTTAAACTATCTAACTTTTCTGTTCTTGTTCCTGTTGCAACAATAGTACCATTTAATGATACAAATTTTTTTACCAAAGCGTATCCTATACCTCCTGTAGCGCCTGTAATTAAAATCTTTTTATTATTAAAGTTAATCATTAATATTTATATTTTTTATATCTTCTTCTGTATTTATTGAAATTGTACTAACATCTTTGTTTATTCTTTTAATTAATCCAGATAAAACTTTACCCGGTCCAATTTCTATAAATTGATTTGTTTTTTTTTGCAACATTAAATTAACATTATCTCTCCAACGAACGCTACTTTCAATTTGTTTTACCAACAAATCTTTTAACAAAGCAGATTCACCAACTTCTTCACTTGTTACATTTGATATTAGTGTATTTTTTGGATTTTTAAAATCATATTTTTGAATTTCATTTTGCATAATTGTTGTTGCGTTTTTCATAAGTTTACAATGAAATGGTGCACTTACAGGTAATTTAATACTTTTAATGTTTTGTTTGTTTAAATCTATTATTAACTTATCTAAACTTTCTAATTTTCCACTTACTACTAACTGAGCATTTGAGTTATCATTTGCTATGTAACATTCATAATTATTCTTATTTTCATCAATAATTTTTTTAACAACTCCTAGAGTACTGCCTAATACAGCAACCATTCCACCCTCTCCTTTTGGAACAGCTTCTTGCATGGCTTTTCCTCTGGTTCTAAGAAGTCTCAGGGTATCTGAAAAACCTAATGATTCAGCACATGCTAGCGCAGTATATTCGCCCAATGAATGACCTGCAAAAAAATTTGCTTTACTTAAATCAACTAAAAATTCTTTTTTAACTAATTGAAAAATTGAGTATCCTACTAAAAAAATTGATGGTTGAGTATTTATAGTTTTGTCTAGATCTTCTTTGGGACCTTCAAAAATTAACTTGGAAATAGGAAAACTTAATATATCGTCAGCTTCATTAAATAACTCTTTAACTATAGTGTATTTATCATAAAGATCTTTGGCCATTCCTACTTTTTGAGAGCCCTGACCTGGAAAAATTACTGAAAACATTAATATTTATAACTTAGTTTTAACTTATTTGTGTTGTAATTAAATAATTATAATAGTATATCCTCTTTTTTTATAAAAAATTTAATATGAATCTATACGAGCATACTATTATAGCAAGACAAGATACTAGCGTCAGTCAACTAAAACAAATTACAGAAAAATACTCAAAAATCATTGAAAATTTTAAAGGTACAATAGTAAAGACTGAAAATTGGGGACTAATGAATTTATCTTACATGATAAAAAAAAATAAAAAAGGCAACTACATTCATTTCAAAATTAAAGGAGAAAGCAAAATTATAAATGAATTAGAAAAAAATGAACGAATTGATAAAAATTTATTAAGGTTTATGAGCATTAAAGTAAAAAAATTTGATCTTGAAACAAATTACTTTTCTAAGGAAGAAAAAAAAAATAATTAAAAAAAATGTTAAAAAAAAAAACTACTAAGAATAAAAACAAACAAAGCAACTATTTAAAGTTAAGTATTTTTCAACCAAATAAATATAAATTTAAAAGATCTTGTCCATTATCTGTAAAAGGTGCTCCGAAACTTGATTACAAAAATACAAAATTACTAAGAAAATATATTTCAGAAAATGGTAAGATACTACCTTCAAGGATAACTAATATAAGTCAAAAGAAGCAAAGGGAGTTATCTTTATCCATAAAAAGAGCAAGAAATTTAGCTTTAATATAAATGAAAGTAATATTATTAGAAAACTTGGGAAAGATTGGATCAATTGGTGACATCATAGATGTGAAAAGAGGTTACGCAAGAAATTATTTATTAACTAACAAAAAAGCTCTGTATGCCTCAAAAGAAAATGTAAAAGAGGTTGAAAAAATTAAAATTGATTTAGGAAAAAAAGATCAAGAAAAAAAAAGCAAAGCAAAATTAGTTTTTGAAAAAATAAATTCTAACAAATATACAATTAAAAAACTTAGCACAGAAAATAAAGAATTATATGGTTCAGTAAAACCAACTGAAATTTCAAAATTAATTTTAGAAACTGACCAAATTGATATTTCTCCATCAATGATACAACTATCACAAGAAATAAAAGCACTAGGTGACTTTAAGGTAAAAATTAATTTACATTCGGAAGTGCAAGCAAAAATAAACATTCAAGTTATCCCAGCAGAAAACGTCAATTAATTTATACATTTTTTTCCCCAATTAATTATTAAGATTGTTTAAATTTTTATATTTCTATAAAATTTAATAGTGCTTAAAAATAATTTAAATTTAGTGAAAAATGATGCCAAAGAATTGCCCAATAACATAGAGGCAGAGCAGTCTGTTATTGGTTCTATTCTTGTATCAAATGAAATATTTGATGAAATTCATACAATTCTTTCCCATATAAATTTTTATGATCCAATGCATCAAAAAATATTTAATGCTATAGAAACTCTAATTTATAAAGGTATGTTAGCTAATCCAATTACTTTAAAAAATTATTTTGAGAAAGAAAATGATGAAATTAATGTTCCTGAATATCTTGTTAAAGTTACAAAATTTTCAACGTCTTCAAGGCAAGCTATAGAGTACTCAAGAATTATTTATGACATGTTTGTAAGAAGAGAATTAATTAAAATTTCAGAAAATACAATTGATACTGCTAAACAAAATGATTTAAATATAAGTGGTAAAAGTATTATAGAAAATTCTGAAAAACTTTTATTTGATCTTGCCGAAAAAGGTTCTTTAAATTCTCCATTAATGAAGTTTGATGAAGCTATGAAATATACAATAGAAATGGCATCAAATGCATACAAAAATGAAGAAGGCATAGTTGGTGTTCCAACAGGTTTAACAGATTTAGATGATAGATTAGGAGGTTTACATAAATCAGATTTAATAATAATTGCTGGTAGACCTTCAATGGGTAAAACTGCTTTAGCCACTAATATAGCTTTTAATGCTGCTCAAAATTTACAATCAAGTGGAAAAAAATCTTCTATAGCATTTTTTTCTTTAGAAATGTCATCTGAGCAGTTATCAACTAGAATTTTAGCTGAACAATCAAAAATTAAATCAAATGATATAAGAAGAGGAAGAATATCTGAAGATCAATTTGATAAATTTATAAAAACTTCAAAAAATATTTCTGAATTACCTTTATATATAGATGAAACTCCAGCAATAAGCATTGCTGCTTTAAGTAATCGAGCTAGAAGAATCAAAAGACTATTTGGATTGGATATGTTGGTAGTAGATTATATACAGTTAATGCGAGCAACAAATAATAAAGATGGTAGAGTTCAAGAGATTTCAGAAATCACTCAAGGATTAAAAGCTATAGCAAAAGAATTGGCTATTCCCGTCTTGGCTCTTTCTCAATTATCAAGAGCTGTTGAGCAGAGAGATGATAAACAACCTCAATTATCTGATCTAAGAGAGTCTGGTTCTATTGAGCAAGATGCCGATGTTGTTATGTTTGTGTACAGAGAAGGGTACTATCTAGAGAGAAAAGAACCAAGGCCTGCAACAGTCGAACATGCTGAATGGCAAGCAAAAATGAATGAAGTTTCAAATTTTGCTGAAATTATTATAGGTAAACAAAGACATGGGCCTACGGGCAACGTTCAGCTTGAGTTCGATGCCATGTTTACTAAATTTAAAGATAGGCAAAATATTTAAATTAAAATATACATCTAATTTTAGATGTTTGTTCATTTATATCAAAAAACGGTACTCAGAAATCCAAAAGCAATTTTATTGTTATTAATTATTGCATTAATAGTATTTGGTTTTTTTTCAAAAAATTTTAGATTGGATGCTTCGTCTGATACTCTTTTAATTGAAGGAGATCCAGATCTAAAATATTTAAAAGAAGTAAATGAAAGATACGGTACAAAAGAATTTTTAGTTTTAACATACACTCCCAAAGAACCTATGATTTCTGAAAATTCAATAAATAATTTACTAAGCTTAAAATATAAAATTCAAAGTCTTAAATGGGTACATAGTGTAATAACACTTTTAGATGTTCCTTTACTAAATAGTACAGACAAAACTTTAACTGAAAGACTTCAAAATTTTAGCACTTTAAAAAGTGAAGGAATTGATAAAAAAAGAGGTTTTAAAGAAATTTTAGATAGTCCTGTTTTTCGAAATTTTGTAATAAGTGAAGATGGAAAAACAACTGGAATTATTGTTAACATCAAAAAAAATGAAAAATTAGAAGAATTAAAACTCAAAAATAAAAAAGAAGTAGAAAACTATAAAGATGAACTAAAGAAAACAAATCATGAAAACATAGTTCAGATTAGAGAAATAATTAAAACTTACGAAAATATCGGAAAAATTCATCTAGGTGGAATACCTATGATTGCCGATGATATGATGTCATTCATTAAAAATGATATTTTAGTATTCGGGATAGGAGTTTTGCTATTTATTATTACCACACTTTGGTTTGTATTTAAAAAATTGATATGGATTATAGTGCCTATAAGCAGTTGTTTTGTTTCCGTATTAATTATGACAGGTTTCCTTGGATTGTTAGGTTGGAAAGTTACAGTAATATCATCAAACTTTATTGCTTTAATGTTAATTCTAACAATGGCAATGAATATTCATATGAGCACTCGTTTCTTACAACTAAAAAAAAATAACTCTAATTTAAAAAATTCTGAAATAATTTCTATGACAGTATCAAAAATGTTTTGGCCAATAATTTATACAGTGTTGACAACTATTTGTGCTTTTTTATCTTTAATTTTTAGCAACATTAAACCGATCATTGATTTTGGCTGGATGATGACTTTTGGTTTAATCATTTCATTTATTGTGACTTTCACTTTGCTTCCAACTTTATTAAATTTTTTGTCAAATGAAAAAACAGAAATTAAAGAAGAAAACAAATCTAAAATAACTTCCTTTTTGGGAAAGATTTCAATTAACAACGGAAAAACTATTTTTTCAATTACTTTAATAGCAATCATCTTAAGTATTTTAGGTATAAGCCGTCTTGAAGTAGAAAATAGTTTTATTAATTATTTTAGCAAAAAAACTGAAATTTACAAAGGCATGAAACTTATAGATGAAAAACTTGGTGGCACAACTCCACTTGAAATTATTTTAAAATTTCCTGATACAAAAAAAATAGTCCAAGAAAACGAAGAAGATGAAGAATTCACAGATTGGGGCGAAGAGGATGATCAAAATGATGAGAAATATTGGTTTACGAAAGATAAAATTGACCTAATAAAAAAAGTACATAATTATTTAGATGCTTTACCACAAATAGGTAAAGTTTTATCATTTTCTTCAATTATTGAAGTTGCAACTCAACTAAATAATGGCAAAGAACTTGGCACTTTAGAAATGGGCGTACTCTATAATAAAATACCAAATTCTATTAAAAAAGAAATAATTGACCCTTATATTTCTGTAAAAGATAACGAAGCTAGAATAAGTTTGAGAATAAAAGATTCTGAAAAAAATTTACGAAGAAATGAACTAATTAATAAAATTAACTATGATCTGGAGAATGAAATTGGACTTAAAAAAGATGAATTTAAATTAGCTGGAGTTTTAATTTTATTTAATAATTTGTTACAAAGTTTATTTAAATCTCAAATACTAACGCTTGGATTTGTTATGATAGGTATATTCCTTATGTTTTTGATTTTATTTAAAAATATTAAATTATCCTTAATTGGTGTTATACCAAATTTTGTTGCTGCATTTTTTATATTAGGAATTATTGGATTATTAGAAATACCTTTAGACATGATGACTATAACAATTGCTGCAATCACAATAGGTATAGCGGTAGATAATAGTATTCACTATATATATAGATTTAAAGAAGAATTTAAACAGAATAAAAAATATGAAAAAACAATTAAATTGTGTCATTCAACAGTTGGTGTTGCAATACTAAATACTTCTATTACTATTGTATTTGGTTTTTCAATATTAGTACTATCAAATTTTATACCTACAATTTATTTTGGTATATTTACTGGCATAGCTATGTTGTTAGCAATGATTTCAGTTTTAACTTTATTACCTAAACTAATTTTAATTATAAAGCCTTTTGGAATTGAAAATAACTAAGTATGTTTGAACATATAAAAGATTTTTTTGATACCGTTGTAGCTTTTGATTTAATTTACATAATAATAACATTGCTATCTGTATTTAAATGTTCAAGAAAAGGATTTGTTTTAAGTCTTTTAGAAGCAGCAAAATGGCTTTTGGCATATGTCATAACTTTAATATTATTTCCAAAAATAAAACCTCATGTTGGAGATATTATAGATAATGAATATATATTGGATATAATTTTAGGTGTTGGAATATTTGTATTAGTCATATTTATAATTCTAATGATTAACAAAGGTATAGGCAGAGCTGTAAAATATTCAGGTCTTGGAAAATTAGATACATTATTTGGATTTTTTTTTGGTTTTTTAAGAGGTTATATTATTTGTGTTTGTATATTTTCAACCGTGAATATATTTTATAGTTATAATAACTGGCCACTTAAAACTAAATCATCTTGGACCTTTCCATACGTTCAAAAAGGTAGTAATTATCTAGTTAAAGAATTCCCGAATGAAAAAAAATACAAAGATTCAAAAGAAAAAATTAAAGATATATAATCCAAAACTCAAAGAAGAATGTGGAATTTTTGGAATTAGTAATATTTCAGATGCTTCTAATTTAGTTGCTTTAGGTCTGCACGCTTTACAGCATCGAGGACAAGAAGGATGTGGTATTGTTTCTTATGATGGAAAAAATTATCACGCTAAAAAAAAATTTGGTTTAGTTGGTGATAACTTTAATAAAGAAGATGTATTGAGTAAATTGCCGGGAAATTATGCTATTGGGCATAATAGATATAGTACTACCGGTGGCACAACTTTAAGAAATGTACAACCCTTTTTTGCTGATACTAATGCAGGAGGAATAGTGGTCTCGCACAATGGAAATTTAACTAATGCAATAACATTAAGGAAAAAATTAGTTAAAGATGGAGCTATTTTTTACAGCACTTCTGATACAGAAACTATTATTCAACTTATTGCTAAATCAAAAAGAGAAAAAAAAATCGATAAAATTATTGATGCTCTTTTTCAAATTCAAGGTGCATATGCTTTAGTTTTTTTAACTCAAAATACATTGATTGGAGTAAGAGATCCTTTTGGTATAAGACCTTTGATTATAGGTAAATTAAACAACTCATATATATTAGCATCAGAAACTTGTGCATTAGATATAATTGGCGCAAAATTTGTAAGGGAAGTTGATAATGGCGAAATTGTAATAATTGAAAATAACGAATTAAAATGCATTAAACCTTTTCCTTTAAAAAAACAAAGACCTTGTGTTTTTGAATATATATATTTCGCAAGACCCGACAGTATATTAAATGGTAAGTGCGCTTATGAATATAGAAAAGATTTTGGAAAAGAACTCGCTAAAGAATCAGATATCGAAGCAGATTTAATAGTTCCTGTTCCAGACTCAGGAAATGCTGCAGCTATCGGTTATAGTCAGCATGTTAAAAGAAAATTTGATTTAGGTTTAATAAGAAATCATTATGTTGGTAGAACTTTCATTGAGCCTGTACAAAAAATTAGAAGTCTCGGAGTTAAATTAAAATTAAACGCGAACAAATCAACTATAAAAAATAAAAAAATAGTTCTTATAGATGACTCACTTGTAAGAGGAACAACATGTTATAAAATAGTTAAAATGCTTTATGATTCTGGGGCAAAAGAAGTCCATGTTAGAATAGCTTCGCCAGAAATAAAATATCCAGACTTTTATGGTATAGACACACCAACAAAAAAAGAACTCTTGGCTGCTAACAAAAATAATCAGGAAATCTGTAAATATATAAATGCTAAATCTTTAAAATTTTTATCCATTGACGGAATGTATAAAGCTATGGGTTTTGAAAAAAGAAATAATATATATCCTCAACTTACAGATCATTATTTTACGGGTGACTATCCTGTTGAACCAATAGATGATCTTAGAGATGATAAAATAACACAACTATCTTTATTAAGTACAGCTTCAAATAATTAAAATTTATGGAACAAGTAAAATTTACTCAAATGAAAGATGGTAATAAAGAAGATTATCTTTTATTGGATAAACACGAAAAGAAATTTCAAGAAGGAACCGCAGATCGTTTAATAAAATTTATGAACGGGTTAAATAGTACTCTAGAAGGTTATAAAATAAATAGATTAGAACATTCTTTACAGACAGCTACGAGAGCTTTAAATGATAAAGCTGATGATGAAATGATAGTTGCTGCTCTACTGCATGACATAGGTGATGAATTAGCTCCTTTAAATCATTCAGAGTACGCAGCTGCAGTTCTTAAACCTTATGTTAGTGAAAAAACTCGGTGGATAGTTGAAAAACATGGAGAATTTCAAATGTACTATTATGTACATCACCTAGGCGGAAATAGAAATCAAAGGGAAAAATATAAAGGTCACAAATATTATGAAGATACAATAAATTTTTGTGAAAATTGGGACCAAAAATCTTTTGATCCCAATTTTAAATCACTGTCTCTTAAAGAATTTGAGCCTATTGTAAAAAAAATATTTTCTAGAAAACCTTACTCATACTAAGCTTTGTTTCTATAATCTTTAATATGTTTTGGGATTCGTTTATTCTTTCCAAACATATAATGATTTTCCATATTCTCTCTATATTTACTTGCAGGAACTTTTAATCCTACTGTTTCAGCCACCTCTCTAATTAACATAGGATTAGCTCCACAACATACCCCAAGATAATTTATTCCTATTTCAAAAGCTTCTTTTGCAAATTTTCTAATCTCGTATCGATTACATTGCATTGGATCTAAAGCTGTTGGAAATGTAGTTTCGTGTGGTGTGTGACAACTACATCCATTGTTATCTGGTAAATTGAAAAAAGTAGGATGATCGTCAGTTGTACGGTAAGTGATAGGCAATCCAGCAACATGACATTTTAGCTCTTTTCTAATCTTTTTAAGATAGGGTAACATTGTATTAGGTCCTCTATGGCAATTCATTCCAACTACGTCCCCTCCTCTCTGTTCTAGTTCTTTACAAGTATCAAGAATAGAAACTCCATCTCTCATAATATTTTCGCCATATGGAGCAATTGTAATAACAGATGGAAGTTTAGTTTCTTTCATAACTTTTAAAGCTGTATATGCTTCCTCAGCATAATAGAAGGTTTCTCCAATTAAAATATCTGCTCCTTCATCTACAGCCCAACCAACCATTTCACGAAACATTTTTTCAACTTCTAACTGAGGTTTTTTATCACCCTGTTTCCAAATATTTGAATTTGAAATATTACCTGCCATTAAGTTATTTTCTTTTCCAAGAGGATTATTTGCAACCTTTTTTGCGATTTTAAGTGCCGCTCTGTTTAGAGGTTCTAATAATTCTTCTTTACCGATAACTCTCATTTTTTCTCTATGTCCATTATAAGTAAAAGCTTGAACTATATCAGAGCCAGCATGTTGAAAGTCTTTGTGCAAATTTTCTAAAGCCTCTGGATTTTCCAAAGAAACCATAGGAACAAATTCGCCAGAAGACATATAACCTCTCTTTTCTATTTCAAAAAGAAATCCTTCTGCACAAATTACTGGTCCCACATTTAATCTATCAATCAAACCTCTTTTTTTATTTTTACTCATTTTTTTCTCCTTTTTAGTGCTTTGACATATGTCGGGTGCACAATTTGGTTAAATACCCAGATTTTTTTTTATAAAAGCTAAAAAAAAACCACCTGAAAAATAGGTGGTTCACAAGAAACATCTATTTAGCAGGTTTTTTTAAGCGCCCGCAATTCGACTTAAATCAGCGCTATTTAAATAGTAACATAAGACTTTTATGAAAACAATGATAAAAAATATATAAAAAAAAATTATATGAAAATTGAAGATCAAAAAAAGGGAACATTATTAGCTTTTACAGCTATTATGTTTATTACACCTGATAGTTTATTGATTAGATTGTCCAATGTTGAATCTTGGAATTTAATATTTTACAGGGGCTTTATACCTTTTTTTGTTGTTTTTATAGGTCTGTTGATAGTTCAAAAAAGTAAAATTTTTCATTCAATAATAGAAAATGGATGGCATGGAGCAGGCTACATATGTACATTTATTGTGACAAATATCTTATTTGTAATTTCAATAGAAAATACAAATGTTGCAAATACCTTAATAATGGTGAGTCTTGCGCCAATGTTGTCCGCCTTAATAAGTTTTATTTTTCTAAAAGAATATCCAGACAAAAAAACATGGATAGCTATAACAATTACAACATTAGCTGTAATTTATATATTCGTTGATTCCTTTGAAAAGGGAGATGTAAAAGGAAATGTTTATGGTTTTATCTGTGCTATGGGACTTGCTGCAGGAGCCGTAATAATAAGATCTGGAAAAAAGAATGCTAATTTAATTCCTTCGGCAATGACCGCTAAGTTTATAATTGCTTTAATATGCTTATTCTTTATTGACGACCTAACTGTTATTAAAGGTAAAGATTTATTAATAATCCCAGTAATGTGTATATTTTGTGTTGCCATACCATTTGTCTTAATCACATTAGCTCCTAGATACATTACAGCAGCTGAAGTAAACTTATTTTTCTTACTAGAAACAGTTCTGGGTCCTTTTTGGGTATGGTTAGTTATTAAAGAACAACCAAGCATGGAAACGATTATTGGAGGTGCAGTAATCATATTAACTATAGCAACTCATTCCTTTTTAGCCTTAAAAAAAACATAAAATAAAATTAACTACTTGCTTTTTCATACAAAAGGCATACTGACTGAAAAATGGGTAAACTATTTAGAAATTCTTGGGCTCTTTTCTTAGGTTATGGAGTCATTATTCTTGCTCATGGACTTCAAGGAAATTTACTAGGACTTAGGGCTGTCCTAGAAGATTTTAACATTGTTGCTACAGGTGTATTAATGTCTGGTTATTTTATTGGATATTTTACTGCAGCCAATGTTGTTCCAAATTTAGTTGGCAAAGTAGGACATGTTAGAGTCTTTGCTGCATTTGCATCAGTAGCTTCACTAAGTATTTTGATTCATGCTATTTTTGTAAATCCATATGTTTGGGCTTTAGGAAGATTTTTAACAGGCTTTAGTATGTTAAGTGTTTTTGTTGTTGTTGAAAGTTGGTTAAATGACCGTGCTACTAACAAGACACGTGGAAAAGTTTTATCAATTTATATGGTAATTACTTTTTCTTGTCTTGCTTTAGGAGTTTTATTACTAAATTTATATAATCCAAAAGAATACGAACCTTTTATATTAGTTTCTTTATTATTATCTATAGCACTGATACCAATACTTCTTACAAAACGAAAGCCACCAACTTTTAAAAAAATTTCATCAATAAAAATAACTGAACTTTATAAAACGTCACCTTTTGGAACTGTTAGTATGTTTTGTACTGGTTTTCTTCATCCTGTTATATTTACAATGGGGGCTGTATATGGTGCTTTAATGAATTTTTCAATTTTAGAAATCTCTTTATATTTGTCTTTAATTACAATTGCTGGAGCAATTTTTCAGTGGCCAATAGGATATTTGTCTGATCGTTTTGATAGAAGGTTAATTATAATTATAACAGCTTTATTAGGTTCTTTTTTTTCTTTTCTTTGTTTTTTTTCAGTTTCTGTATCACCAGATTTTATAAATTTATCACCAAACTGGAAAACTATTCTTCAACATATAACTAACCATAGATTAATATTCTATATTTTTATAAGTCTTTATGCAGGAATGTGTCTACCTTTATTTTCACTAAATCTAGCTTATGTAAATGATTTTTTACCCAAAGAAAAATTTGTATCTGCGGGAGCAGGTTTGCAATTAATATTTGGACTAAGCGCTATGACTGCGCCTTTTCTATGTTCATTTTTTATTAAAGAATTGGGACCAAACGGTTTTTTTGTTTTCTTATTTATTTTCCAAACAATAATTGGTTTGTTTGGTATTTATAGAATGTTTATAAGACAAACCGAAGAAAATCCTGATAATACATTTACTCCACTTCCAAGAAATATTACTCCAGTGGGTATACAACTTGACCCAGATACTGGCGTTGACCTATCCAATTCTAATAATGAACAAGGCAAATGAACAAAGAAAACGCAAGTAAACTGTGGAAAATTATTCAGGAAGCTGGTGATTATTTACAAGGTCAACTCCCGGACCATCCAAATCATCCTAAAGGAAGAAATCCGTATGCTCATGTAGCAATTTGTGTCAAAAGTAAATTTAATGCTAGCTATAAAGATATAAAAGATGAAAAATTTGAAGAAGTTATAAAATATATTGAGTTTTTAAAACAAAATCCTAGCTAATTATTGTTTGGGAAAATAATCTTCTAATTTTCCTTCTCTATAAACATCTGCAGTACAACAGTGAAGTCCGCCACCAAAAGCATAGGCATCCCTCATCTCCACTGGTATCACTTCCATTCCAAGTTTATCCAATTGTTCAGCTTGGTAAACTTCACTTTTTTCTACACATACTGTTTTTGGATCTAAAACCAAAACATTCATAGATAACCAAACTGATGAATAACATAATGGAGGAGGAGAATTATGAGCAGGTTGAGCCGAATCAATTATTTTCCAACCATTATCTTCAAAAAGTTTTCTTTGCTCTTTTGGCAGTCTTCTTTGAGGGTTGTTAATAATTAAACCTTCTTTAATTGGTGTAAAGGTTGCATCAATATGAATTGGATAAGGATCTCCAGGAAAATTTACTCCATGAACTCTATGATCTTTGTAATGTCTTTTTAACCAGTCTATTCCTTTTAAATTTGTTGTGAAGCCATGCTGAACAATTAAATCTTTACCAAATCTTAATATGTCAGCTGCATCAAACAAAGGTTCTTCTTCGGTAGTTACAAAAAATTTTTTTTCAGTCCATTCAAGCCTTTTTTGATCTCCTATTTTATCTGATAAATAATCTTTTCTATAGTCAGCATCAGTTAATCTTGGCTTTGGGGCAGACTCGTGTCTCATATTTGGATCTGAATTATAATATTTTTGAATAAGAGGTCTATAGTTTAAGTACTCAAACCATCTACATCTATAACTCATTGTTGCTTCTAATATTTCATTACCAACTGTTATAATAACGTCTCTAGCTGGCATACATCCAAACATACTTTCTGCCTTCCAATCAGGGGTTGATATTTTTTGATTAAAATCCAATGGTTGAGGTCTATCTACTTTAATGCCTCTTTTTATTAACATGTTTGAAAAATTATCTAAAAGTTCATTTGCTTTATCAACTGTATCTTTTGTTCTCGGACCGTGCTGCCCTTTCATGTCAGAATCCTCTGGTACTTTAGCATCCAAAGCTGGTTCAGGAGCTGGAATACAACAGCCATCTGCCTTTCCAACAATTACGTGCTTTAAAGGATCCCACTCATTCCAACTATTTACAATTATTTTTTCAGAGCTCATTAAATTAATTTAAACCGATAAATCTTTTATTGGTTTTAATAATCAAACTATAATAAGTGATCGACATAAAAATAAAAAATCCACCGATAATAGTTGTGTTTGATGGAATTTCATTAATTCCTAAAATTGGAATCCATACCCAAAAAATACCACCTATTACTTCAGTCAAAGATAAAAGAGTCAATTCAGCTGCTGGTATAGTTTTTGAGCCTATTGAATATAAAATTAAACCCATACATACTAAAGTTCCATGAACTGCAAACAATCCTTCATTTTTACTAGAAGAAAAAAAGTTCATATCATTATTGACTATAACAAAAAATGAAACAATACAGCAAAACAATCCGGCTATAGCTACTGTAGTAAATTTTGGCGTTTCTTTTCTCCACCTTAAACTTACTGAAAAAACTGAAAATCCTACTGCTGAAATTAAACCAAATAAGAGTCCTATAATTGATCCAAAAGAAGCGCTTCCAAAAGCAATGATGCTTAAACCTATTGTGGCCGTAAAAATAGCTATCCAAACATTTAAAGATATTTTTTCCTTTAAAAATAAAAAACCTAATAAAGCTGTGATAAAAGGCATTGAGGCTAAACACAGTAGAGTGATTGCTACACTAGTACTTGTTATTGACCATATAAAAGTTATCATTGCGAAACCAAGGCCCACCCCACCAATAACACCTGAAATACCAATCTTTTTATAATTATTAATAAATTCTTTTCCTTCTTCAAAAAACAAATAAACATTTAAAAGAACAAAAATTACAATTCCTCTTGCAAATAGATACTGCCACGGTATCAGATTTGGATCATCAATGTGTCGAACCACGTAAGGGCCAATTGACCACAATAATCCAGCAAAAATAACTAAAGGAATAGCAAATTTTTCATTTTTTAAGTCTAGCATTTCACGATGTTTAATACCAAAAAGGCATTACTACAATAGATTATAACATTCAATTATTTCACCTTTTTTAAAATTCGACTTACCATTTTTAAATAAAGCCCATGTATTTGCCTTTGTAAAGGATTTAATTCTAAAAGATTCTTGACCTTTTAAAACTGTTAATTCAAGATTACTTTTATTATTAGTTGAAATTTTTCCTTTTAAAAATCTAGTAAAATTTTTTTTCTTAGAATAATTATTTTTTAATTTTGCTTTGAAAGGTTTTTCATTTTTCATATTTAAAATTGACCTTAAATAAGGATAAACAAAAAACTTAAAGCATGCCGCTGATGATATCGGGTTACCTGGTAAACCAAAAAAAGATTGGTTTTTATTTTTAAATTTTGCAAACATTAATGGTTTTCCTGGTCTTATAGCAACATCTTTAAAATGATTTGATAGTTTAAAATTTTTAATAACTCTTGGTACGAAATCAAATTTTCCAGCTGATACTGCTCCATTTGTAATAATAATATCAGATTTAGATTTAAAATTTTTTTTAATCAATTTTTTAAATAATTTATCATCTTTGTCTTTTAAAATTCCTCTATCTATAATTTTAAAAAAAGAATTATTTGCTAAAGATTTTATATAATGACTATTTGAATTTCTAATTTTCCAATTTGGTATATTGTTTTTTTTTGAAATTTCATTTCCTGTTGTATAAAAAAATATTATAGGTTTTTTTTTAACAATCACTTTTTCAACTCCAAGACTTTTAAATGCTAATATATGCGAAGAATTAATAATTTCACCTTCCGCAATGATTTTTTCACCTTTTTTGTAATCCGAACCAGCAAATCTTACATGATTATTTTTAGCTATTTTTTTATCAATTATTATAAATTTTCGATTTTTTTTATTTGGATAATAATTTATTTTTTCTATTGGTATAATTGTATCAAAATTTTTTGGAATTAAAGCCCCAGTCATTATTTCTACGGAACTATATTTTTTAATATTTCTTATTTTTGGATTATCTCCTGCCGCAATTGTTTTTAAAATTTTAAATTTTTTATTATTTTTACTACTTAATCCAATTGTTTCTCTTGAATTTATTGCATAACCGTCAAATGCAGTATTATTTCCAGAAGGATAATCATTTTTTGAAAATATATTCTTTGCGGATACTCGGTTTAATGAATTATTTGTTAAAACTATTTCATTATTTATTTTTATTTTTGATTTTAAAAGTATTTTTTGTGCTTTTTTGTATTCAATCATTTTTATATTTTATTAAAATTTTTTCTGCTTCTGCAAGATCTTCTTTGGTATTAATATTAAAAAAAGGGTCTATTTCCTTATAAGATATGTTAATTGTTTTAACTCCTATTTTATTTGCCCATTTTTCTACTTTTCTATGATTATTTTCTATTATGTCATTTTCTAAAATTTCAATTAATTTTAAGGACCATAAACCAAAAATATTATGTCTTTTTTTTTCAGTCTTAGCAAAATATAAAAGGCTGTCTTCAGCAGTTGAAGCTTCAATAAATTTATTAATTAAAGAAATATTAAAAAAAGGTGTATCGCAAGGAAATGTAGCGATCCAATCGTAGGAATAGTTATTTTTTTTTATCCATTTCATTGCAGACAAGACTCCAGCTAAAGGTCCTAGCTGACCTTTCAGGCAATCTTTTATAGTAATATAATCTTTAACAATTGTATTATTTGATACAATTACAATTGTTTTAAATTTAGATTTGATTTTTTCCAAAGTGTGTTCAAGTAAAATTTTACCATTTAACTTAGCTTTGCTTTTGTCTTCACCAAATCTCTTAGATTTTCCACCTGCTAAAACCACACCTAAAATATTGTTTTCAATCATAAAAACAAATATAAAACATTAATTGCTGAATTAAAGAATATAAATGGACTTAGAAATTTTAAAAATTGCATCTAATACAGAAAATCATAAAATTTTAAATACTTGTACACACTCTTCAAAACTGAAAAATCCAATTTGCGGTGATGTAATGGAGGTTAGTGTAAAAATAGTTAAAAAC
>QCKR01000012.1 GCA_003215185.1 Pelagibacteraceae bacterium AG-410-D23
AACCATTGGATGGTTTGGTCGCATATGATTTTGAATAAAAATAACTAAAAGCTTTGAAAAACGATTTTTAATCGTTATACGTTAAAAAAATATTTTTTATGGAAAAACCAAAAACAAAACCTACAAATACAAATTTTTCTAGCGGACCATGCGCGAAACGTCCAGGATGGAATATTGATGCCTTAAAAGATACACCAGTTGGAAGATCACATAGATCTAAAGAGTGTAAAGAAAAACTAAATGAAGCAATAGTAAAATCAAAACAATTATTAAAATTACCAGATAATTATCTTCTAGGTATTATGCCAGGATCAAATACTGGTTCTTTGGAAGCGGCACTTTGGTCTTTATTAGGATTTAAAGGAGTTGATGTTTTGGCATGGGAAAATTTTGGAAAAGATTGGGTAACAGACGTAATTGATCAATTAAAAATTAAAAATGTAAATAAACACATATCTGATTATGGAAAACTTCCTGATTTAAGCAAAGTAAATTTTGATAATGACGTAATTTTTACATGGAATGGGACAACATCAGGAGTTAGAGTGCCCAATGCAAATTGGATACCAGAAGACAGAAAAGGACTAACTATTTGTGATGCTACTTCGGGTATTTTTGCAATGGAAATGGATTACAGTAAACTTGATGTAATTACTTGGTCTTGGCAGAAAGTTTTAGGAGGTGAAGCGTCACATGGTATGTTGGCTTTATCGCCGCGTGCTGTTAAAAGATTAGAAACATATACGCCAGAATGGCCAATTCCAAAATTATTTAGGATTGCTAATCAGAAAAAATTAATTAAGGGAATTTTTGAAGGAAGCACAATTAATACTCCTTCAATGATTTGTGTTGAAGATGTTTTGGATGCTTTAAAATGGGTAAGCTCGATAGGTGGTTCAAGAGAACTAATTAAAATTTCGAATGAAAATCTTAAAATTGTAGAAGAGTGGGTAAATAAAAGTGAATGGATAAAATTTATGTGTGAAGATAAAAACTTAAGATCTGCTACCAGTATTACTCTTACAATTAAAGACGAATGGTTTAATAAATTTGATGAAGAAAAGCAAAGAGAAACTGTTAAAAAAATTGTATCAATGCTCAAAAAAGAAGGTGTAGCTAATGACATTAATGGTTACGCTAAAGCGCCTCCTAGCCTTAGAATATGGGGCGGTGCAACAGTACAGAATAATGACATGAAAGCATTACTGCCTTGGGTAGACTGGGCATATCACTCGGTAAAAAATAATGTCTAAAGTTTTAATTTCAGATTCAATGAGCAATGTTGCTCAAAAAATTTTTGAGAAAAATAATATTACCGTAGATGTAAAAACAGGTCTATCAGAAAACGAAATTATTAAAATTATTCCAGAATATGATGGAATGGTTGTAAGATCAGCCACAAAAGTAACCAAGAAAATAATTGAAGCAGCAAAAAATTTAAAAGTCATAGGAAGAGCTGGTGCTGGAGTTGACAATATAGATGTGACGACAGCTAAAGAAAAAAATATAATTGTTATGAATACACCTGGTGGAAATGCTAATGCTACAGCTGAACATGCGTTTGCTTTAATAATGTCTGTACTTAGAAAAGTCCCTTTTGCCAATGAAACAACACATAAAGGACAATGGGAGAAAAAAAATATTAAAGGTACAGAACTTTCCAAAAAGACATTAGGAATAGTGGGTTTTGGAAATGTAGGAGTAAGATTAAGCAAACTCGTCAAAGGTTTTGATATGAAAATACTTGTGAATTCAAGATCGCTAGAGTCTAGAAAAAAAGATTATCCTCATGTGGAAAATGTAAGCTTTGAAGATTTGATAAGCAAAAGTGACATTATCAGTTTTCACTGCAAAGCCCCTAAGGATGGAAAACCAATGATCACCAAAGAACACTACAAAAAAATGAAACCGACATCTTATATAATTAATGCAGCACGTGGAAATATCGTTGATGAAAAAGATTTAAATAATGCATTAAATGAAAATTTAATTGCAGGCGCTGCAGTAGATGTTTTTTCAAAAGAACCTGCAAAAGAAAATGTCTTATTCAATAATTCAAAAGTAATTTTATCACCTCATATAGCCGCTTCTACAACCGAAGCATCAATAGTAGTTGCTGAAATGGTGGCAAATCAACTTTCAGATTTCTTGCTAAAAGGCGTTAAAATTAACACAGTTTAAATTGCTCTAATTGTTGGCAGTGAATAAAAATCTGCCGTATCTATTCTAGAAGAATGCTCTCTTTTCATATTCCATTTTTTTTGAACACCGGCGCTCGCAAGACTTATTGCTGATCTTCCATATCTATAATTTGTATTATCAATTGATCTCATTAAACTATTTATCTTTTCATCTTTTTCTGATGAAAATAAATTCTTCCTACCATCATCGTTTGATAAACCTGTTAGCAACACACCTGCTTTTTGATAACGATAACCATTTTTGAAAATAGTTTCTAAAGCGGACAATGCAGTTTTAACTATTTCAATACTATTGTTTGTTGCAATTGGAAAATCAATTGTTTTTGAGTTTGAATAATATCCAAATTTATTTTGGAAAGGACTTGTTCTAATAAAAATAGTTATTGATTTTGCAATTAAAGATTCTGATCTAATTTTTTCTGAAGCATTTAAACAATAATTTGCAACAGCTTCTTTTAGTTCTTGAAATTTTTCTATTCTTTTTCCAAATGAACGTGATACTACACAGCTCTTTCTTTTTGATAGAGTTTTTTCTAAATCAATACAAGTAATACCTCTAAGCTCCATTGCAGTTCTAGAGCTTAAAACATTAGAATTTTTTTTAATCCAAGTATTAGAAATATTTTTTAATTGTTTAGCGTTATAAATTCCATTTTGATGATAAAATTTAGTTAATTGTTTTCCAACACCCCAAACATCGTTAATTTCTACTTTTTCTAATATTGGATCAATATTTTCAATTCCAATTAAACTTGTAACTCCAGATTTTTTTTTTTTAGCAATATGATTTGCAACTTTGCTTAAGGTTTTTGTTTTAGCAATTCCAATACTTGTTGGAATACCAGTCCATTGCAAAACTGTACTTCTAATTTCTTTTCCAACATCTTCTATTTCATCATCAGAGAAATTTGACAAATCTAAAAAAGCTTCATCAATCGAATAAACTTCTATATCAGAGTTAAAACGTTTTAAAGTTCGCATGACTCTCCTTGAGATATCTCCATACAAAGAATAACCAGATGAAAAAACTTGAACATTATTTTTAATAATAATATCTTTTGCTTTAAAATAAGGTTCTCCCATTTTTATTCCTAATGCCTTTGCCTCATTAGATCTTGAAACAATACATCCGTCGTTATTTGATAAGACAACAACAGGTTTTTTTCTTATTTTAGGATTAAATAATCTTTCACACGAAACATAGAAAGAATTACAATCAACCAGTGCTATTTTTTTAGTATGTTGAATGGATGACATAAGTTACAACTCCCCAAATAAAAATATCTTCTTCTTCGTTAATTAAAATTCTATCTTCAAAATTTTTAGACCCAGATGTTAAAAATTTTTTATCTCTCTCTTGAACAAAACTTTTAACTACAAGTTCATCATGAACATTTGCTATAACTGTTGAAAAATTTTTTGGCGTTAAGCTTTTATCAACTAACAACAAATCTCCATCGTTAATACCAACATCGATCATTGATTTTCCCTGAACTCTTATAATGAAAGTTGCTGGAACATTTTTTATTAGATGAACGTTTAGATCTATATCTTCTTCGATATAATCCGTAGCAGGCGAAGGAAATCCAGCTCCTGCTTTGTGTAAGTAAAATGGTATTGTTAGTTTCATATGTTCTTGTTTTGTTCTATTATAAATTAATCATATAGTCAACTAGGTTGTATTTTGAGTCCAAATTGGAATCGGAAATGAATCAAAAAGTGAACATTTAAAGCGACTAATAAGATGGGTGTGGATAAGTATTATTCATGCTAATAAAATTACATACAAACAAATGAAAAAATTAACTTGTCATTGTGGAAGAGTAGAAGCGGAAGTAAATGTTCCAGAAAAAGGCTTTGAAAAAGTTATGCGTTGTAATTGCTCTATCTGTAAAAGAAAAGGATATATTATAGGAGTTATTGGGCCAGAAGATTTTAAACTAGTTAAAGGAGAAGATCTTTTAACACTTTATCAATTTAAAACAAATACTGCCAAACATTACTTTTGCTCAAATTGCGGTATTCATACTCATAACAGACCAAGAAGTAATCCAAAAATCTACGGTGTAAATATTGCTTGTGTTGAAGGTATTAAACCATTTGAGATAGGAAATGTTCCGGTAAATGATGGAGAGAACCATCCTTTAGATCAAAAAAAATAAATTTAAACAAATGAAAAAAATAATTATAATTATTTCATTAATATTAATTCCTACAAGCCCAACTTCTTCAGCAACTCTAAAAGAAGCGCTTATTCAAGCATATAATAACAATACCGAATTAAATGCTGAAAGAGAGAATTTGAATATTTCAAAAGAGGAATTAAATATATCAAAAAGTAATTACTTACCATCAGTAACATTAAGTGGATCAAAAAGTAAAGAAGAAACAAATAAACTTACAAATCAAAGTGGTGGAGATGCAACGATAACTGATGTTGACCCTACGACTACTTCAATAAAATTAGAACAAACATTAATTGATTTTGGCAGAGGTGCAGATTATCAAAAAAATAAAATAGGAATTAATTTAGCTCAAATAAAATTACTAAAAAAAGAACAAGATATACTTTATAGAGCAGTTGAAGCACATACAGGATTAATTTTAGCTAATGAAAAATATTTAATTAATGGATCGAATGTTAAACTTTTAGAAAGACAAGTTGAAGCAGATAAAGTTAGATTGGAAAGAGGTCAAATTACCATATCAGATCTAGCTCAATCCGAGTCTTCATTGGCAGGAGCAAAAGCAAAATACATAGAAGCAAATAGTGAGCTTTTAACTAGTAAACTTAATTATGAAAATGTAATCGGACCTATATCTGCAGCTGATAGTTTAAAAAAATCTTCAAAAGCTATTGGTGAGATTCCAAAAAGTGTAAATAGTGCAATTGAATTGGCCAAAACAAATAATCCTGATTTAATTATTGCAAAATTAGAATACGAACAGTCAGAAAAAGATCTATCAATTGCTAGATCTGATTTATTACCAACTTCGACTTTAACCTTGGAAAGATCTTATACAGACGATTTGAGTGCAACTTATGACGAAAAAGAAAAAGATGTTTTAAAAGCAACTGTTAGCTGGCCGTTTTATTCAGGAGGAAAAAATAGAGCAAAAGTTAATAAGAATCAAAATTTAAAAACAAGAAAAAGACTACTATTAGATAATGAAATTAAATCTAATCAAACAAGTGTTGCAAGTGCCTGGTCAAATTTACAAGCCTCGGAAAGTTTTTTAAATTCAGTAAGGGCACAAGTTAAAGCATCGAAAATTGCATATGAGGGAATAACAGCAGAGTATGAAAGAGGATCTGGAAGAACTACTTTAGATGTAATTCAATCAAATTCTTTATTATTAAATGCACAAATTTCTCTTGCTAATTCAGAGAGAAACTATTTACTATCTCAATATAATCTTCTCAAGATAGTTGGCTTGCTAAATAGTGATTATTTAAAACTTAAATAAATAGCCAATTTTAACCTCTATTTTAGATTTTTGTTGCTAATGAGAACAAAATGTGTACATTTAAATCCATGATTCGAACACTAATTATTATAAAAAAAGAGGTAAAAAATGACCAAAAATAACCTAAAAGTAGTTAAGTCTACTAAAGAAAAAGATTTAGAAAACAAAGAAAAGAATAAAGCTTTAGACGCAGCAATCAGCCAGATCACAGATAATTTCGGTAAAGGTTCTGTAATGAAGCTTGGTCAACAAACAACAATGGACATTGAGTCTATTTCAACAGGATCTCTAAGTTTGGATTTAGCACTAGGGATAGGTGGGTTGCCTAAAGGAAGAATTATTGAAATTTATGGCCCAGAGTCATCAGGTAAAACGACACTTGCATTACAAGTTGTTGCTGAAGCTCAGAAGGCTGGAGGCATTTGTGGATTTGTAGATGCAGAACATGCTTTAGATCCAGTTTATGCAAAAAAATTAGGTGTAGATACTGAAGAATTATTAATATCTCAACCTGACACAGGAGAACAGGCTTTAGAAATAACTGATACATTAATTAAATCAGGTTCAATTTCGGTGTTAGTTGTTGACTCTGTTGCAGCTTTAACCCCAAGAGCTGAAATTGAAGGTGAAATGGGAGATCATCATGTTGGTCTACAATCAAGACTGATGAGTCAAGCTTTAAGGAAGCTTACAAGCTCAATTTCACGAACAAATACAATGGTTATTTTCATAAATCAAATAAGAATGAAAATTGGTGTTATGTTTGGAAGTCCCGAAACAACATCAGGAGGAAATGCTCTAAAATTTTATTCTTCAGTAAGAATGGACATTAGAAGGATTGGAGCCATTAAAGAAAAAGATGCAATAATAGGAAACGCAACAAGAGTAAAAGTTGTAAAAAATAAAGTATCACCTCCTTTTAAAGTAGTTGAATTTGATTTAATGTATGGCAAAGGAATTAGTAAAACCGGTGAGTTAATTGACTTAGGTGTCAAGGCGGAGATAGTAGAAAAAGCAGGTGCCTGGTATGCTTATAAAGGTGAAAAAATTGGACAAGGTAAAGAAAATGCAAAACTTTATCTTGAGCAAAATCCAAAAGCAGCGGCAGAAATTGAAATGGCAATAAGAGAAAAAGCAGGAATGATTTCAAAGAAAATTGAAGGAAATCCTATTGACCAAGACAAATTAAAAGAAGAACAAAAAGGACAAGAGCCAACTAAAAAAAATTAGTTAAAACCATCTTTAATTATTAAAAGGCGCTTTATTTAAGCGCCTTTTTCCCTTTAAAGCACGTCTAGACATCAAACAAAAAAGCTGTATTTTAAAAATATGGCAGATAAATCGCTAAATCAGGTAAGAAATACTTTTCTCAAATATTTTGAGAAGAATGGGCATAAGATTGTTGAGTCTAGCAATTTAGTTCCAAATAATGATCCGACATTAATGTTTGCTAACTCTGGAATGGTACAATTTAAAAATGTATTCACAGGTCTTGAAAAAAGAAATTATCAAAGAGCTACTACTTCTCAAAAATGTGTTAGAGCAGGAGGAAAACACAACGATTTAGAAAATGTTGGATACACACCTAGGCACCACACATTTTTTGAAATGCTTGGAAATTTTTCTTTTGGAGATTACTTTAAAGAAAGAGCGATTGAACTAGCATGGAATTTAATAACTAAAGATTTTGGTTTAGATAAAAATAGACTTTATTTCACTGTTTTCAACGAAGATGATGAAGCTTTTGCTTTATGGAAAAAGATATCAGGATTTGGTGACGATAGAATAATTAAAATCTCAACATCTGATAATTTTTGGTCAATGGGTGAAACTGGACCATGTGGCCCATGTTCAGAAATATTTTATGATCATGGAGATCATCTAAAGGGTGGGTTACCAGGATCTAAAGATCAAGACGGGGATAGGTACATAGAAATTTGGAATCTGGTATTCATGCAGTTTGAACAGATTGCAAAAGATAAAAGAATAAACTTACCAAAGCCCTCGGTTGATACAGGTATGGGTTTAGAGAGAATAACAGCATTGTTACAGGGAACCCATGACAATTATAAGACAGATCATTTTATTAAATTAATAAATTCTATTGTTGAAGAAGTTAAAATAAAAACTAATGAAAAAAACTTATCAAGCTTTAGAGTTATCGCTGATCATTTAAGAGCAAGCTCTTTTTTAATTGCTGAAGGAGTCTTACCATCTAATGAAGGACGTGGTTATGTGTTAAGAAGAATTATGAGAAGAGGAATGAGACATTCCCATCTTTTAGGAGCAAAGAAGCCAATCTTTTTTAATATTTTTAAAACTTTAATTAATGAAATGTCAGGAAACTATCCCGAACTGCAAAGAGCTGAGTCACTCATTAAAGAAACTTTAAAAACGGAAGAAGAAAAGTTTTTAGTTCTTCTTGAAAGGGGTATGAAAATTTTAAACGAAGAGATAAATAAAGTTGACAAAATTTTGCCAGGCGAAGTTGCGTTCAAACTTTATGACACATATGGTTTTCCTTTAGATTTAACCGAAGATATTTTAAAAAATAAATCACTCATTGTTGATCATGATAAATTTAAAAAATTAATGAATGAAAGCAGAGAGCTTGCGAAGAAAAACTGGAAAGGTTCTGGAGATAGTTCAGTTGATGAAATTTGGTTTAACATTAAAGAAAATTTGGAACCAACTGAATTTTTAGGTTACGAAACTAATTTAGCTGAAGGAAAAGTGCTTTCGTTAATTAAAAATAATAAAGAAGTTAAAAGTTTAAATAAAGATGATGAAGCAATGATAATTTTAAATCAAACACCTTTTTATGGAGAATCTGGAGGACAAGTTGGCGACACAGGAACAATCGTTAGTGGAGACTTTAAGTTTAAAGTGAATGACGTTCAAAAAAAACTTGGAGATTTATTTGTTCATTTTGGAAAAGTTGAAAGTGGATCAATTAAATTAAACGATAATGTAGAAATGAAAATAGACACAGAAAGACGAGACAACATAAGGGCTTATCACTCTGCAACACATCTTCTTCATGAATCTTTAAGAAGAGTTTTGGGAAAACATGTAATTCAAAAAGGATCCTTGGTTGCTCCTGATAGATTAAGGTTTGATTTTAGTCATATGAAATCAATTTCTGATGATGAATTGAACAAAATAGAAAATTTTGTAAATGATATGGTTGAAAGAAAATCTGATGTAAAAACGAGGTTAATGACACCAAAAGAAGCAGTAGACAATGGTGCTTTAGCTTTGTTTGGAGAAAAATATGGCGATGAAGTTAGAGTTCTTTCAATGGGAGATGAAAAAAGTAGATATTTTTCCACAGAACTGTGTGGTGGAACCCATGTCAGAAATACTGGTGATATTGGTAAATTTAAGATTATAAGCCAATCATCTATTGCGGCAGGAGTGAGAAGGATTGAGGCTCTTAGAGACAAACAATTAGAAGAATATTTATCAAAAAAAGAAAAAATATCTGATTTATCAAGCCAAAAAAATGAGGATATTATTAAAAATCTTTCAAAGCAAATAGTTAAGCTTGGAGGTAAACCAAATTTAGATGACGTAAATCAAAAAAACTTAATAAAAGATTTAACAAAACAATTTGATCAACTTTCTGTAAAAAATATTTTGAACGATAAATCAAAAAATATTATTAAAGATGAAAAAATAAATAACGTTAAAGTAAGATTTCAAAAAGTAATTGATCTTCCTCCAAAAGAATTAAGAAAATTAGTAGATACTGGGAAAAAAGAAATAGAACAAGGAATAGTAATTGTATTTGCAAGCAAAGATGAAAAAATTGGATTGGCTGTTGGAATAACTGATAAACTTACTAATAAATATGATGCTGTAAAACTTGCTAAAATAGGCTCCGAGATAGTAGGTGGCAAAGGAGGAGGAGGAAGGCCTGATTTTGCCCAAGCTGGAGGTGTATTAAAAGAAAAAATTGAAGATGCTTTTAATAAATTAAGATCTCTAATTTAATTTTTTTTTTAAGTTTCCGTCAATTTCATCTAAAAACTGATTAGTAGTTAAAAATTTTGTTGAAGGGCCAATAAGAATTGCAAGATCTTTTGTCATTGATCCATCTTCTACAGTTTGAATACAAACCTTTTCTAAAGTTTTTACAAATTTTTTCAAATCTTCATTGTTGTCCAGTTTTGCTCTATGATATAGCCCTCTTGCCCAAGCAAATATAGAAGCGATTGGATTTGTTGAAGTTTCTTTTCCTTGCTGATGTAATCTATAATGCCTTGTTACAGTTCCATGTGCGGCTTCAGATTCTATAGTTTTGCCATCGGGCGTCATTAATACACTTGTCATAAGACCTAATGAGCCAAAACCTTGAGCTACAGTATCAGACTGTACATCACCATCATAGTTTTTACATGCCCAAATATAATTACCGTTCCATTTCATTGCACAAGCTACCATGTCATCTATAAGTCTATGTTCATAAGTTATTTTTCTTTCATTAAACTTTTCTTGAAATTCTTTTTCATATACTTCTTGAAATAAATCCTTAAATCTACCATCATATTTTTTTAAAATTGTATTTTTTGTTGAAAGATAAACTGGCCATTTTCTATTAAGACCATAATTCATGCAGGCTCTGGCAAAATCTTTTATAGACTGATCCAAGTTATACATCGATAGAGCAATACCTGGTCCTGGGAAATTAAAAACTTCAAATTCCTTTTTTTCTTTTCCATCTTCTGACGTCCATTTAATCTCTAATTTTCCCTTTCCGGGAACTTTAAAGTCAGTTGCTCTATATTGATCACCAAATGCATGCCTTCCTATACAAATCGGATTAGTCCAACTTGGTACTAATTTTGGAATATTTTTACATATTAGTGGCTCTCTAAAAACAGTGCCTCCCAAAATATTTCTAATAGTACCGTTTGGTGACCTCCACATCTTTTTTAAATTAAATTCTTTTACTCTAGCTTCATCAGGTGTGATTGTTGCACATTTTATGCCCACACCATTTCTTTTAATAGCATTTGCACAATCAACAGTTACTTTGTCAGAAGTTATGTCTCTATTTTTAATACCCAAATCAAAATATTGAATATTTAAATCCAAATAAGGCAAAATGAGTTTATTTTTTATAAAACTCCATATGACTCTGGTCATTTCATCGCCATCTAGCTCTACAATTGGATTTTTAACCTTAATTTTACTCATATTTGATTATATATCTTATTAATTGAATTTTGGAGTTTTATATACATATTAATGATGAATTATCAAATTAAAGATTATGATAGATAAGGTTTTTCCAAAAATTCATGAAGAGGGTTATAAGTTTTTAATTATAGCTGTTTTAACAACTGTAGTATTATATTTTGTAAGTGGTTTTTTGAGTTTTTTATCTTTGGTGCTTACCATATGGGTTTATTATTTTTTTAGAGACCCTGATAGAGTCTCTATTGATGATAACAACTACTTAGTCAGTCCAGCAGATGGAATAGTTTTGGATGTTTCAGAAACAAGCGGCCCGAGCGAATTGAATTTAGAAAATAGAAAATTCAAAAAAATTAGTATTTTTATGAATGTCTTTGACTGTCATGTAAATCGTTCACCATGTACTGGTATTGTGTCTGAAATTTTGTATAAGCCAGGAAAATTTTTTAATGCTTCTTTAGATAAATCAAGCAAAGAGAATGAAAGAAATTATTATAATATAAAAAATAGTTTAGGAGAAGATATAATTGTTGTTCAAATAGCAGGATTGATTGCTAGAAGAATAGTTACTGAGGTAGATAAAAACCAGGAATTAAAACAGGGATCAAAAATTGGCATGATTAGATTTGGAAGTAGAGTTGATATTTATTATGAAAACTATAACCCGCTAGTAAAAATAAATCAAAAAACTGTTGCTGGAGAAACTTTATTAGCAAGAAAATAATATATGGAGCAGCCAAAAAAAAATTTTAGAATCGTATCAGCAAAAAATTCAAGAATTATACTACCAAATATTTTTACATTAGTTGGTGTCTGTATAGGTCTAAGCTCAATTAAATTTGCCTTTGATGGAAAATTTGAAATTTCTATTTTGGCAATTATTGTTGCTAGTATAATTGATGGATTGGACGGACGTATTGCGAGATTAATAAAAGGAACTTCAAAAGTTGGAAAAGAACTAGACTCTCTTACTGATGTAATTAGTTTTGGAGTAGCTCCAGCTTTTATAATGTATTTTTGGAAACTAAATGAACTAGGAAGAGTTGGATGGTTAATATGTTTAATTTATGTAATTTGTGTTGCTCTAAGACTTGCAAGATTTAATGTTAATTCAAGTGGAGAACCATCGTGGAAAGATAATTTTTTTGAAGGAATTCCATCTCCTGCAGGAGGTGTGTTGGTTTTATTGCCTTTGATTTTTAGTTTTAGTGAGCTTCAAATAATAAATTTAAATTATGATGTTGTTGTTCCTTCATTATTCATTGTTATTTCAATACTATTAATAAGCAAAATACCAACTTATTCCCTTAAAAGAATTGTTGTTCCAAGAAGTATGACGATTTTTCTATTACTTATAATAGTTTTATATTTTGGATTACTATTAATTTATAGTTTCAATACTATACTTTTATCTGGCTTAGCTTATTTATTAGTCATTCCTGTGAGTATTTTTCATTATTACAAAATAAATAAAAAATTTAAGACACAAATAGATGATAATGATGATCATGAAGACATATTATAAATGAAAAAGAATGCAATAGTTTCCTTAGCAGATGCTAATTATTTTGAGCTCCTTAATGAATTAATAGACTCAATTAAAAGTTTTAAAGAAAGTTCCAGTATTGCAATTTGTGTGTTAGATGCAGGTTTAACTGACGAACAAAAATACGTATTATCAAAAAAAGTAGATGAAATAAAAAATGCTGACTGGGATATCAATGTTCCAGGATATAAAATTAGAGGAAAAGAATGGCTTAAAAGCCAGGTCTCTAGAGCTTTTCTTCCTAAGTACTTTCCAAATTTTCAAAAATATCTTTGGATAGACTGTGATGCCTGGGTTCAAGATTGGTCTTCTATAGAATTATATTTTAAAGCTTGTGAGAATGGAAAATTGGGTATTACTCAAACCTTGGGCCCTGGTTATAAAATAATGTCAAAAGTAAAATGGATTTTTGGAAAAATTGCTTTAATAAAATCTCAAAATTTTAAACATGCAATGAGCTCAAATATTGGTATAGAAAAGGCAAGAAAACTAGCTTTTGCTCCTCATATTAACATTGGAGTTTTTTCACTTGAACACAACTCTTCATGTTGGAAAATATGGCAAGAAAATTTAACCAAAACATTAAGCGCTGGAAAAGTCTTTGGATCAGAAGGGTTAGCAATAAATATGAGTGTTTATATTGATCAAGTTGAAACTGAATTTTTACCACTAAACTGTAACTGGATTGCAAGTAATTTATTACCAAAATTTAACGAAAGTATAAATAGTTTTGTCGAACCTTACTTGCCAAATCATAAAATAGGCATCATGCATTTAGCAGCCGGTATTTGGAAAGATAATAAAGATATGAGATTAGACAAGAGTGTAAATATCGAAGTTAAAACTTTAGAAAATAAAACTATATCTAAAAGCTTAAGGTATTCTAAATAATTGAAAAAAAATAAGATTTCAAAAAACTGGATACATAAGCAAAGAAGAGATATTTATGTTAGAAAATCAAAACTTGAGGGTTATAGATCTAGAGCTATCTATAAATTGCAAGAAATAGATGATAAATTCAAAATTTTTAAAAATGGAATTTCAGTTATTGATTTAGGAGCAGCACCAGGCAGCTGGTCACAATTTATTTCAAAAAAAATAAAAAATGGAAAAATTTTGGCCATAGATCTTAAAGAAATGGATAAGATTGAAAACATTTTTCAAATTAAAGGAAATTTTAGTGAAGATAAATACAAACAACAGATAAGAGAGTATTTTGGAAAAAATGTTGATGTCGTTCTTTCTGATATGGCAGTTAATACAACAGGAAATAAAGATATAGATTCTATTGTAACTGGAGAACTTTGTATTGAAGCATTAAATTTTGCATCAGATTTTTTAAAAAAAAATGGTCAATTCATCTCAAAAATATTTATGGGGTCAACATTCAATGAAATTGTAGATTTAGCAAAAAGAAACTTTAAGAAAACTAGCATTTTTAAACCTTCGGCAAGTAGAAAAGAATCAAAAGAAAGTTTTATAATTTGTAAATTTTTGAGAGATGAAGTAAAAAAATAACATGAAGTATATAAAATGTTTTATATTTTTTCTTTTTTGTTTCGTTGCTACATCAACAAATGCAAAAGAAAATTTTTTTGATAAGGCAAAGACTTTATATGAAAAAGAAAAATTTGAAGATTCAAAATTTTTATTTCAAAGAAATATTGTATTTAATCCAAAAGATGCAAAATCATATTTATATTTGGCAAAAATATACAAAGCCCAAGAAAATAATAACGAACTTGAAAAAAATTTGGATACTACTCTTTTGCTTGCACCTGATAATGAGGAAGCAATGTATATGCTAATAGATGTAGAGTTAAAAAAATCTAATTTTTCAAAAGCAAAAGAATTAAAAGAAAAATTTAAAATAATCTGCTCTATGTTATGTTCGAAAATAAGCTTAATTGATGAAAGATTAAAAAATTTTCAAGAAAAAAGCGAAAATTGATTGAATCTAAAAAATTATCTTTGATATTCAACAAATTTTTTTAACGATTTATTTAGAAATTTTTCATAAATCAAACCATTGTTTTTAGTTGCAGTTTTGTTTAGAAAAAATTTATTCATTTTAAAATCATAGGAAGGTTCAAAAAAGAAAGGTATAGACATTCTTTTAGTTTTATTCCAAAGAACTCTATGGTTTGTAGCTTTAAATTTACCATTACTTAAATATTCAAGAGCCCTACCAGTATTAACAACTAAAGCTTTTTTATTAAAAGGCACATTATACCATTTTTTATTTTTTCTATTTTGAACTTGTAATCCACCTTTTTTATCTTGGTACAGAATTGTGAATATTCCACTATCTACATGTGTCTCGCAACCCAATGCGACTCCGTCTTGCTTAGAAATCTCAACTGGTCTAGTTTGACTTGGATAATAATTAAATCTTAATGTGCTTAGAGTTTTAAGTCTAGAAAATGCTTTTTTGGAATTATTAATATCTTTTCCATATAACTTTATTACACCCTTAAATAAAGTTTCACCCAAAAGAAATATCTCATCAAAATAATTTGATAAGATTTTTATTGATTTTTTATCTATAGATTTATTTAAATTTAAATATTCTATATATTGATTTTTAGTTGAGTTAGCGTATTTTTTTGTTACTTTTAAGTCTCCAATATCTAAACCTTCTTTTCCGTTTACATCATTTGGAAAATATCCTCTATAAATATTTTTGTTTTTAGAATTCCATTTTTTAGGCGAAAGTTTTTTTTTATTTATCTCAGATGAATGAAAAAATTTGTTTCCAACACCACAAATATTCTTAATATTTTTTTGTTTTATTCCGTGACCAATAATTTGAAAAAAACCAATTTTAACACAAGCATTTTTAATTTTATTAACAGTTTTAATTGATCTTGGAGAACTAAAACCTTCTTTAATTATTGAAGAAATATTAATTGTAGGAATTATATTTTTTGTCATTTATCTTAAAGGCTTTTCAGTTGCTATTGATTGATCTTGGGCTTTTTCACGAACAAAAATATAAATGCCACTAGATACAATTATTAATATTCCTATGACTGTAGTTAAGCTTGGTATTTCATTGAAATAGAACCAACCTATTAATGATGACCATAATAATATCGAATATTCAAAAGGTGAGACTACAGAAGGTGATGCTACACTATAAGCGGAAAATAAAAGAAGGAAAGCAAGTGTTGCTGTAATACCAGTTGCAATCATTAATAAAATACTAGATTGTAAATCTACAAACCATTCTCTAAATATAAATTGAGAAGCTGGATGATCTGATGTGTTGTATTGCCCATCACCCATTATAAAATAAAAAATAGAACTAATAATTATTGCTCCAATATAAAAAGCAAATGTTTGAGTATAAACATTATCTTTATCTGAGGTTTTTTTAATTATAATCATTGATAATGAATAACAAAGTGCACATAAAATAGGCAATAAACTTAAATAGTTAAAATCACTAAAATCAGGGTTTAAAGTTATATACACACCAATAAAGCCCACAACAATCGCAGACCATCTTCTTGGTCCTATTTCTTCTTTTAAAAAAAAATGTGCAAATATTGTAATTAGAAAAGGAGTAACAAAAAATAAAGCAGTAGCCGTACTAAGAGGTAAGACAGCCAAAGAAACATAAAAAGAACTAAAACCAAAAAAGAACAGTATCACACGACAGAGAGTTAGTAATGGATATTGACTTTTAAATATTATTGGTCTTTTTGTTAATTTTAAAAATATTATAATAAGGGAAAAACTTACAACAGTTCTTATTAAATAAACTTCATAAAGAGAGACAAAACTGTAGATGTGTTTCATAATTCCATCTTGCACAGAAAAAACCAGCATGGCTAATAATATGAGAATTATTCCTCTAGGATTGTTATTTTTTTTAGCCATTCGCCCCTATATCACAAATTTGTTCTGATGGAGATAAAATAATTGATCTCTAAAATAGCTTCAGTAGTTATTGTTTAGGAAAATAATCTTGTAAATTTCCTTCTCTAAAAACATCTGTTGTACTACAATGTAAACTTCCGCCAAAGCCATAAGCTTCTCTAAAATCTATAGGTAAAACTTCCATACCTAATTTATCAAGTTGTTCAGCTTGATATACTTCACTTTTCTCAACACATACAGTTTTTGGATCTAAAACTAAAATATTCATTGATAACCATATTGAATAGTAAGTTAGAGGAGGAGGAGAGTTATGCGCTGGTTGTGCTGCTTCAATAATTTCCCAACCATTATCCTCAAAAAGTTTTCTTTGTTCTTTAGGAAGTTTTCTTACAGGGTTATTTAATATTAGCCCAGGTTTGATAGGAGTAAAAGTTGCATCTATATGAATTGGGTAAGGATCACCAGGAAAATTTACTGTATGAATACGATGATCAGGAAAATGTCTTTTTAACCAATCTATTCCTTTTAAATTTGTTGTAAAACCATGTTGAACAATTAAGTCTTTACCAAATCTTAAAATATCTGCTGCATCGAAAAGAGGTTCTTCTTCAGTTGTTACAAAATATTTTTTTTCAGCCCATTCCAGTCTTTGTTCAATGCTTACTTCATCAGACAAATAATTTTTATGATAATCTTTATCTGTCAATCTCGGTTTAGGAGCTGACTCATGCTTCATATCTGGATCTTCCATAAAGTATTGTTGTATCAATGGTCTATAAGCTAAATATTCAAACCATCGGCATCTAAAGCTCATAGTAGCTTCTAACATTTCTTTTCCAACAGTAATAATCACATCTCTTGATGGCATACACCCAAACATGTGTTCTGCTTTCCAGTCTGGTGTAGAAATTTTTTCATCAAATTTTAAAGGAGTTGGTCTATCAACTCTTATACCTCTAGTCTCTAATGTTTTTACAAATTTATCTAAAAGTTCATTTGATCTATCTATAGAGTCTTGAGTTCTTCTGCCATGTTTTCCTTTCATAACTGAATCTGGTGGAATTTTTACATCTACAGCTGGCTCAGGTGCAGGTATACAGCAGTTATCTGCTCTACCAACAATCACATGTTTTAAGGGGTCCCACTCATTCCAACTGCTTACAATAGTTTTTTTCATTTTCTAGATTATATATGTCTTATAAGCATTAATTTAAATAAAAACAAACAAGCTATTCAGTTAAGCTTAAGTTTACAAAGAAAATAATCCTATAAAATCATTATTATTTGACCTATACTTTTTGTTTAAAAAATAGGGGGTATAAATGAAAGTAAAAAATATATTTAAAATTTTACTAACTGTACTTTTCGTTTTTGTATCTACACAATCTTTTGCAAACACTATTAAATGGTCTATGCAAGGGGATAGTTTAACACTAGATCCACATGCGCAAAATGAGGGTCCAACTACTCAAGTATCAAGACAAGTTTATGAGGCTTTGGTTACTAGAGGGTTAGACATGTCAATTGGACCTCAGCTTGCACATAAATGGGCAACTGTAGACGAAAACACTTGGTACTTTTATTTAAGAGACGATGTTAAGTTTTCAAATGGACAAAAAATGACATCAGAAGATGTTGTTTTTAGTATATTAAGAGCAAAACAACCAACATCTGATTTTAAAGAATATATTAGTACTGTTTCGTCAGTTAAAGCAATTGATGATTACACAGTACAAATTAAAACAAGCAAACCAAATCCAATTCTTCTAAACCAATTATCAAATATATTTGTAATGTCTAAAAAATGGGCAACAGATAATTTTGCTATTGCTCCACAAAACTGGGACGCAGGGCAAGAAACATTTTCTGCAACAAATGCAATGGGAACTGGACCATTTAAAATTACTTTAAGAGAACCAAATACTAAAACAGTTTTCAAAAAGAATAATAAATGGTGGGGTAATGTAGAACACAATCTAACTGAGATACAATTACTTCCAATTAAGAATGCTGCAACTAGAGTTGCTGCGTTATTATCTGGAGAAATAGATGTAGTTACAGATGCTCCTGTTCAAGACTTGGCTCGTATTAGCTCATCTGCTGGACATAAAGTAGAAAGCACTCCACAGATGCGTACAATTTTTCTTGGAATGGACCAAGCTGCTGATAAGCTGAGAACAGGTAATACTGGTGATAATCCATTTAAGAAAAAAGAGGTAAGACAAGCACTTTACCAAGCGATTGATATCGAAGCTATCAAGAAAAAAGTTATGAGAGGTTTAAGTGAACCAGCAGGAATTATAACTTTCCCAGGTGTTACAGGTTATACAAAAGCACTTGATAAAAGATTACCTTACGACGTTGACGCTGCAAAAAAACTATTAGCGGATGCAGGTTATCCAAATGGTTTTGAAGTTGAACTAAGATGTCCAAATGACAGATATGTAAACGATGAAGCAATTTGTACAGCTGTTGTAGGAATGTTAGGAAAAATAGGTGTTAAAGTAAATTTATTTGCTCAAACTAAAAGTAAACACTTTAAAGAACTTAAAGACGACCAAGGCGATTTTTATATGCTAGGTTGGGGTGTTCCTACTTTAGACAGTCACTATGTGTTCCACTATCTATATGAGTCTGGCGCAAGCTGGAATAAAGTTAACTTCAGCGATGCTGATGTTGATGCTGCAATTAGAGTAATGGAAGGTGAAGTTGATCTAGACAAGAGAAATGCTGCAATAGCTAAAGCTTGGAAAATTGTAAGAGATAACATTGCTTATCTTCCTTTACATCACCAAGTAATTTCTTGGGCATCTAAAACAAATGTTAATGTGCCTATAAGACCGAATAATGAACCATTATTCCGTTTTTCTAGTATAAATTAAATTAATTTTTACAAGCCCTTTATTTATAAAGGGCTTGTAACTTAAGTTTTCATAAATTGATAAAATATTTTTTTAAGCGCCTGTTCCAATCAGTTATCGTAATGCTGGTTGTTGCTTTCGTTTCTTTTTCACTTTTCAATTTTGTTGGGGATCCAATTAATAATATGGTTGGAGAAGAAACATCAGATGAAGAAAGAGCAGAACTTAGAGAAACTTTAGGATTAATGGATCCTATACATATTCAATTTTCAAGATTTGTAGTTAATGCTTCCAAGGGAGAATTTGGTATATCTTATCAATTGAGAAGACCAGTTTCAGAACTAATTTCAGAAAGATTGCCAGCAACAATAGAGTTAGTTTTAATCTCAGCATTGATTGCTTTGGTATCAGGAACTTTATTAGGTGTTTATACCGGTATAAATAGAAAAGGTTTTCTAAGTGATGCTATATTAGCCATATCTTTATTAGGTGTATCACTCCCCACATTTGTAATTGGTATATTATTTATTTATCTATTTGCAGTAATTTTAGGAATACTCCCTTCCTTTGGAAGAGGAGAAGTTGTTGATCTTGGTTTTTGGTCTACAGGTTTTTTAACTTTATCAGGGTTAAAAGCTATAATTCTTCCATCTGTAACTCTTAGTCTTTTTCAAATGACTTACATTATTAGGCTCGTACGTGCTGAAATGATGGAAATATTACAAACAGATTATATTAAATTTGCAAGAGCAAGAGGTATAAATGAAAAAAGTATTCACTATAAACATGCATTAAAAAATGGCCTAATACCTGTAATTACAATTGCAGGAATAAATATCGGTACATTAATTGCATTTTCAATAATTACAGAGACAGTATTTCAATGGCCTGGTATGGGATTTTTATTCATTCAAGCTGTTCAATTTGTAGATATACCAATTATGTCTGCTTACTTAGTTTTTATCGCATTTGTTTTCGTAATGATAAATTTCATAGTAGATATTTTGTACTATTTTATTGACCCAAGAATTAGAGTTAAAGCGGAGGCAGTAAGTGGATAGTAAAAATTTGACATTATTTAATAGAATTAAAGACAGCGATATTTATTTTAGTTTTATAAAATCACCAACAGCCATTGTATCAACAATTATATTAATCGTAATTTTCTTTTGTTCTTTTTTTGTTGAATTTGTAACGCCTTATAATCCATTTGACCCATCTTCTTTATCTTTAATGGATGCATTTACACCACCTTCATGGACAGAAGATGGTCTTGCTAAATTTATTTTAGGAACTGATGGTCAAGGTAGAGATATGTTGGCAACAATTCTTTATGGATCAAGAATTTCTTTAATTGTAGGTTTTTCTGCGGTTATATTTGCTTTGGTACTTGGAGTAGGATTAGGTTTAACAGCTGGATATTTTGGTGGAAAATATGAAATGATTGTTATGAGATTCACTGATGTACAATTAACTGTACCAAGTATCTTAATGGCTCTATTGGTTGACGGAATTGCACGTGGAATTATTTCTAGAGAGCTACATGACGAAATGGCAATTTATGTATTAATTTTTGCAATAGGAATTTCAGAATGGCCACAGTTTGCAAGAGTATCTAGAGCTGCCGCTTTAGTTGAAAAAAATAAAGATTATGTTTCTGCCTCAACAATTATTGGTGTTTCAAATT
>QCKR01000013.1 GCA_003215185.1 Pelagibacteraceae bacterium AG-410-D23
TTATTTGTACAAAAAAGGTCATCTCCAACTATTTGAATTTTATGACCTACTAGGTCTGTTATTTTGGACCATGAATTCCAATCTTTATCAGAAAAAGGATCTTCAATAGATTTAATATTAAATTTTGAAACTAGACTTTTGTAATAATTAATAGTTTTTTTAGTTTCTAATTCATTGGCAGCAACATCTAAACAAATAGAAAAATCTACTTTTGGGTTAAATCCAATTTTTTTAATTACTTTATTGATTAATATTATTGCATCCTCATCTTTTTTTAAATTCGGTGCGAAGCCTCCTTCGTCTCCAACTGTAGTATGTGAATATTTACTTATTTCTTTTTTTAATTCATTCATTACCAAAAAACACATACGAATAGATTCAGTAAAATTTTTTGCTTTATCGGGCCTTATCATAAATTCTTGAATTTTTAATGAATTATTAGCGTGAACACCCCCATTTATAATGTTCATCATTGGATAAGGAAGTAAATAATTTTTAGTTTTAGATAAATATTCATAAATTTCTTTTTTTTGTGATTTTGCTGAAGCTTTACAATTAGCTATGGAAACAGCTAAAATTGCATTAGCACCTAAATTAGATTTATTTTTAGTTCCATCTAATTTAATTAAAATATCATCAATTTTTTTTTGATTATATGAATTTTTATTTTTTATAGATTTAAAAATTTTAGAATTAATATTTTCAACAGCCTTTGAAACACCCTTAAAGAGATATTTAGAATTTTTATCTCTTAATTCATGAGCTTCATTAAAACCTGTTGAAGCGCCAGATGGGACAATGGCACTACCTACTGTACCATCATTAAGAGTTACATCAGCTTCAACAGTCGGATTTCCCCTGCTGTCAAATACTTGTCTAGCATGAACTTGTTTAATCTTGCTCACTAATTATTTTTTTATAATTTTATCTATTTCTATTAATTGTTTTAATAAATTTTCTAGACTAGATAATGGAATCATATTTGGGCCATCTGATGGCGCATTATCAGGATCTTGATGAGTCTCCATAAAAATTCCAGCCACTCCAACTGCAACAGCAGCTCTGGATAAATGTTCAACAAATTCTCTCTGTCCTCCACTAGACTCTCCTTGTCCTCCGGGTTGTTGTACAGAATGTGTTGCATCAAAAATTACTGGATATCCATTCTTTGCCATGATTGGTAAAGATCTCATATCAGAAACTAAAGTATTATAGCCAAAGCTTGCTCCTCTCTCTGTTACAAGAATATTATTGTTACCAGACTCTGAAATTTTTTTTGTAACGTTTGTCATATCCCAAGGAGCTAAAAATTGTCCTTTTTTTACATTAATAATTTTTTTTGTTTTAGCTGCTGCTATTAACAAATCTGTTTGACGACAAAGAAAAGCAGGTATCTGCAAAATATCAACATGCTTTGCAACTATTGAACATTGTTCTGAGTTATGAACATCTGTAAGAATAGGAACTTTAATTTCTTTTTTAATTTTATCAAATATTGGTAAAGATTGTTCTAAACCCATTCCTCTTTTACCTTTTAAACTTGTTCTATTAGCTTTATCGAATGATGTTTTATAAATAAAACCAATTCCTAATTTAGATGTAATTTCTTTAATTTTACCTGACATATCCATTGCATGTTGCTCGGTTTCGAGCTGGCAGGGTCCAGCAATTAGACAAAAATTGTTGGCATTTGATATTTTAATGTTTCCACATTCTACTGTTAAATTTTTCATTTTTTATGATTTTTTGCAGCTTTAATAAATGATGAGAATAATGGATGTGGCGACAAAGGTCTAGATTTAAATTCTGGATGAAATTGAACTCCTACAAACCAAGGGTGATTTTTCAGCTCTATAATCTCGGGCAGGTTTTTATCTGGTGAGTTACCTGAAAACAATAAACCTTTTTCTTCATATTGCTTTTTATAATTAACATTCACCTCATATCTATGTCTATGCCTCTCTTTAATACTTTTGGATTTATATATACTTTTTATTAAAGAGTTATTTAATAATTCTGCCTCATATAGACCAAGTCTCATTGTTCCTCCCAAGTCTTTGTCTGTTCCTTTAATAGTTTTTCCATCTTTTTTCCATTCATGTATAAGGCCAATAACAGGAATACATTTCGGATTTAACTCTGTTGATGATGCTTTGTTTAATTTTAATACATTTCTAGCAAATTCAATTATAGCCATTTGCATTCCATAACAAATACCCAGAAATGGTATTTTATTTTTTCTTGCATACTTAATTGCTTCTATTTTACCTTCGGTTCCTCTTTTTCCAAAACCACCAGGAATCAAAATACCTGAAACATTTTTTAATTTTTTTTTAATTTCTGAAGGTTTTAAATTATCAGATTCAATACGGATTAAATTTACTTTTAAATTATTATCTATTCCACCATGAACAAGTGCTTCATCCAAAGATTTATAAGCATCTTTTAAATTTACATATTTGCCTATTATAGCAATATTTACATTTTTTTTTGGATTAAGAACTATTTTAATAATTTTTTTCCACGGGCTCAAATTAACAGGTTTTTTTGATTTAATTTTAAAATAATCAAGAACTTGTCTATCAAGTTTTTCATTGTTAAAACTAATTGGGGCTTCATATATAGTTTTTACATCAATAGTTTGAATTACATTATTTATATTTACATTGCAAAATAAGGATATTTTTTTTCTTTGATCCAAAGGAATAGCTCTTTCACATCTGCAAATAATTATATCTGGTTGTATACCTATGCTTCGAAGTTCCTTTACAGAATGTTGAGTTGGTTTGGTTTTAATTTCATCGGAAGCTTTCATATATGGAACAAGAGTTAAGTGAATAAATAAAGTATTTTTTTTACCAATGTCATTTGAAAACTGTCTAATAGCTTCAACAAATGGTAAGCTTTCGATGTCTCCAACTGTTCCTCCAATTTCACAAATTACAAAATCTTCATTTTTTATATCATTTTTAATAAATTCTTTTATTCGATCTGTTACATGTGGGATTACTTGTACAGTTTTTCCTAAATATTTCCCTTTTCTTTCTTTTTTTAAAACATCACTATAAATTTGACCTGTTGTTATATTATCAGATTGTTTAGCCGAAATTCCTGAAAATCTTTCATAATGACCTAAATCTAAATCTGTTTCGGCTCCATCATCTGTTACAAAGACTTCGCCATGTTGAAATGGACTCATTGTTCCAGGATCAACATTTAAATATGGATCAAGTTTTCTAATTCTAACTTTGAAGCCTCTAGATTGTAAAAGGTATGCTAACGAAGCTGATGAAAGACCTTTTCCTAAAGATGAAACCACGCCGCCAGTAACGAATATGTATCGCGCCATGGAATTATCTTATACGCAATAAACTAAAAAATTGAAAGATAATTAATTATTATTTTCTGGAATTTCTGGAGTTTCGTCATCAGATTCTTCTATTTTATCCAAAACTGAAGTTGTTGGTATTAACTCACCTCTTGAAATTATAGTTAGTGATAAACTACAAATGATAAATAGTGCTGCCACAAAGCCAGTTGCTTTAGTAAAAAAATCTCCTGCGGATCTAGAAAACATAAAACTATCTTGCGAAATACCTATTCCTAAAGCACCACCTTCAGATTTTTGCACTAATACAAGGCCAACTAGAATTATAGCTAATACGATGTTAATTATTAATAAAATATTTTCCATGGTGACTAGATAAAGGTTTTTTTAATTATATCAATGAATTTTTTTGATTGTTGAGAAGCACCTCCAACAAGAAATCCATTTATATTATTTATTAATTTCAGTTGATGAATATTCTTTGGATTTACTGAACCACCATATAAAACTTTGTTATTTTTAACTTTCTTTTTAATAAAATCTATAGTTCTGAATAATTCATCTGGTTTAGGAATAACACCTGTCCCAATAGACCAGACAGGTTCATATGCAATTATAATATTTTTTCTTTTTTTAACTTTATTTAAACCTGATTTAATTTGTTTTGATAAAATTTGTTTTGTAATTTTTTTTTTTTTTTGACTTAAAGTTTCACCAATACAAAAAATTACTTTTAAACCAGAATTAATAGCTGATTTAATTTTAAGATTAATCAATTTATCCGTCTCACCAGATTGTCGATTTTCAGAATGACCAAGTATAACATACTTGGCACCAACACTCTTTAACATCGAAGAATTTATGTAACCTGTTGATGCTCCATAATTTTGACTTTCATGACAATTTTGGGCACCAACTTGAATTGTAGTATTAAGAAGTTTTTTAGACATTGGACGAATTAATGTACTTGGAGGGCAATAAACTATTTTAATATTTTTTGATTTTTTAAAAGTTTTTAAAAATTTAATTACTCTATGTAGTGAATTTACTGTATTTAAACCACCATACATTTTCCAATTTGCAACAAAATACTTATATTTATTTGTCATAATGATGAATTTAATTTATAGGTTTGTCTTTTATAGTTCAATAAATTAAAAATTAATAATGCTAAACAAAATTAGAAGCTTTTCTAAAACTATTTTTGCTAAAATCTTATTAGTAATAATAATTATTCCATTTGTTTTTTGGGGAATGGGTGGTCTTTTTAGTAGTGGAAATTCTAATAATATAGCAAAAGTTAATAATGAAAATATAACAACAAAAGATTTTATTGATTATATAAACCGATCTAATATCGATACTGAAACAATCAAGAGTGAAATAGATAAGAACATAATAGAAGAAATGTTAGCAGAATTAATTTCTAAAAATATGTTAAAGATGGAAATTAAAGAGTCAGGTTTAGTAATTTCTGATAAAATTTTAAATAAAAAAATCAAACTAAATAAAAATTTTTACGATGAGAATAAAAAATTCTCTAGAACTAAGTATGAAAAATTTTTATTATCTATAAATTTATCAGCACCACTTTTCGAACTAAGATTAAAAGATAGCGAATTAAAAAATAGTTTATTTAAATATATTAATGGTGGAATTAAATCTCCAAATTTTTTAACAAACAAATTGTACAAAGAAAAAAATAGTAAAATAATAATTGATTATATAAATTTAGATAATTCTTATAAAAAAAAAGAAAATTTTAATGATAAAGATTTAATTAAATTTATTAACGAAAACAAAGAATTTTTAAAAGAAAAAGAAATAAGTTTTAATTATTCAAAAATTTCACCACAAAATTTGATTGGCATAAATGAGTTTAATGAAACTTATTTCAAAAAAATTGATGACATTGAAAATGAGATTTCAAATGGTACTTATTTTAATGATTTAGTAAGTAAGTACAATTTAAAATCAAATTACATTAAAAATTATAAATTAAACTCTGTATCAACCAAAAACGAAATAGAAAAAAAAATATATAAAAAAATATTTGAATTGGATGAAGATAACAAAATAGGCCTTATAGAAGAAAGCGACTTTTACATATTATATCAAATAGAAAATGTTATAAAAATTTTACCTGATATTAATAATTTTGAATTTAACGAAAAAATTAGAAAAATACTTGTAAACAAATATAAATATGACTTTAACAACAATTTAATAAAAAAAATTAGTGAAAAAAAATTTAGTCAATCTGACTTTGATAAGTTAGCATCTTCAAATACTACCATTGTTGAAAATATCGAAATTTTTTCAATAAACGATATCAATAAATTTACATCAGAAAGTGTTAAATATATTTATTCGCTAGGAAAGAATAACTTTGCTCTTATAAAAGATATAAACAATAATATTTATTTGGCTAAAATTAAAAATATATTGCAAAAGGAAATTTCAAAAAATTCTGAAGATTTTTTAAAATACAACGATCAATCTAATAATAAAATTAAAGATCATATGTATGAAACTTATGATTTTATATTAAATAATAAGTACAAAGTAAAAATCAATCAAAAAACTTTGGATAGAGTTAAAAATTATTTTAGATAATGTTAAATGTAAGTTTAAAAAAATTTAAGTTTTTACATAAAAAAAAAATAAATCAAATACTTTTTTACTCAAAAAAATCAAATACTGATAATGAAATAAACAATTTAATAAACAATTTTCTTGTTGAAAAAAATAGTTTTATTTTTGAATCAGTAGAGAAAGGCAAAATAAAAGGTAGATATACTATATTTGGGAAGGATCCAGATAAAATATGGGAGTTTAATAACAACAAGTCGTTTTACATCAATAACAATAAAAAAAAGAAAATTCATGGAAGTCCCAAGAAGGTTATCGAAAATATTATTGAAAATTTTAGATTTAAAATACCAAAAAAACTTCCCCCTCTAAGCTCTCTTTTGTCAGGTTATTTTTCATATGATATAATAAGATATATAGAAAAAATACCAAATAGTTGTAAAGATGATTTAAATATACCTGATGCTAGATTAATAAGACCACGAACTTTAATCATCCATGATAATTTTAAAAAGAAAATTTTTTTTATAATTAATTGTTTTAAAGATGAAAAAATTAATAATTATCAAAAAAAATATCAAGATTTACAAAATGAAATTGAAAACTTAATTTTTCTATCAAATTTCGATATAAATATAAATTCTAATAAATTTAAAAAAGAAAATATAAAAATTAAATCAAACATTTCAAAGAAAAAATTTTTAACAAATGTAAAAAAGGCCAAAAAATACATTAAAATTGGTGATATTTTTCAGGTTGTTCTAAGTCAAAGATTTGAAGCAAAATTAACTAAAAACCCTATAGAAATTTACAAGAAACTACGAGTAACCAATCCATCACCTTTTATGTATTTTTTTAATTTTGAAGATTTTCAAATTATAGGTGCTAGCCCTGAAATATTGGTAAGATTAAGAAATGGTCAAATTACAATTAGACCAATAGCTGGTACAAGACCTAGAGGAAAGAATAGGAAAGAAGATATTTCCTTAGAAAAAAGTCTTTTAAAAGATAAAAAAGAATTAGCTGAACATTTAATGCTTTTAGATCTTGGAAGAAATGATACGGGAAAAGTATCAACTATTAATTCTGTAAAAGTTACTGAAAAATTTAAAATAGAAAGATATTCCCATGTTATGCACATAGTCTCTAATGTAGTAGGCAAATTTAACAATAAATTTAACAGATTTGATACTTTATTATCTGGTTTTCCTGCTGGAACTGTTTCAGGAGCGCCAAAAATAAGAGCAATGGAAATAATAGATGAATTAGAAAATACTAGAAGGAAAGTATATGCAGGTGGAATTGGTTATTTCTCTTCTAATGGTGATTTTGATACCTGTATTGCATTAAGAACTGCTGTTTCAAAAAAAAATAAATTTTATGCACAATCGGGCGCAGGTATTGTTGCTGATAGCAAACCTATAAATGAATATAAAGAAACTGTAAATAAAGCAAAAGCCTTGTTAAATTCTCTAAAATAAATATGAAAATACTTTTAATTGATAATTACGATAGTTTTACTTTTAATTTATATCATTATATTTCATCTCTAAAAGTTAAAGTTGATGTAATAAGAAATGACAAAATTAATTCCAAAGAAATATTAAAAAAAAATTATAATAAAATAGTTATCTCTCCAGGACCAGGTAATCCAAATCAATCAGGTAATTGTATAAAGATTGTTAACGAACTATATAAAAATATACCAATATTGGGTGTTTGTTTAGGTCACCAAATAATTGGTCAATGTTTTGGATCTAAAATAATACAAACAAAAAAATTAATGCATGGAAAAACTAGCTTTATTAAACACAAAAATTTGGGCATAATGAAGAATCTTCCAAATAACTTTGAGGCTACTAGGTATCATAGTTTAATTATTGAAAAAAAAACCTTATCAAAAAGCCTAGTTATAACCTCTGAAACAATAGACGGCACTATCATGGGCATAATGCATAAAAAATATAATGTTCATGGAGTACAATTTCACCCTGAAAGTATAAAAACTTCAGTTGGGATAAAAATAATTAAAAATTTTATAAAATTAAATTAATGAATAATTTTTTAACAAAGTTGAGTAAAAAAGAAAATTTAACATTTGAAGAAAGTAAAAATGCTTTTAATATATTAATGGAAGGAAAAGCTTCTGATAATGAAATATATGATTTCTTAACGTTATTATCTAAAAAAGGTGAAGTTGCTGATGAAATTGCTGGTGGAGTTTATGTTTTAAGAGACAAATCTAAAAGAGTTAATGTTGAGAATTGCGTTGATACATGTGGAACAGGAGGAGATGGAATGAATACACTTAACATCTCAACTGCATCAGCATTACTTCTATCTAGTATGGGTGTGAAGGTTGCAAAGCATGGTAACAAAGCTGTATCTTCAAAATGTGGATCGGGCGATGTATTAGAGGCATTAAATATTAAAATCAATTTAGAACCAAACGATATTGAATATCAAATAAAAAAAAATAACTTTGGTTTTATGTTTGCGCCAAATTATCATAGTGCTATGCGGTTTGTAGGTCCAACTAGAAAAAAAATTGGAAAAAGAACTATTTTTAACATGATAGGACCATTGAGCAATCCTGCTCTTGTTAAAAGACAAGTTGTTGGGGTCTTTGATAAAAAATTATTAAAAATATTTGCAAATTCGTTAGTTAATTTAAATATTAAATTTGCGTGGATTGTAAATAGTGAAGATGGTTTAGACGAGATATCACCTTATGCAAAAACTAATATAGTTCAATTAAAAGATAAAAAAATTTCTGAAATTAAGATAGACCCAAAAGAATTAAATATTAATGCAGACAAATTTGAAAATCTTGTTGGAGATGATGCAAAATTTAATGCAAAAAAAATTGAAAATATATTTAAGGGTGAAGATAATGATTTTTCTAAGGCAGTATGTTTAAATGCAGCAGCTGGACTGATTGTTAACGAAACTCATCAAAATTTTACTGATGCGTATAATAACGCAAGAGAACATATTCTATCATGTAAAGTCATAAAACATTTAGAAAAAATTCAAAATGCCTGAAAATATACTTAATAAAATAATTAAAAAAAAAATTGAAAAAATAGACGAATTAAAAAAAAATATTTCTATTAAATCACTAGAAGAAAAAATTGAAAAAAATAAATCATTTATTAATTTTAAAGACAAAATAGATAATAATATTAAAAATAATAAAATTTCTATAATTGCTGAAATAAAAAAAGCTAGTCCTTCAGCTGGTATTATAATTGAAGATTATAACCCGGTTAATATAGCTCAAATATATAATGATAATAACGCTACATGTTTATCTGTACTAACAGAAGAGAATTTTTTTTTGGGAAATTTAATCCATATAAGTAAAATTAAGCAAAAAATTAAACTTCCCATTCTTTGTAAAGATTTTTTTGTTGATAAATTTCAAGTACATTTGGCTAAAAGTTATGGTGCTGATGCTATTTTGATTATTCTAGCTGGCGTTTCAAATGAAGTGGCAAATATTTTATATGATGAAGCAATTAAATTAAATATGTCAGTAATCGTTGAAGTTCATACGGTTGAAGAAGCAAAAGTAGCATTGAATTTTAAAGCTGCTTTAATTGGCATTAATAATAGAGATCTTAAAACTCTTGAAACTCAAATTAATACAACTTATGATATTTATAATGTTTTAATAAATCATAATGGTCCACTAGTTTCAGAAAGTGGCATTAAGACAAAAGAAGAACTTTTGGAAATTAGCAAAAAAACTAACATTAAAACTTTTTTAATTGGTGAATCACTTTTGAGAAATTTGAATAAAAACTCTATTTTTTCAGTTCTTTAGTTAAAAAAAGCCCTATTTTATTAACTTTTAATCTATTGATGATTTAAAAGAACTTTTGTAGAACAGAAATGTACGATATTTGTTCTATGCTTACAAAAAAACAAAAAAATTTATTATTATTTATTAATAAGAAGTTAAGATCTTCTGGTGTTTCCCCTTCCTATGAAGAAATGAAATATTCATTAAATTTGAAATCAAAATCAGGAATTCATAGATTAATAAGTGCGCTAGAGGAAAGAGGTTTTATTAGAAGGCTGGCGCATAAAGCTAGAGCTTTAGAAGTGATAAAACTACCAGAAACAGCTTCAGCTAATGATATTTATAATAGCTTTTCTCCAAGTGTAATTAAAGGTGGATTGGATGATGAAAATCAAAGTAAAGAAAATTCTGAAATACCTGTTTTAGGAAAAATTGCTGCTGGTACCCCTATTGATGCAATACAAAATGAAGTTTCTAGAATACCTCTACCTTCTAATTTAGAAAAAAATGGTGAATTTTTTGGTTTGAAAGTTCAAGGAGACTCTATGGTAGAAGCTGGCATAAGCGAGGGTGATACAGTAATTATTAAAAAAACAGATACAGCCGATAACGGAAAGATTGTAGTAGCTTTAATTGATGACCACGAAGCAATGCTGAAAAGAATTAGAAGAAAAGGTAAAACTATAGCTTTAGAAAGCGCTAACAAAAACTACGAAACAAAAATATTTGGCCCCGATAGAGTTAAAGTTCAGGGTGTTCTTGTATCTTTATATAGAAACTTTTAATAAAATAGTCTAAACATTACTAATGTCAAAAGTAGCAACTAGATTTGCTCCATCCCCTACTGGACCTTTGCATATCGGAGGTGTAAGAACAGCTTTGTTTAATTGGTTATATTCTAAAAATCAAAATGGTAAATTTTTTTTAAGGGTAGAAGATACTGATAAAGAAAGATCAAAAGATAAATATAAAAATCAGATAATACAATCTTTAAAATGGATAGGTATTAATTATGATGGTGAAGAATACATACAGTCAAAAAAGATTGATGATCATATAAAAGTAGCAAACGAATTATTAAAAAATGGTCATGCGTATAAATGTTATTGTTCAAGTGAAGAAATAGAGGAGCAAAAAAAAAGGTCTAAACAAAAAAAAATTCCTTATATTTATGATCGAAAATGGAGAGATAAGAAAGAAAGTGATGCTCCTAAAGATATTAAGCCAGTTATAAGATTTAAAAGTAAAATTGATGGAACTACTATATTAAAAGATTTAGTTCAGGGTGATGTTGAGATTGAAAATAATACTATAGAGGATTTTGTTATTTTAAGAAATGATGGGACTCCAACATATAATTTATCGGCATCAGTTGATGATTATCAAATGAATATGACACACATAATAAGGGGTGACGATCATAAAATAAATACCTTTAAACAAATTCAAATTTATAAGGCTATGAATTGGGATTTGCCCTCTTTTGCACATATACCCTTAATTCATACTATTGAAGGAAAGAAACTATCGAAAAGAGATAAGGCTTCAACATTAGATGATTATTCAAAAATTGGCATCATGCCTGATGCATTAAGAAATTACCTTCTTCGACTGGGATGGTCTTTTAAAGATAAAGAAATATTTACCTTAGATGAAAGTATAAAATATTTTAATCTTGAAGGTATAGGCAAATCTCCATCTAAGCTAGATATGAGCAGAATTTTATCAATGAATGAGCACTATATTAAAAATATGGATGAAAGTGAATTATTTGATCAATTTATTGAATACTGCAATCTATTTAAGAACGAAATTAAATCTGATAAAAAAGAAAAAATTAAAAAATCTTTATCTTTTTTAAAAAACAAAGCTAAAACTTTAGAAGATATATTTAATAACGGTCAATATATAATAATTGATGAAGTAGATTTTAACAAAGATGACATTAGATTAATTGATGATAAAGCAAAAAAAGTAATTTCTGATTTTAGCTCTCAATTTTCAAAAGTAGATCAACTTACAAAGGAAACTTTAGAACCAATAGTGAATGAACTCATAAAATTTCACGATACAAATTTTAAAGGTGTTGGACAACCATTGAGAATAGCACTAACTGGTTCAAAATTTGGTCCTGGTATATATGATATAATATTATCTTTAGGTAAAGATGAAGTTACAAAAAGACTAGGTAACAAGAAACTTGGTTAATACAGTCGTTGCCTCTTCAGATGAAGAGGTTTTTGACCTGATCTCATTTAGAGTCTTTTCACAATCATTTATTTGTTGCTTCATCAAATCTGGATTTTGTAAAAAATATAAAACTGAATTGTAAATTTCCTTTGCATTACATTCATTTTGAATCAATTCAGGAATTATTTCTTTATCATTAATTATATTGATTATATTGGCATACTTTATTTTGACCAATAACTTAACTATTAAATAATTTAAAAAATTCATTTTATAAATAATTATGGAAGGTACTCTTGCGTTACAAATTTCAAGAGAAACTGTTCCAGATTTTGATACTGCAAAAACCGATTTATGTAAAATTTGACTTTTAATATTTTCATCGGAAACAACCTCAACATTATATAATTTTTCAGCAATAATTTTATTTTTTATCAAATTTTTATTTTCATTTGTTGCATGAAAAACATAAGTAAAATCTTCATATTTTTTATTCATCATATTAATGAAATCAATCAAAATTGGTAAGAGTAAATTTACTTCTGACAATCTACTGCCACAAAAAAGTGAAATTATCTTTTTATCATTTGATATTATATTTGATAAATCAATTTTACTTTTAATCTTTTGTTCTAATAAAGGGTGTCCTACAAAAGTATTAGGTATCTTTTCGTTATCAAAATATTTTGTTTCAAATTTAAATAATAAAAGTACATGATCAAGAAACTTTTTAAATTTTTTTACTCTACCTTCTCTCCATACCCATACTTGTGGAGCAACATAATGAATTGTTTTAATATTTGGATTGATTTTCTTAACTTTTTCAGCAACTCTTAAAGTAAAATCAGGGCTATCTACACTTAATAAAATATAGGGATTAAATTCAATTATCTTTTTAACAGTTTCATTAATTTTATTCCTTATTTTAAATATGTTTAAGATAACACTTGTAAAACCAATATGAGTTATCTCTTTAAGATTATATATTGATTTAATTCCAAGTGCATTTAAGTGAGATCCTCCTACGCATAAAAATTCTATATCAGAATGATTTTGTTTAAGTTTAGAAATTACAGTTGATGCTAATTTGTCTCCTGAAGGTTCACCAGTTAAAATAAAAATTTTTTTCATTTTACTAAAATAAACATTTTGTTTTTGTTGGCAAAGTTAATACATGCTTTTTTATCTAAAAAAATATTTTGTTTATCTTTAAGAACTATTCCTTTAAGCCCCGCATTCATACATTGTTTGAAAGTATTTAAACCAACTGTTGGTAAATCTATTCTTAAATCTTGTTTCTTCTTTGGAAATTTTACCAAAACACCAATTTTTTTATTTTTTTTAGATTTACACTTATTTAGCATTTTTTTTGTTCCACCCTTGTCCTCAATTGCTATTAATTTGTTATTTCTTACAATTGTTCCTTGACTAAAATTATATTTACCTAAATCTGATAAAATTTTAATCGCTTTTTGAATATCTTTATTATCATCTCTATTAGGTCTAATTTTCGAATAATTTCCTTTTTTTAAAGTTAATTCAGGATTAAAACTAAGTGAATCTATTGTTTTAATTTTTTGTTCTGCTAAAATTTTAATTATTTCTTTTAAGATAGCTGCATCACCAATTTTTGATTTTTGAATTATTCTTGGAATATAATAAATCCCTTTTAAATCTAGTTTAATTTTTGAAAAATTCGGTTTTGATACTTTCCCAGCAAATAGTACTTTTTTACATTTATTTTCTTTAAGAATATTAAGTATTTTACCAAATTGCCCTAAAGAAACAGCGTAAGAATTTTTATCTTTTCTAAATTTTTTAGATTTTGACAAATCAATGATTAAGTATTTATTTTTTTTTTTCTTTACTTTATTGAGTATTTCTAAAGGAAAATTTGTTTCTCCTAGTATTAAACCAATCATCTTACTCCTTGGAAAAAGGTGTACAAATAGATCTTTTTTTATCTTTGTTTATAAATTCTATTACATTTTTAACTAGTGGATTTTCTTTAAAGGTTCCGTTTAATTTATTTAAGTTTTCGGAAAGATTTTTTGTAGCGAATATCATTTTATAAGCCTCTGAAAGTCCTAAAATATCTTTATTTTCAAAATTAGCTCTTCTTAATCCAATTAAATTCAGACCTTGTAAATAATTTCTATTACCTATTGATAAACCGTATGGAATAACATCGTGAAGAACACCAGTCATTCCGCCAATCATTGCCATTTGCCCGATTCTTGTAAATTGCTGAACTGCTGAATTTCCTCCTATAACAACATTATCCTCAATTGTAACGTGGCCTCCTAAGGGAACATTGTTCGCTATAATTACATTATTTCCTACGTTGCAATCATGAGCTACATGGGAAGCAATCATAAATAAACAATTGTTTCCAACAGTAGTTATACCTCCTCCACCAACTGTTCCGGGATGTATAGTTACATATTCTCTTATTTTGTTATTATTTCCAATTATAAGTTTAGTTTGTTCTCCATTATATTTTAAGTCCTGAGGATCATTGCCAATGGAAGCAAATGGATAAATTTTATTACCATTTCCAATTTTTGTATTACCAGAAATATTTACATGAGAATGAATAGTTACATCTTCACCTATTTCAACATTTGGTCCAATTACTGAATAAGGGCCTACGTTTACAGAATTTGAAACTTTGGCTTTGCTATCTACTAGTGCTGTTTTATGTATCACTTATTTTCCCTTATAAAATTTTTTAAATCTTTTGCTGGATACCCCATAACTTTAGAATTATTTGGTACATCTTTAACAACTCCACTACCACCACCAATTTTTACATTACTTCCAATTTTTAAATGACCTGAGATTCCAGCTTGCCCTCCAATCATAACATGATTTCCTAATATTGAGCTTCCTGCGAAACCAACTTGGCCTGCTATAATACAATTGTCACCAATTTTAACATTATGAGCTATATGCACTTGATTATCTAAAAAAGTATTTTTACCAATAACGGTATTAGATATTGATCCACGATCTATTGTTGATCCACATCCAATTTCAGCATTATCATTAATTATGACCACTCCTATTTGTGGATAACGATAATTTTTTGTTTTATTTGGGAAAAAACCAAATCCTTTTTTTCCAATTACACATCCATCTAAAATATGAACATTATTATTAATAATTGTATTCCTAATGATTACATTAGAACCAATTGAGCAATTATCACCAATAATCACATTTTTTTCCACGATGGAATTATGACCAATAGAACATTTTTTTCCTATTTTAACATTTTTCCCAATTAACACATTGTTTCCAAAAATAACTTTTTTCTTAAATGAAGTTTTCAATATGCTTTTTGCACTTTTATCAAAATCATCATTAATCGATTCAGGATAAAATATTTTAGTAATTTTGGCTGTTGCAAATAAAACGTTATCAACAATTATTTTATTGCATTTTTTGGGTAAAAAATGTTTAAGATTTTTTGTTGTTATGCAAAAGGCAGCTTTTGTTTTAGATGCTAAGATCTCATATTTTTTAGAATGAAAAAAAGTAATATCTTTAATGGATGAATTTGACAAATCTTTTACATCATAAATTTTACTATTTTTAAAGTTTTCAAAGTTTTTTAACTCTGCTAACTTTAATAAAATGTCAATTTTAAAAGGGCCTTTATTTTTAAAAAAAGGATTAGTCATTAGCTTGATTTATTATCAAAAATAATAATAAATGCTTATCAAGATTTATTGCTAATTATTTCCTGTCTACAATAGTTGCAGACCATTGAGCGTCTGCCATTTTTTTTCCTTTTACAAAGGCTTCTCCTTTGTATTTCCAAACTCTACCATGCGATCTAATAGCTTCTATATTTAATTCTAATGTACAGTCCGGCACAACTGGGTTTCTGAATCTAGCTTTTTCAACACTCATTAAATAAACTAATTTATTCTCATATGTAGTTTTATCAATTCCATGCGCGGTAAGTGCAGCTGCCGCTTGTCCAAATGCTTCAACAATTAAGACTCCAGGCATGACGGGTTGACCTGGAAAATGACCTTGAACATAAAAACTATCTTTTTTAACATTAACTATTGCCGTAGCCGAAAACAATTTTTTAATATTTATTAATTTTTCAATTAATAACATTGGCTCACGATGTGGCAAGAGATTCATTATTTCATTTTTATTTATAGAGTCTGACATTAATTTAAATCAATTTTTGTAAATGTTTTATCGACAATTTCTAGAATATTATTTGTAATATCTAAATCTTTTTTACCTAAAACAATATTTTTTTGTTCTAAAATAATTGAAAGAGAATTTTCAACCGAATAATCTTTTAATATAGGTCTTATTTTAATCAAAAGTTCATTTGTAGCTTTTGTTTTTTTTTGATTAAATAAATCTAGCTTTGCTCTTCTATTTTTTCTATATTCATTAACTTTATTTTTTAATACATCAACTTTTTTTTCATAGTCCTCTCTACTCAAAACATTTTTTTGAGCTATTAGACTATCTTCTTCATCTTTTAAATCATTTTCTATTTTCGAAAAATCAGCAATATTTTTTTTTTGTTCTTTTTCCAATGCAAGTGTTATAGATTTTCCAGCTTTAGAGTTATTCATAATTATTTCCATATTGATATATGCTATAGTGGTATCTGAATAGCTTGATTTAAAAGAAAATAAATAAAGAAAAATTACAATAATTTTTACAATATACTTCATTAAAAAGTAGTTCCTAAATTAAACCTAAATGACTCTGTAACATCAGTATTTGCTTTGGTAATAGGTTGGCTAAGTGAAAAATTAAGTGGTCCAACAGGTGTAAACCAATCTACACTTATTCCTGTCGCAGATCTGATTTTATTTGATTCATTTAATGTATCAGAATAATCAACTCCCCATACGTTCCCCATATCAAAGAATAGTCTAAAATCCGTATTTTGTGCTGTAGGAAGTATTTGAGGTAAAGTTGTTGATAAATTAATTGAAGTTAAATAATTTCCACCAACATGATCAGATCCATCTTTGGGTCCAATTTTACCTGGCTCAAAACCTCTTAATCTTCGACTCGATAAATATAATCTTTTTGATATTCTTACATCTTCATCGTCAATTGAATTGATGCTTTTAACGTAAAAAGTAAATGCTCCTACCATATCGTCTACTAACTCATGATAAGCATTAAATTCATATCCATTTACAATTGACTGATTATCAGCAAGCACAGGTAACGCTTGTGAAAAAGTGCTTCTAAAGCCATCTGATGGTTGATAGCTTTGATTTCTTTTATCATAGCTAAGGTTATATGAAAATATGGTATCAAAATAATCGCCTTCTTGTTTTTTTAAATTTGCTGATGCATCAGAATTTGTCTCAAGCGACTCATAAAAAGATGAGATTGATGGGGCTATATAAAAGTCCTGATATTGTTCAAAGTTAGTACTTAAAGAAACTCCAGTTTTTTTAGTTTTATAACCAAAACCAGATAGCCGATCAACAACAGTACTTTGTATACTTGTTCTAAGTTCATTATCTGTATATCTAAAATTTGGATTAGTTATAGAAAATAATCCTCTTAAAGTTTCATCACTTACTGCTATGTTTGCATTTAATTTAATGCCTCTACCCATATAATTATTTTCTTTAACAGCAAACATTATTGAACCTCCAGTAGTTCCATAACCAGCTCCTGCACTTATCTCACCAGTTGGTTTTTCTTCAACTGTTAAATTAATTATTTTGTTATTTGGAGTTGAACCATCAATAACTTCGGAAGTTACAGTTTTAAAAATATTTTTATATTTTAATTTATTGATAGATTTGTTATGTAAAATTTCATTAAAAGCATCACCTTCATCAACAATCAGTGTATCCCTAATAACTTTTTCTCTTGTTATATTATTTCCAAAGACATTTATTCTTTCAACGTAATATTTCTTAGTTTCTTTTATTTCGATTGCAAAATTTAGTTTATTTTTATCAACTACTGTTTCGTCAACTACAGCATTAATAAATTCATATTGTTCTGTTAAAGCAATTTTGTCAATTTCATTAAGAATCTTTTGAATTTTATTATATGAATAAGTCTCATCTTTAAGAGAATTTAAGATTTTATTTATTTCAGAAAAATTTTCTCTATCATAATCTTTAGGTAAGATAAGTTGAAGTTCATTAAAATAAAATTTATTTCCCGCATGAATATTAAAAATTAAATCAAATTCATTATTATCATGAAACTTAGCAGAAGAATTTACAATTTTGACCTGGTAAAATCCTTTATTAACATAAAAATTTTTTAGTAAACGAATATCTAAATCTATACGTGATTGGTCCAAAAATTTTTTATTAGATAAAAACTTCCAAAATCTATTTTCTTCCGAAACAATAATACTTCTTAACTTTCTATCTTTAAATTTTTTATCACCTATAAATTGAATTTTACCAATCAACGCCTTATCTCCTAGTTCTATATCATAAATTAAATCAATGGTATCATTTGAATTATTTTGAATGGATGACTTAACATCTGCAAAATAATATCCCATCAATTGTAAAATACTCTTAATGGCACTCAGATCATTTTTTGCTTGATACTCAACAAATGAACTTTTATCTTTAAGTTGGATTACTTCTTTAAGTTGTTCTTTTACTTTTTTTGCTTTAATGCCGTTGAAAACAACATTTTGAATAATTGGATTTTCCGTTAATGATATTTCCAAAATATTTTGATTTATATTTAAATTAACATCTGCAAAAAAATTTGTTTCGTATAGTCTTTTTAAAATATCATTTAGATCACTATCTTCTACGTTTTCATTTATTTTAATATTACCAAAAAGAATTATTGTTTCCTTAGAGATACGTTTATTTCCAGAAACTTTTACATCACGAATAATTTCGGCAAAAGCAATTTGGGAAATTAATGAAACAAAAGCAATAATTTTTAATAAAAATCTGAACATCTTTAATATCATATACTTAAAGATCTAGTTTTCAATCTAACATATTTATTTAATTTATAAATCTGATTGAAGTTTTTAGGAGATTTTTGCTTATAAATAATAAATTTATTTAGATTTATAATTTTATTTAAAAATTTATATATATCTTGAAATTTGATTTTATTCTCCAAAAACATACTTACTAATTCATCATTTGCACTAACTAAAACAGTTTCATAAAGAGAATTTTTTTTAGGCATTTTTTTTATAAAATTAACGGAAGGAAATTTTTTATGGTCAACTTTTATAAAATTAAGATTATTCAGATAATTAAAGTTAATTTTTTTGCTCTTTAAACTTTTTTGAGATAGTTCATATATAGAATTAAAGATAGGTATTTTCATGTCCGTATCATGAATTAATATTTTTGTTAACCCATTTTTAAATTTCACTACCGCATGAACATAAGAATTAGGATGGATAACAATTTTAAATTTTTTTAAATCAATATTAAAAATTTTTTTAGCTTCAATAACTTCAAATACTTTGTTCATTAATGTTGCTGAATCAATTGAAATCTTTTTACCCATTGACCAATTTGGATGTTTAACGGCTTCAGAAGGTTTAATTTTTTTAAATCTTTTTAAAGGGTAATGCAAAAAGGGTCCTCCTGAAGCTGTTAATAAAATTTCTTCAACGTATGAATTGTTCATTCCATTTAATAAATTTGAAATAGAAAAATGTTCTGAATCAACGGGAATAAATTTTGTATTATTTTTTTTTAAACTTTTACTAATTAAGTTCCATCCACATATTAATGACTCTTTATTTGCTATAGCTACTTTTTTACTAAATCTGATTGCATCTAGTGTAGGTTTTAAACCTGACAAACCAGAAATTGCACACATTGT
>QCKR01000014.1 GCA_003215185.1 Pelagibacteraceae bacterium AG-410-D23
GAGATTTTTTACAAGATTTACCAGGAGGATTTTGGACTCAGTTTATTGTTGTTATGGCAGTAATATTCTTATTGGGTTTTTTCCTTGATTTTATAGAAATTGCAGTTGTTGTTGTTCCTATTGTTGCACCAATATTGTTAGCAGAAACAGGTGCCAACGTTAGTGCTATTTGGTTGGGTGTAATGATTGGTGTAAATTTACAAACTTCCTTCTTAACTCCTCCATTTGGTTTTGCTTTGTTTTATTTAAAAGGTGTTGCTCCTAAGTACGTTACAACTTTAAATATTTGGAAAGGTGTTGTTCCTTTCATAGTATTACAATTAATAGGACTTGGAATTGTAGGTTTTTATCCAAGTTTAGTAAACTATTTACCAGCAAGAACATACTTAACATCCGATGTAGCTCCTCCACCAATGAATCCTAAGCTTCAACATTGTTTACAAGAATATAAGTTTGAGATTTATAATAATAATGAACAAAAAATTAGAGCTGCCATCTTAGAGTTTCAAAAATCAGTACCTTCCAATCTTCCTAACGATAAAATGGATATTTTTGAGGAACATTTTGATAATGCATTAGGAACTTTTGCTTTAGTTAAAAAACTTCAAAAAACTGAAAAAGAATATAATTTATTTATTCAAGATTATAGAGATCTTCATTTTGCCGTAAGAAAAAAACAGAAAAAAATTAGAAAATTAAGTGAAAGAATAGAAAAATTAGAATCTGAAATTAGAAATTTAGACAAAGATAATGTAGCTGATAAAAATAAAATTGAGTTGAAGATTGAAGATTATAAATTAGAAATTGAAGATATTTCTAAACAAATACCCGAAAATTGGAAATCTAAAAATAAAGAATTTGAAATTATCAATAAAGCAAAAAATACGCAGACAAAAAGATATAGAAAAAATGTTGATGAAGCATATGATAATTTAGATCAAATTGCTTTGTTTATAATTGATCATAAAAAGTTAAATGAACTTAATCCAGTTATTAGCGATTTAAAGCAAAATATAGATAATGAAGATTATGGCAATTCACTTACAAAAATTGATAATCTTTTTGAAAAATTAGGTGAAATTTCTGGAACTGAAGAATTTGCAAATAGACTAGACGATTTATATTCTTCAATTGATAGTGAAGAAATAGATACTAACAAGATTGCTGATGCTAGCTCGGAAGTATTTATGTTGTTTGATCAAGAGTTAAAATGGAGAAAAGATGCTGCAGTAAATCTAATGCCAGCAATTGAGAAATATAACTTAGTGATAAAACATAATATAGGTTTAAGACTTCAGTCTCGTTTAACTAAGGATCAAGCTAAACTTGTTGCAAAATGTAACTCTGTACATAGAGATATATCTTTAAACTTTTAATATAATTAATGGAAAAAAATATTTTACCGATTAAGAAAGCGGTTTTAATTTTTTTTGTATTTGCTTGCGGATATTTTATATCTTGTCTTTTAAGAGCAATTACTGCAACTTTATCTCCTTTATTAACCAATGAATTTAATTTATTAGCTGGAGATTTAGGATTATTAGCTGGAGGTTATTTTTTAGGATTTGCATCAATGCAAATACCACTTGGATATTTACTTGATAGGCATGGTCCAAAAAAAATTGTTTCTTCATTTTTATTAATTGCAATAATTGGTACAGCAGCTTTTGCTTTAGCTCAAAATTTTGCAGGTTTACTTGTATCAAGAATTTTAATTGGAGTTGGCGTTAGTGCGTGTTTAATGGGACCTTTAACTGGTTACAGAATTTGGTTTGCAGATGAATATCAACAAAGAGGAAACTCATGGATGTTGATGATAGCTTCTACTGGATTTGTTTTTTCTACTCTGCCCGTACAAATATTATTGCCAATTTTTGGATGGAGATGGATTTTTGGAGGAATAAGTATTTTAATATTTTTTGTTATAATATTAACATTACTCTTTATTCCTTCATGGAAAAACGAAGTAGATAATAATAATCAAAAAAATACTGGATCATTATCAGATGTTTGGAAAAATAAATTTTTTAGAAGCACAATCCCTCTTGGTTTGTTTAACTATGGAGGTATCATGGCAGTTCAAACATTATGGGCTGGCCCATGGATGATTAGAGTTGCAGGCTATGATCCTTTAGAGAGTGCAACTGGACTTTTTTGGATAAATACAACCATGCTAATAGCATTTTTTGTCTGGGGTTTTATTTTGCCCAAACTTAATAATTTAGGTTTAGACACAATGAAATTAATGAAATTTGGATTACCCATCAGTTATTTGTCTTTACTGACAATTATTATTTCAGGTGAAAATGCAGGAGCAATACATTTTATAATCTATATATTCACTTCAATTGTTTTAACGCTTACTCAGCCTGCAGTTGCTATGAGATTCCCAACTAGTTTAGCAGGTAAATCACTTACATCATTTAATTTACTTATTTTTTTAGGCACATTTATAATGCAATGGGGAATTGGCCTAATTATTGACCTATCTCAATTTTTAGGGAAGGGAGAAATTCAAAGTTTTCAAATATCTTTTTTTGTTTATTTAGTTATATGTATTGTTAGCTATTTATTTTTTTTGTTAAATAATAAAAATGAATAATATTTACATTAAATCTTTTTTTTTATTAATTTTAATCTATGTTGTGATTACAGTTATTGTATATTTTTATCAAAGAAAACTTCTTTATCACCCTTTTAGTCCTCAGATAACAGGAGAAGGTCTGGTACATAATTTTGAAACTATAAATTTTAAAACTTCTGATAATTTTGTATTAAAAGGTTGGTTTCATTTAAAAAATTCTAATAAAAAAACAATACTTTTTTTACATGGTAATGCAGGCAATTTAGATAATAGAATTGATAAGCTGAATTCTTTAGGAAGTATGGAGATTAACTTTTTAATAATTGCATGGAGGGGATATAGTGGAAATCTAGGCAGTCCTAGTGAAGTAGGTTTATACAAAGACGCTTTAGGTGCTATAAAATGGCTAAATGAAAAAGGAATTTCCAATGATCAAATTGTATTATATGGAGAGTCTTTGGGAACAGCTATAGCCACTGAAGTTGGTCAAAATAAAAATTTTGCAGGTATAATTTTAGAAGCACCTTTCACTTCCATGGTAGACATGGGACAAAAAATATATCCAATTTTTCCAGTGAGATTTCTTCTTAAAGATAAATATGAAAGCAAGAATAAAATTAAAAATTTAAAGTCACCCATTCTAGTTTTACATGGCAGAAAAGATAAAATCGTACCATTTTATATGGGAGAAAAAATATTTGAAATGGCAAATAATCCTAAATTTAAATACTTTACAGATTTAGATGATCATATGATGATCTTTGATGATAAATTAATAAATGAAATTGATTTATTTATTAGTAATTTAAATTAGTTCTTTTTAACTTTTAATAGAATTATCAAACCAATCAAAAGAAGAATTATTGCTGAAGAAAAACCAATTCTTTGACTATTTGATATATAAGTAATGGTGCTTACCAGCAATGGTCCAATAAAAGATGTTAATTTTCCAGATAAAGCAAATAACCCAAAACCTGATGCTTGATTATTTTCATCTATGGATTTAGTAATGAAAACTCTACTAGCTGATTGAATAGGTCCAATAAAAAATCCATTTATTGCAGCAAAAACCAAGAAAAGTAACTGTGCTTTAATAACAAGAATTATTGTTGATGAAAAAATTAAACCCAACAGAGAAAAAATAATTACAGATTTAGATGTAAATTTATCATTTGCATATCCTCCTACTATTGCACCAATAAAAGCTGTAATATTCATAAGTATTGATAAGACTAGCAAATCTTTAATTTCCAATTTGAATACACCTACTGCAAATATTCCACCCATTATTATAATTGCGTTTAATCCATCTGCATAAAGCATTCTTGCAATTAAAAATTTTCCTAAGTTATTTAATCCATTATTCCAAATTAAATCCTTAATTTTTTTTATATTATTTGAAGATACTTCAATTTTATTATTAATTTTTTTTTTTAAACTAAATATAAAAGGTATTGAAAAAACCAGATACCAGATAGCAACTACAATTGATGTAGCCCTAATATTTTCTGAATTTTCTTTTGAAAGGCCAAAAGGTAAAACATCGTTATCAATAAAAATTTTTATGCAAATTATTAATATTAATATTCCTCCAATATAACCCAAAGCGAAACTAAAACCTGAAGATTTCCCCAAATCACTTGGTTCTGCAATCCTCTTAAGAATTGAATTATAAAAAATTAAACTTAATTCATAAAAAAAATTTGCTGAGGCAACTATAATCAGGGTAAATAATAGATATTTTTCTGATGGTTTTGAAAACCATAATAATGCCGTTAATGAAATGCACATTATTGTAAATAGCTTGATAAAAAATTCTGTATAATTTTTTTTGTCTGCAATACTTCCTAATATAGGACCAGTAATTGCAACTAATATTCCCGTGGTTCCAATAGCCCAACCCCAATATGATTGTCCTAAAATTGGGTTAGGAGCAATTTGTTTTGCAAAATATGTTGAAAAAATGAATGTAATTACAATTGTTGTGAACGCAGAATTAGCAAAGTCATAAAGTGCAAAATTAAGTATCTTTTTCATTATTTTTTATAATCACATTTTATTCATAATTTAAACAAACCATATACAAATTTATATTTTATTTATTATTTAAATGAAATTTAAAGTATTTCTTGTATTTATTTTCTTATCTTTATTTATCCAAAATTCTAGTTCAGAAAGCAATTTGACAAAAGTAGATGATATTTTTTACATTGGAAAAATGGAATCTCATAATAAAGATTTTGTTCTTTTTTTTAAAACAAGAGAAAAAGCTATTTTAGCTAAAGGAGAAGAATTTAATTATATTACTGATTATCCTCAGGATTTGTACATTTATGATAAAAAAACAAAAAAAACTGAGCCTTTAATAACATACGAATGGTTTCCAAAACTTGCTAAATTTTATCTGTCTAATTACGATTTTCCGGTTTTCCCAGAAGATTTTGCTTATTATTTAATGAAAGATAATAAAACTTTAATAATGGTAAGTGCAGTTAAAAATATAAATCAAAATTTAAAATTTGATATTTTAACTAAAAAACTAGGCAAATATCCAGCTAAGGGAAAATTAGATTTTATAGTTTCTTCTGTTAGTAAAGATTGTGGTTTTTCAAGTATGGAAGATACGTATGAATGTAATTATTATAAGCCTTTAATATCTCAAAATTTAATTAATTAGTTTCTATAAAAGCGTTAGCAAATTTTTCAGCGCTAAATACTTGCAAGTCATCTTCTTTTTCACCAAGGCCAATAGCAATAATTGGCAATTTATATTTTTTTGCGACAGCTATTAAAATTCCACCTTTTGCTGTGCCATCAAGTTTTGTCATAATTAATCCAGTAACTGGAATAATTTTATTAAATTCTTCAACTTGATTTAAAACATTTTGGCCAGTTGTTGCATCTAAAACTAATATGACTTCATGAGGAGCCTCCTGATCTATTTTTTTTGCAACATTTGCAATTTTTTTGTATTCCTCCATTAAATTTTTTTTATTTTGTAATCTTCCAGCTGTATCTATTAATACGTAGTTAAAATTATTTTTTTTGGCTGTTTCTATTGCTTTATATGCAACAGAAGCAGGATCAGAACCTTGATCCGATTTAACAATTTCGACGTTTATTTTTTTAGCCCAATTTTCTAGCTGCTCAATTGCAGCCGCTCTAAAAGTATCGCTTGCTGAAAATAAAATTTTATTGTTATGTGATTTTAAAATTTTTCCAATTTTACCAATGGTTGTTGTTTTTCCAACACCGTTAACTCCAGAAATAAGTAATATTTTTAAACCTTCATTTTTGTTAAAAAAATTGATCTTTTCTAAAGGTTTCATTAATTCAATAATATATTTTTTTAAAATTATATTTACTTCATTTAAAGTATCTTTTTTTGGATCGATTTTTTCTGATGAAATAATTTCTTTTATTTCTGAAGCAGCTACAACACCTACATCTGATTCAATTAAATAATCTTCAACTTCATTAAGGGTCTTGTCATCAATTTCTTTTTTTACGATTATATCTCTGAGACCAGAAGTAAAAGTTGAAGCGCTTTTTTTAAAACCTATTTTAAATTTTTCAAAAATTCCCATTAAAGTTTTATATCTATTTCTTTTATTTTAGAAACAGGACCTTTCATATGAATATTTTTTTTCTCATCTATATAAATAGATAGTCTTCCAAGTTCAAATTCAACGTCTACTTTTTCTTTTACATAATTATTTATATTTCCTGCTACTGCTGTTGCACATGCTGCAGTTCCGCAAGCTTTAGTTTGACCGGCACCTCTTTCCCAGACTTTAACTTTGATTAAGTTATCATTTATAATCTTAGCAATTGTAACATTACATTTTTCAGGAAAAAGTTTGTTATTTTCAACAGATGGCCCAATTTTTTTAATATTATAATTTTCAATATTTTTTACAAAAAAAATAACGTGAGGGTTACCTACATTAACCGCAGTTCCACCTATATGTTCATTATTATTATTATCAAATATTTTTATACCTAAATTTTTAGTATTTTTATTTTCATTTATTGGGATTTCATTCCACTGAATTTTTGAAACACCGATATTAGTTTCAACAATATTGTTATTTAATATTTTTGATTTTAGTATTGATGAAGATGTCCAGAGTATAATTTCTTTTTTATTATTTTCTTTAGATAATAGATAAGCTACACATCTAGTACCATTACCGCACGCCCCAGAAGCACTTCCATCAGAGTTAAAAAATTCTAAGCTAGCATCTAATTCTTTATTTTTTTTAATAATAATAAGTTGATCACAACCAATAAAATTTCTATTACAAATTTTAACAATTTCTTCTTTTGACAATTTTGTAATTTTATTTCTTTGATCTATAATTACAAAATCATTACCCAGACTATCCATTTTATAAGCTTTAATATCCATATATTAGATATTTAACTTATTTATTGACTTTTTGAACCTCTATTATAATTTGTCGACATTTCCGCAAAAACAGCAATTTGCGGTGTCTTTGGAAACAAAGAGATCGACACTAGTCAGCGAGGGTTCGCCCACTAGTGCGATAACTGCTGAATGAAATTATGTTTGAAAATTTGACAAATAAATTTGAAGAAATTTTTTCTTCTTTAAAAAAAGCACCTTCACTTGATGAAAAACAAGTTGATGAAGGATTAAGAAATATCAGGCAAGCATTACTGGAAGCTGATGTATCACTTGCTGTTGCTAAAGATTTTATAAATAAAGTTAAACCAAAAGTATTAGGACAAGAAATTATTAGATCAACCTCGCCTGGTCAAATGGTGGTGAAGATCGTATATGATGAACTTGTTAATCTATTAGGAGAAAGCAATTCAGAAATTAATTTAAATGCTGTTCCACCAGTTCCAATAATGTTAGTTGGCTTACAGGGATCAGGAAAAACAACAACTACAGCTAAATTAGCAAAATTTTTAGAAAAAAATAAAAAGAAAAAAACTATGATGGTAAGTTTAGACGTTTATAGACCTGCTGCTCAAGAACAATTAAAAACTTTAGGAGAACAAAATAATTTATTAACGCTACCAGTTATTGAAGGTCAATTGCCAGCAGATATTTGTCGAAGAGCACTTAGTGCTGCCAAATTAAATGGAGCAGATATAATTCTTTTTGATACTGCAGGAAGAACTCAAATAGACCTTCAAATGATGAGTGAAATTAAACAAATAGAAAATATTATTAAACCTAGTGATGTTATATTAGTAGCCGATTCACTTACTGGACAAGTAGCAGCGGAAGTAGCAAAAGAATTTAAAAATACAGTAAAAGTTTCAGGAATAATATTAACTAGAGCCGATGGTGACGGTAGAGGTGGAGCTGCACTAAGTATGAAATTTGTATCTCAAGTTCCAATAAAATTTTTGGGGATAGGAGAAAAAATAGATAATTTTGAAGTTTTTCATCCAGATAGAATAGCCAACAGAATTCTTGGAATGGGAGACATTGTTTCGTTGGTTGAAAAAGCTGCAGAAGATTTAGGAGAAGAAAATATTAAAAAAACTGAAGAAAATTTAAAAAAAGGAAATTTTACTATGGAAGATTATTTAACTCAATTAAGACAAATGAAAAAAATGGGAGGAATAGAAGGTTTAATGTCCTTTATGCCAGGTGTTTCAAAAATTAAATCACAAATGGATAAAGCTGGAGTTGATGAAAAAATTATTATTCAAAATGAAGCAATAATTTTATCAATGACGCAAAAAGAACGTGAGAACCCAAAAATAATTAATGGTTCAAGAAGAAAAAGAATTGCTAATGGCTCTGGAACTGATGTAGCCACTATCAATAAATTGTTAAAACAATTTAAAATGATGTCTGAAATGATGAGAAAGATGTCGAAAGGAAATTTTAAAGGTATGGGTGATAAAGGAATACCACCTGAGCTTTTTAATCAACTAAAATAATATAAAGGAGAAAAATGTTAAAATTAAGATTGTCTATGGGAGGAACAAAAAAAAGACCAGTATACAAAATTGTTGTAGCTGATAGTAGATTTGCAAGAGATGGAAGGTTTATAGAAAAATTAGGTTTTTTTAACCCACTACTTCCAAAAGAAAAAGAAGAAAGAATAGGACTCGAAACAGATAGAATTAAATATTGGATAAGTCAAGGTGCAAAGCCAACTACTAGAGTAGCGAGAATTTTGGGAGAAAAGCAAATTATTCCAATGCCAGCTAATAGCAATAATCCTCAAAAAGCTATTCCAAAAAAAGATAGAAAAAAAGCAGAAGCACCTAAGGAAGAGAAAAAAGCAGAAGCACCTAAGGAAGAGAAAAAAGCAGAAGCACCTAAGGAAGAGAAAAAAGCAGAAGCACCTAAGGAAGAGAAAAAATAATAATGTTTTTGACAAGAATATTTACTTTGTATCCAGATTTTTTTCCAGGTCCTTTAGGTAAAGGATTGTACGGGAAAGCTATGGAAAAAAAAATATGGAATATAGAAACTGTAAATATAAGGGACTATGCTAATGACAAACATAAAACAGTAGATGATACTCCATTTGGAGGTGGATTTGGAATGTTAATTAAACCAGATGTGTTGGCAACAGCTCTAGACAAAAAATCAAAAACAAATGAAAAGGTTTATTATTTAAGTCCAAAAGGAAAACTATTTGATCAAAGATTAGCAAAAGAACTTTCTAAAGAAAAAACGATTAATTTGATTTGTGGTCATTTTGAGGGAATTGATCAGAGAGTGATAGAATCAAGAAATATTATTGAGTTAAGTATTGGTGATTTTATTTTATCAGGAGGTGAATCAGCTGCCTTTGTGGTTATTGATTCAATATTGAGATTAATACCTGGGGTTATTGGAAATGATAATTCAATTAACGAAGAGACTTTTGAAAATGGTTTATTGGAGTATCCACAATACACAAAACCTCAAATTTGGGAGAAAAAAAGCGTTCCAGATGTACTTTTATCAGGAGATCATGCTAAAATTAAAGACTGGCGTTTATCACAATCTGAGGCTATAACACGCGACCGAAGGCCAGATTTGTGGCAAAAATATAAAAAGAATTAAATTGATAAACACTAACATGAAAACAATTGAAGAAATAAACCAAGCAAGTGTTAAAAAAATTGATTCAGAAAAGAAGCTTCCTGATTTTTTTCCTGGTGATATTGTTAAGGTAGGAGTTAGAATTACGGAAGGTAAAAGAGATAGAATTCAGTATTTTGAAGGTGTTTGCATAGCAAAAAAAAATAGGGATTTAAATTCATCTTTTACAGTTAGAAAAATTTCATTTGGTGAAGGAGTTGAGAGGACATTTGCACTATACAGTTCAATTATAGATTCAATCAAAGTAATAAGATATGGAAAAGTAAGAAGAGCCAAACTATATTATTTAAGGGATAGAACTGGTAAGTCAGCAAGAATTGCTGAGAAAATTAAGAAAAAAATAGGTATTGATGTAGATATTAAACCTTCAAATATCATAGAAGAAAATGTTGCTACAACAGTAGATAAACTGAAAACTGAAGATATTTCAAAAGAAGAAAAAAAGAAAGAAGCTCCCAAAACAGAAGTAAAAAAAGTTGAGCCAACAATAAAAGAGAAAAAAAAAGAAGGCTCAAATAAGAAAAAGTAATTTTTTTTCTAAATGTCAAAAACTATTTACGATAAAATTTGGAATGAACACCTTGTTCATACACAAGAGGACGGAACATCTTTGTTATTTGTGGACAGACATTTAATTCATGAAGTTACAAGCCCCCAGGCGTTTGAAGGTTTGAGAAATTCAAAAAGAAAAGTAAGACAGCCTAAACTAACATTAGCAGTTGCAGATCATAATGTTCCTACAACGGATAGATCTAAAGGAATTTCAGATCTAGAGTCAAAAATCCAAGTGGATACATTGAATGACAATTGTAAAGAATTTGGTATTCAATTATTTGGAATGGAAGATAAAAGGCAAGGTATAGTTCATATTATTGGACCTGAACAAGGTTTTACCCAACCTGGAACGATTATTGTATGTGGAGATAGTCACACAGCAACACACGGTGCTTTTGGAGCCCTTGCATTTGGAATAGGAACTTCGGAAGTGGAACATGTATTAGCAACACAAACTTTAGTTCAAAAAAAATCAAAAAATTTTAGAATCAATGTTAATGGAAAATTATCTGTTGGAGTAACTTCTAAAGACGTGATTCTTCAAATAATTGGACAAATAGGAACTGCTGGTGGAACAGGGTATGTAATTGAATATGCTGGGAATTTAATTTCTTCATTGAGTGTGGAGCAGCGAATGACAATTTGTAACATGACAATTGAAGGTGGAGCAAGAGCAGGCTTAATACAACCAGATCAAAAAATATTTGATTATTTAAAGAACAAACCAATGTCTCCTAAAAAAGACAATTGGAATAAGGCACTAGAATATTGGAACTCAATTAAAACAGATATAGACGCTAAATTTGATAAGGAAATCACTTTAGATGGTAAGGAAATAAAACCAATGGTAACTTGGGGAACTTCTCCTCAAGATGTTGTAACAATTGATGGAAAAGTTCCGAACCCTAGCAATGAGAAGGATTTAGATAAAAAAAATTCGATTGAAAGATCTTTAAAATATATGGGCTTAAAACCTAATACAAATATAAAAGATATAAAAATTGATAAAGTTTTTATAGGAAGCTGTACCAATGGAAGAATAGAAGATTTAAGAGATGCTGCTAAAATTTTAAAAGATAAAAAGATCGCAAATCATGTCGATGCAATTGTAGTTCCGGGTTCAGGTTTGGTAAAAGAGCAAGCAGAGCAAGAAGGATTGGATAAAATTTTTAAAAATTCAGGTTTTGAATGGAGAGAACCGGGATGTTCAATGTGTCTTGCAATGAATGCGGATAAATTAAATCCAGAAGAAAGATGTGCATCTACTTCAAATAGAAATTTTGAAGGTAGACAAGGTAGAGGAGGAAGAACTCATTTAGTTAGTCCTGCAATGGCTGCAGCTGCCGCAATATCTGGAAATTTAGCTGATGTTAGAAAGTATCAAAGTTAAATGAATAAGTTTATTTCATTAAAAGGTATACCCGCATACTTACCTATGACCAATATAGATACAGATATGATTATTCCTAAACAGTTTTTGAAAACAATAAAAAGAACTGGATTAGGAAAAAATCTTTTTTATGAAATGAGATACGATAATAGTGGAAAAGAGATAAAAGATTTTATTCTTAACCAAGATCCATTTAATAAATCTAAAATTTTGATTTCAGGAAAAAATTTTGGTTGTGGTTCATCTAGAGAACATGCTCCTTGGGCATTGTTAGATTTTGGAATTACATGCGTTATAAGTTCTAGTTATGCAGACATATTTTATAATAATTGTTTTAAAAATGGTATATTGCCAATAAAAATTACAGAAGAAGAGATTAAAGAGATATCAGATTATTCAAAAAGAAAAGAAGAAATATCTATAAATCTTCCAGATCAAAAAATAGTTTTTGGAAATAAAGAAATTCCATTTAAAATTGATCCATTTAAAAAAAAATGCTTAATTGAAGGTTTAGATGATATCGCTCTATCATTAGAAAAATCAGAAAAAATTTCTTCGTATGAGAATAAATTGAAAATAAACAAACCATGGATTTTTAATGATTAAGGTAAAAAAAAGAAAAATTTTATTATTACCAGGTGATGGAATTGGCCCAGAGGTAGTTAGAGAAGTAAAAAAAGTTATTCAATGGTTTAATTCTAAAAAATCTTTAGATTTTGAAATTGAAGAAGATTTAGCAGGAGGAGCATCATATGATAAGCATGGAACACCAATTACCGATGAAGTTTTTTATAAAGCCTTAGAATGTGAAGTTGTTATTCTTGGTGCAGTTGGTGGACCTAAATGGGATAATCTTGAATTTTCTAAAAAGCCAGAAAGAGCATTACTAAAATTAAGAAAAGAATTAAAGTTATTTGCAAATTTAAGACCTGCAATATGCTTTAAACAATTAGTAGATGCATCAACTCTTAAACCAGAAATAGTTTCTGGTTTAGATATTATGATTGTAAGAGAATTAACAGGAGGAATATATTTTGGTGAGCCTCGAGGGATTAAACCAATTGATAATGGTGAAAGAAAAGGAATTAATACACACACTTATACTTCGAGTGAAATAGAAAGAGTTGCACGCGTAGCTTTTGATCTAGCAAAAAAAAGAAAAAATAAAGTTACATCATGTGAAAAATCAAATGTTATGGAAGCTGGCCAACTTTGGAAAGAAGAAGTTCAATTACTACATGATAAAGAATATAAAGATGTAGAATTAAGCCATATGCTAGCTGATAATTGTGCAATGCAGCTGTTAAGAAATCCAAAACAATTTGATGTAATTGTTACTGATAATTTGTTTGGAGACATGTTATCAGATCAAGCTTCAATGTTAACAGGTTCTCTAGGTTTATTACCATCAGCTTCTTTAGGTGCAAAAAATAAAGATGGAGAAATGAGAGCTATGTATGAACCTATTCATGGTTCAGCACCTGATATAGCAGGAAAAGATTTAGCAAATCCGATTGCAACAATTTTAAGTTTTGCTATGGCTTTAAAATATTCTTTAGATTTAGATAAAGAATCTGAGATATTGGAAAAAGCTGTACAGCAAGTGCTAGACGATGGACTTAGAACTAAAGATATTTTATCTAAGGGAACTAAAAAAGTATCCACAGCCCAAATGGGAGATGCAATTATTTCAAAATTGAAATAATTATTTAATTATCTTAAGATACAAGAATGCCAACTTACACTGCACCTCTAGAAGATATGATTTTTCTTTATGAAAAATTAAGAAACAATAAAAGTTATAATGAAATAGAAAAATATAAAGAAGTAACTTCTGATTTAGTAAAAGATATATTACAAGAAGCTGCAAAAATTAATCAAAATATTATTCTTCCTTTAGCTAAAATTGGTGATGAAAATCCAACTATTTTAGAAAATGGTGTTGTTAGAACTCCACCAGGTTATAAAGAAGCTTACAAAAAATTTATAGAAGATGGTTGGCAATCTTTATCATGCGATCCAAAATATGGTGGACAAGGAATGCCAAAAACAGTTAGTGCTTTTTTTGATGAAATGTTGTCTTCATCAAGTCTTGCCTTCAAACTTTATAGTGAACTAAGTATTGGTGCATACAACTGTATAAACTCTCATGCAACAGACTCTATAAAAAATAAATTTTTACCAAAAATGGTAGAAGGAAAATGGAGTGGTACAATGTGTCTGACTGAACCTGTTTGCGGAACAGATTTAGGTTTATTAAAAACAAAAGCAGTGGAACAGTCAGATGGAACTTTTAAAATAAGTGGTCAAAAAATATTTATTACTTCTGGAGATCATGATCTCACGGAAAATATCATTCATCTAGTTATAGCAAGAGCATCCGACTCACCGAAAGGCACTAAAGGTATAAGTTTGTTTCTTGTGCCAAAATTTGTTGTTAAAGAAGATGGGTCCGTTGGACAACGAAACGGAGTATCTACAGGTTCTATTGAAAGTAAAATGGGAATAAAAGGATCAGCAACTTGTGTGCTAAATTTTGATAATTCAATTGGATATATGATTGGTCCAAAAAATAAAGGACTAAACTCTATGTTTACCATGATGAATTTAGAAAGGATTGTAGTTGGAATTCAAGGTTTAGGAATTTCTGAAATTGCTTATCAAAATTCTTTAGCTTATGCAAAAGAGAGAAAACAGGGGAAAAGTCATAACAGTCAATCGGGCGACGGTGCTGATTTTATTATAGAGCATGCAGATATAAGAAAATCATTATTAAATATGAAATCAATTATAGAAGGAGAAAGAGCTCTATGTTTTTGGTTATCTCAGCAAACTGAAGTAAGTCTTTATCATAAAGATGAAAAAACAAGACAAGAAGCTACCGACTTAGTATCTTTAATGACACCAGTGGTTAAATCTCTTTTTACAGATATGGGAATGGAAATAACAAGTGATGCTATGCAAATATTTGGTGGATATGGATATACTAAAGATCAAGGAATTGAACAACTATATAGAGATAATAGAATTACCCCAATTTATGAAGGAACAAATTCTGTTCAAGCAATTGATTTAGTATTTAGAAAATTAATAAATAAGAATGGAAATATAATTGACAAATATATTTCATTAATTAAAAAAGATATTCTTATTGAGGACCAAAAAATCAAACCTTTTATTGAAAAATTGAGTAAAAATATAGAAATATTAGCAAAATTTACTAACTGGATTAATGAAAAAATGAAAAATTCAAAAGATGATGTAAGTGCTGCTTGTAATGATTATTTAAAAGTACTTGGCCTTGTCGCAACTGCTCATGCATGGGTTAAAGTTTTGGAGGTTAGCTTCAAAGATTATGAAAAAAATAAACAATTTTATGAAGAAAAAATTCAAACAGCAAATTTTTTCTTTAATAGAGTCCTTCCAAGAATAGAAAGTTATTATTTGACGGCAACGAGTGGAAGTAAGTATATTATGGATTTTAAATTTAACTAATATGAGCCACTACGACAAAAATTTAGATAAAAATAAAGCGAATTTTGTTCCATTAACGCCATTATCTTTTTTACAAAGGGCAAAAGATATTTATCCTAATTATGAAGCAATAGTTTATGAAGATAGAAATTACACTTGGAGCGAGGTTTATAAAAGATGTATTAAATTTGCAAGTGCATTAGAGAAGATTGGTATTAGCAAAGGAGATACAGTTTCATTTTTAGCTTTTAATACTCCAGAAATTTTTGAGGCTCATTATTCTGTTCCTATGACTGGTGGAGTATTAAATACAATTAATATTAGATTGGATGCAAAAACTATCGCTTATATTTTAGATCATAGCGATGCAAAGGTATTGGTTGTAGATAGACAACTTCATGCAGAAGTTAAAAAAGCATTAAGTACAATTAAAAGAAAAATTATCGTTATAGATATAAATGACAAATTTGCTGATCAATCAAAATTAGAAAAAATTGGAGATTTAGAATATGAAGAATTTTTAAATACAGGTGATGAGAATTATCTTTGGAAAATGCCAGAAGACGAGTGGCAAGCTATTTCATTAAGTTATACTTCGGGAACAACAGGAAATCCAAAAGGAGTTGTTTATCATCATAGAGGATCATATTTAATGTCAACAGGTAGTGCAGCAGCTTGGAATATGCCTAATAGATTAAATTTTTTAACTATTGTACCAATGTTCCATTGCAATGGCTGGTGCTATCCTTGGACTGTTCCTATGTTAAATGGAAAAACAATTTGTTTACGAAACATTGATATTAAGAAAATTTTTCAACTCATTGATAAACATAATGTAACGCATTTTGGTGGTGCACCAATAGTACTTAATATGATTACAGGAGCAGCCGAAAATGATCGTAAAAAATTAAAACAAAAAGTTTATGTATTAACTGCTGGAGCTCCACCTCCAAGTATAATTTTTAAAAAGATGAAAAGTCTTGGTTTTGAAGTAATGCATGTTTATGGCTTAACAGAAACCTACGGACATGTAACACAATGTGCATGGAATGAGGCATGGAATGAATTAGAAGAAGAAAAACAAAATGAGATTAAAGCTAGACAAGGAGTGAGATATCCAAATACAGAGGGTGTAACAATCATGGATCCAGAAACTATGAAGGAAGTTCCAAGAGACGGTAAAACAATTGGAGAAATAATGATCAGAGGAAATGTGGTTATGAAAGGTTACTTTAAAGATAAAGATGCTACTGAAAAAGCAATGAAAGGTGGATGGTTTCATACAGGAGATCTAGCGGTGATGTACCCTGATGGGTATGTAAAAATTCAAGACAGGTCCAAAGATATAATTATTTCTGGTGGTGAAAATATATCTTCAATCGAAATAGAAAATACATTAGCAAAACATCCTTCTGTATCTATAGCAGCAGTAGTAGCAAAACCTGATGAAAAATGGGGAGAAGTACCCTGTGCATTTATCGAGTCAGTTAAAGACAAAACTGTTACAGAAAAAGAATTGATTGATTTTTGTAAGGAAACTTTAGCAAAATTTAAAGTTCCAAAGAAAATTGAATTTTGTGAACTACCAAAAACATCAACCGGTAAAATCCAAAAATTTGAATTAAGAAAAAAGGCCAAGGAGACAAACTGAATTTAGACGTTAACGACAAGAGCGTGTTCGTCTCTACTGGCGGCATGGATATTGATAAAGAAAAACCAACAATATTGTTGATACATGGGAGTGGGTTAAGTCATATTGTTTGGTCATTTCATGAGCAATTTTATTCTACACAGGGATTTAATGTTTTGTCTGTAGATCTTCCTGGACATGGCAACTCCGAAGGTCCATCTTTAAAGTCAATTGAAGAAATTTCAGATTGGATAAAATCTTTAATGACAAAAATTAATATAGAAAAAATTATCATTATAGGTCATTCCCAAGGAGCTCTTGTAGGAATAGATTTTGCTGCCAGATATCCAAAATTCATTTTAAGTTTAGTTCTTGTAGCAGGATCATATAAAATGCCTGTAAATCAAGATCTTATTAATTATGCAGAAGCGGGAGATGAAAAAGCAATCTTACTTATGATGAAGTGGGGATATGAAGGATCAAAAGCATTTATTGGTGGTAATCCTGTAAAAAAAATAATTAACTCTTCTAGGGAAATTAGAGAAATTTTAGCTGTAGACTTAAATGCTTGTAACAACTACAAAGACGGCAAAGAATCTTTAAAAAAAATTAGTTGTCCAACATTATGTATTTTTGGAGATTTAGATAAAATGGTTCCATTAGAAGTTGGAAATAAAATGGCTTCTATGATCAATAAATCTGAAACAAAAATAATTAATAATTGTGGGCATATGATAATTTTTGAAAAAGCATTTGAAATGAGGAAGCTTGTTAAAGAATTTTTAACCAAAAAATAAAAATGAAAAATTATTTTGTCGCTAAATCAAGAAGAATTAGAAGCACTCCTTACACTTCAAGAATTGAAAAACAAGGTGCATCAGCCTACACTGTTTACAATCACATGCTTTTACCGGCTGCATTTGGATCTTTAGAGGATTCCTATCATCATTTAAAAAAACATGTACAGATTTGGGATGTTGCAGCAGAAAGACAAGTTGAAATTTCTGGAAAAGACTCTGCAAAATTAGTTCAATTAATGACTTGTAGAGATCTTTCAAAATCTAAAATAGGAAGATGTTATTATTGTCCAATTATAGATGACAAAGCTGGTTTAATAAATGATCCAGTTATATTAAAACTTGATAATCAAAGATGGTGGATTTCTATAGCAGATTCTGACGTAATTTTATTTGCTAAGGGTTTAGCAATAGGTAACAAGTTTGATGTTAAAATATTTGAACCAAATGTGGATATTTTGGCAGTGCAAGGTCCAAAGTCTTTTCAATTAATGGAAAAAATTTTCGGAAGAAAAATCGTAGAAATGAAATTTTTTGGTTTTGATTATTTTGAATTTGGAGGAGCAAAACACTTAATTGCAAAATCCGGATGGTCAAAACAAGGTGGTTATGAAATATATGTTGAACATACAGAGTCAGGACTTGCTTTATATGATAAATTTTTTGAACTTGGTAACGAATTAAATGTGAAACCTGGTTGCCCAAATTTAATTGAGAGAATTGAAAGTGCTTTATTATCTTACGGTAATGATATGGATAATAATGACAACCCACTTGAATGTGGCTTAGATAAATATGTAAATTTAGATACAGATATAAATTTTCTTGGAAAAGAAAAATTGAAAGAAATTAAAAAAAAAGGAGTTACAAGAAAATTAATGGGAGTAAAAATAGAAACTAAAGAAATTAATATTACAAAATCAATAAAAATTTTAGATGAAAAAAACAATGAAATTGGCGAATTAAGATCTGGAGCCTATTCACCTCATTTTGACAAGGTTATTGGAATAGCAATGCTTCATAAGCCTTATTGGAACAACTCGCAAACCTTTAAAATTGAATTAAACGGCAAAAGATTTGATGGAAAAGTTTGCGATTTACCTTTCATTTAGTATAACTAAATCATCATGAATATAGCTATTGTAGGAGCAACTGGTAATGTAGGTAGAAAACTTCTTGAAGTATTGGAAAAAAAACAATTTCCAATTGATGAATTATTTCTTATTGCTTCATCAAAAAGTGTTGGTAAAAAAATTAATTTTAAAGGAAAAGAACACGTCATTCTTGATCTTGAAGAGTTTGATTTTTCAAAAGTAAAGATTGCTTTTTTTTCAGCTGGAAGTGCTATAGCTGAAAAATGGGGGTCATTTGCTGCAGAAAAAACTATTGTTATAGATAATTCTAAATTTTTTAGAAAAGATCCAGATATTCCTTTAGTAGTACCAGAGGTCAATTCAAAGGATTTAAGTTTGCTAAAAAATAAAAATATAATTTCAAATGCAAACTGTACAGTTATACCAATGGTAGTAGCTCTAAAACCTTTACATGACCTTTATCAAGTTAAGAGGATAGTAGCATCAACTTATCAATCAGTTTCTGGTGGAGGAAAAGCTCCTATGGATGAATTGTTATCACAAACAAAAGAATTTTTTGAAAACAAAGAATTAAAATCTAAATATTTTACAAAACAAATTGCATTTAATGCAATTCCACATATCGATAGTTTTTTAGAGAACGGTTATACAAAGGAAGAACAAAAAATGCACGATGAAGTAAAAAAAATTTTAGATAAAAAAATAAAAATATCTTCTACTTCTGTAAGAATTCCTGTTCTTGTTTCACACTCAGTAAGTGTAAATGTTGAATTTAATCAAAAATATAAACTAGATGAGATTAAAAATGTTTTAAGTACTTCCCCAGGGTGTAAGGTTATTGATGAACATGAGGATGGTGGCTATATAACTCCTGTTGAAGCAGAAAATAAATTTGAAACATTTATATCAAGAATAAGATCTGATGAATCTCAACCAAATACTATTAATTTATGGGTCGTTTCTGATAATTTATTAAAAGGTGCAGCATTAAACGCAGTTGATATTGCCGAGGCTTTGATTAAAAATGATTTTTATGGAAAATAAAAATCCTATATC
>QCKR01000015.1 GCA_003215185.1 Pelagibacteraceae bacterium AG-410-D23
GGACGATTTTTTAAATTTTCTGATTTTGTATTTTTAATTTTTTGAATGATTTCTTCTGCTTTTGTTTCTCTTATTGGGTTATGACCAAATTCTTGAACCAAGTATTCAGCTGTATCAGCTGCGAGTGCTTGATTTATTGTTACAGTTACTCCCATTCCAAATAAATGTTTTATAATACTGCTAGACTGTTCTGCCATTCTATTTGCTAAATCTCTTACGGTAATTGATTCTGGAATTTTTACGTCTCTTTTAACTGGCTTAAAATTTTCTTTTAAATTATCTTTTTTTAAGTCTTTATTTTCTTTTTGTTTTTGTCTTTTTAAAGAAGCTAAACTTCTTGATCTTTCTTCAATCTGATCACTTAATGCTCTCGAAACTGTAAGTTTTAACTCTCTTTTTTTTGAACCAATTTTTCCTTTTGTCTCTTTAGAACCGGTATCATCTTTTAGCCTTCTTGTAGCTCTTTGCTCTGCAAGTTTACGTTTCTCATAATCATTGCTTCTTGGAGCTGTCGGTTTAAAAAAATTTGAAGTTTTTTTAGGTAAAGATTTTTTATCTCTAAAACCAGTATTTTGGTTAGCAGATTTATTAAAAAAACCTCTACCACCAAATTTTCCTGATTTCTTTTCTATAATTACTGAATTTTTATTTTGGTTTTTGGCTAATTCAATATTTTTAATCGGTTTTTTTGTATTCCCAGATATTGTTAATTTCGTTTTTTTGTTTTCCATATATCATTACTCAATCTTTATAAATTTTATTTCTAGCTGACATTATAAGCTCGTCTGCTTCGACTTTAGATAAAGCAAATTCTTCCAAATAACCTTTTATTTTTATTCTCTCACCCTTTATAATATCATAACTACCTGTTAGTTCATCAGAAGCTAAGTCAGCAAAATCAGAAAGTTTTAAAATTTTTTGTTCTCCAAGAGTTACTAACATGCCGGGTGTAAGCCCTTCATGATTTATTAGTTCATTTTCAAGACCCAAGTCTTTAATTCTTTTAGAAATTTCTTCTTGATCTTTTTTATAAAATTCTTTTGCTCTTTCAATTAAAGCTAGTGATGTTTCTTCTTCTATACCTTCTATTTTTGTAAGTGTTTCAGGTGTACTATCCTTTATATCATCTATTGTTGAAAAGCCTTCTGCAACAAGTAATTGACCAAGAGTTTCGTCTAATTCTAAATTTTTTACAAAATTATCTGTTTTTTCCTTAAATTCTATTTGTCTTCTTTCTGAATCTTCTTGATCAGTCATTATATTAATTTCGTAATTTAGTAACTTTGTTGCTAAACGTACATTTTGACCTCTTCTTCCAATTGCTTTACTTAAATTTTCTTCTGTTAAGATAACATCTAACTTCTTTGCATCATTATCAACATTTACTCTTTGAACTTCTGCTGGTGACAAAGCATTAGCAACTACAATAGCCGGATCTTCAGACCAATTTACAATATCTATTTTTTCTCCTTGTAGTTCATTTACTACTGCCTGAACCCTACTACCTCTCATGCCAACACAAGCGCCAACAGGATCTAAAGAGGTATCTATTGCCTTAACACATATTTTTGCTCTACTTCCTGGATCACGTGCTGATGATTTAATTTCAATTAGATTGTCATATATTTCTGGAACCTCTTGAACAAACAGCTTTTCCATAAACTTTGGATGAGCTCTTGATAAAAATATTTGTTGTCCTCTAGTCTCTCTTCTTACGTCATAGCAATAAGCTTTAATACGATCTCCAGCTTTAATGTTTTCTCTTGGAATCATTTCATTTTTTTGAATTATTGCTTCTGCTTTTCCAAGATCTACTATTACATTTCCGAACTCTAAACGTTTTACAATACCACTTAAAATAGATTCTTTTTTATCAATAAAATCATTAAATTGACGTTGTCTTTCTGCTTCTCGAACATTAAAACTTATAACTTGTTTAGCAGTTTGAGCAGCGATTCTGCCAAAATCAAATGATGGTAATGGCTGAAGTATTTCATCTCCAATTTTTTTACTTTCATTACTCTCGTTTAATTTAACAGCTTCCTTTAAACTTATTTCAGTGCTTAAATTTTCAGGATTTTCGACAATAGTTAATTTTCTGAAAATTCCAATATCTCCATTGTCCCTATTTATTTCAACTTTGATTTCGTTTTCTTGGCCAAATTTAGATTTTGCTGCTTTAGCTATACCTGTCTCCATTGAGTCTATAATTAGCTCTTTATCTATAGATTTTTCTAAAGCAACAGCTTCCGCTATTCTTAACAATTCTAATTTATCAGCTCTTTTATTTAACATATTTTCTTCTGCTCCAAAAAAAAATGGGCCGAGGCCCATTTTGAAATTTCAACAATGTGACTTGAATATATTTATTTTTTTTAAATTTTCAACTTTTTACTTAGTAAAAATACCCTTTTTATCTGTTTTCTCCCAAGAAAAAGAGCCATCTGGCTCTGGTTCTCTACCAAAATGTCCATAAGCAGCTGTTTTTGAGTATATTGGTTTATTTAATCCCAACATCTCTCTAATTCCTCTAGGACTTAAATCAAAATTTTCATTAATTAATTTTTCTACATGCTTATTTTTTTCCTCATCGTTGTCAAAAAGATCTACATAAATTGAAAGTGGTTTAGAAACTCCAATTGCATAAGCTAATTGAATTAAACATTTATCTGCAATTTTTGAAGCAACAATATTTTTTGCTAAATATCTTGAGGCATATGCCGCTGATCTATCTACTTTGGTTGGATCTTTTCCTGAAAAAGCTCCTCCTCCATGTGGTGCTGCGCCTCCATAAGTATCGACAATAATTTTTCTACCTGTCAATCCACTATCTCCATCTGGTCCACCTATAACAAAATTGCCAGTTGGATTTATATAAATTTCTGTATCATCTAAACCATTTATAAGATTTTTTGGAATAGACCTTTCAATATAAGGTTTAACAAGTTCTCGAACTTGAGATTGATTAACATCTGCTGAATGCTGCGTCGATATAACAACAGATTTAACTGATGAAGGCTTTCCATCTTTATACTCAATAGTAATTTGACTTTTTGAGTCTGGCTCAATACTTTTTAATTTTCCAGATTTTCTATCTTCAGCCATAAGTCTTAAAATTTTATGGGAGTAATGAATTGGAGCGGGCATTAAAACGTCTGTTTCATTGCAAGCATAACCAAACATTATTCCTTGGTCTCCTGCACCCTCATCTTTATTACCAGATGAGTCTACACCCATTGCAATATCTGCTGATTGAGAATGTAAATGAAGATCAATCTTCGTAGCATCTCTCCAACTAAAACCTTCTTGGTCATAACCAATATCTTTTATACAATTTCTTACTTTAGAAATTAATTCATCTTTATTAATATTTGGACCACGTGTTTCACCAGCTAAAACAACTTTATTTGTAGTGGTTAATGTTTCACAAGCTACTCTTGCTTGTGGTTCTAAGTTTAAATAAGTATCAACAACCATATCCGAAATTCTGTCACATACTTTATCTGGGTGTCCTTCTGAAACTGACTCACTTGTAAATAAAAAATCTTTTTTCATAACCTCTCTCTTTTTTTATAATTTAAAAAAATCAAACTAATATAAAAAAGAATAAAATAAAAGAACAACTTATTGCCAAATTTAGAAAAAATAGTTTCATTTATTTTTTTGTACTTGTTTACTTCTATAACTCCCCTCTGAGTTGACTCAAGCTTTGCAATTATAATACCATTGCCATCAATATATGCAGATATACCATTATTTGCTGATCTAATTATATTTTTTCCTTCTTCAATAGCTCTAAAAATAGAATGTGAAAAATGTTGATGTGGCCCAATAGAATCTCCAAACCAGCCATCTTCGGATATATTTACAATAAAATTAATATCATTAAAATTTTTTCCTATTTTTCCTGAATATATAATTTCATAACAAATTAAAGGTATAAAACTAAAATTTGTATTTTTAACATTTATTTGCTTTCTTAATTCTCCAGCATTAAATGGCTCGTATCCTTCTGTAATTTTTTTTAATCCAAATTTTTTTAAAAATTTTTCTAATGGTAAAAATTCACCAAAAGGTACAAGTTTAATTTTATTATATTCGCTAAGTAAATTTAATTGATTATCCAAAACAACCATAGAATTATAATTGTTATTATTTCTCACAGTGTTAATTCCCATAATAATTTTATGATTTTTAGAATAATTATTTATAAATATTTCTTTAAAGTATTTCAAACTTTCAAAATCAAATCCAGATAAAGCTCCCTCTGGAAAAACAAATATAGTTTTTTGTGCATCATTAGGATTGCTAAGTTTAACTATTTCTTCAATTATAGTCAGATCTTCATTAGAATCAAAAAATCTATCAATAGATATTTTAGGTGAAATTATTTTTATTATTAAATCATTAAACTCACTATAATATTTTTCATCTGTTTTTATTTTCCAATAACCATATAATTGATTAAAAATTAATGTAATTAAAATAAAAGTTGTTAATAAAATTTTAAATCTTATACTTTTTTTAAATATAAGCATCAAAGGCAGTAAGAAAAAGGTAATACATATTAAGTTTAGAGAATATGTTCCTGTAATAGATAATATTTGCAAAGATTCTAGAAAATTAGTTAAACTATATACAATTAAATTCCATGGAAAACCTCCGAGTATAAATCCTCTAAAAAATTCAATTATCGCAAAAGTCAAAGAAAAAATTAGAATAGATGAAAAATTTTTTTCTAATTTAAATTTTGAAGACAATAAAGTTATTAACCCATAGAATAAACCTAAAAATGAAGGAATTATTATTAATGCAAATGGTATAATAAATTTGAAAATTTCATCAAAAGTAAGTGAATAAACTATCCAATATATATTAGAAATAAAATAGCCAATGCCAAAAAACCATCCAATTTTAAAACTTGACCAAGATGAGTTGGTTTGTTTTTTATTATTAACTAAAATTAAAAAAAGTGTTGGGAAAGTTAAAAAATTTAATAATAAAAAATTATAAGGTGGCAAACTAAATGATGTAATAACACCTAATAAAAAAGGTAAAAAATTATAATACATTTTTTAATTTTTTTTCTTTTTTTTATAAAAATATTTTAATATTAAATTTTCTAATTTCCACATCTTAATAAAATCTTTTTTTCTTTTATGATTATAGCCCAATAAATGTAGATATCCATGTATCCACATTTTATCAAATTCTAAAAAAAAATTTGATTTTTTTGATCTTAAATTTATAATTTCATAACTTATCGCAATATCACCCAAATATATATTTTTATTATTACTTATTTTATTATTAAAAGGAAATGAAAGTACGTCAGTTGATTTATTTTTATTTCTAAATTTTTTGTTAAGCTCTTTCATTTTTTTACTGCTAGTTAAAAAAATTGTATAATTTTTTGATTTTTTTTTAAAAAAATTAATCTTATTTAATTTATTTATTTTTTTTTTTATATATCTATTTGGGCTACTAATTTTTTTTTTCCAAAGATAATGATCTAAAACAACATTAATATTAGTCATTATTTTGATCTGAATACGCCTTAACTATTTTTGTAACAAGAGGATGTCTTACTACATCAGAATGATCAAAATCTATAACTGAAATTTCTTTTAAATGTCCAAGTAATTTTTTTGATCTATTAAGACCTGATAGATTTTTGTTAGGCAAATCTATTTGCGTTGGATCTCCATTAATAACTATTTTTGAGTTTTCTCCAATTCTAGTTAAAAACATTTTTATCTGAGTATCTGTTGCATTTTGTGCTTCATCCAAAATTGCAAATGAATTTTTTAATGTTCTTCCTCTCATAAAAGCTAAAGGCGCAATCTCTATATCTCCTATTTCAATTCTTTTTTGAATTTTTTCAAAATCTAATAAATCATATAAAGAATCATATAAGGGTCTAAGATATGGATCTACTTTTTCTCTCATATCGCCTGGTAAAAAACCCAATCTCTCTCCAGCCTCAACCGCCGGTCTTGATAAAATTATTTTTTCAATCTTTTTTTCTAATAGCATTGTTAATGCAATAGCAACTGCTAAAAAAGTTTTTCCCGTACCAGCTGGTCCAGTTGAAATTACAATATCGCTTTCTTTTAAAGCTCTAACATAATTTTTTTGTCTTATAGATCTTGGAATAACTGATTTTTTTGGAGTTTTAATGATATACTCAACATTTTGGCTTGATTTATTATTTGTTTCTTCAATCATAAATTTATTTATAGAAGAAATTACATCTTTTTTTTCAATTGATCCATTGTTTATAAACTGTTCAGCTAAAAAATATATTGCATTTTTAACAATTTCGTTTTTTTTTCTATTTCCTTTAATTAAAATAGAATTACCTCTGGAGTATATTTTTGTATTTGTTATTTTTTCTAATTCTTTAAGATTTGAATTAAATTCTCCAACCACTCCCATTAGTATATCATTCCTTTGAAATATTGCGCTTATGGCATCATTATCTGAATAAACAAACTTTAAAGCAGAACTTATTTTTTTTAAATATTGTTTACTCAATTTATGCTGCTTCTATGTTTTTGCTTAATTTTATTTCACCAAATAAGTTATTTTGGTTGGATTTCTTAATTAATACTGGGACTATTTCTCCTTCAACACTTTTTTCTGATTCAAATATAACTGGCGTCATATATTCTGTTCTTCCAAAAAATTTACTTTGGTCACTAATTTTATTCTCTACCAATACATTTACAATTTTATTTTCAGTCATTTTATTTTTAAATTTTTGGTGTGCAAATAATTCTTCTTGTATTAATTTTAGTCTTTTTTTCGCAATTTTTTGATCGATTAATTTTAAACTTGATGCAGCTGTTCCAGGTCTTGGACTAAAAATAAATGAATAGGAATTTATAAATTTTATTCTTTTGACCAAATCCATAGTACAATAAAAATCCTTTTCTGTTTCTCCAGGATAAGCAATTATAAAATCACTTGAAAACTCAATTTTTGAATTAATTTTTTTTAATTTCAAATAAGTTGATAGATAATTTTCTACTGTATGTTTTCTGTTCATTAATTTTAAAATTTTATTAGAGCCACTTTGAATTGGTAAGTGTACAAAAGGAACTAACTTTTTACTCTTAGTATAACATTCAATTAAATCTTCTGACATATCTATAGGATGAGAAGTTGTATATCTTATCCTTTTAATTTTAGGCAAATTATCAAGTTCCATTATTATATCAGATAATTTGAAATGTTTATGTTCCTCTTTATAGTTATATGCATTCACATTCTGCCCTAAAAGAGTTATTTCTCTTGTTCCATTTTTTATCAATTGTTTAGCTTCATCAATAATTTTATAAAAAGATCTGGAATATTCAGGTCCTCTTGTGAAAGGAACCACACAAAATTTACAAAATTTATCACAACCTTCTTGAATTGTTAAATAAGAAGAAATTTTATTATCACTATTCTTAATTTTATCAAAATAATCAAACTTTAATAAAGTATCAAAATCTGTTTCCTCTTCTCTTTCTTTTTTTCTTATATTTTTTAAGATTGCATCATTTAATTTGTGATAGGATTGAGGTCCAATAACTATATCAATATAAGGTTCTCTCTTAATCATTTCTCTATTTTCAGCTTGTGCTACACAACCTGCTATAATTACTAGTGGTTTTTTCTTAAACTTAAAATTTTTTTTTACTCTACCTATCTCATGATAAACTTTTTCTTTTGCTTTATCTCTAATGTGGCAAGTATTTAAAATATAACAATTTGTTTCATTAAGTATTTCGGTTTTTTCAAAACCTATTTTAGCAACACTTTCATATATTCTATTTGAGTCGTACTCATTCATTTGACAACCAAATGTTTTTATGAAAACTTTTTTGTTCATTAAATTAGGATTTTTTTTTTACTCCATATAATTCAAGTTTATGATCTACCAAAGTATATCCATATTTATCTGCTACTTTTTTTTGTAATTTTTCAATTTCGTAATCAACAAATTCTATTATTTCTCCTGATTTAAGATCAATTAAGTGATCATGATGTCCTTCATTAATCTCTTCGTATCTCGCTTTACTACCTTTAAATTCATGTTTGGTTAAAATTCCAACTTCTTCAAATAATTTTACTGTTCTGTAAACTGTGGCAATACTTATTTTAGGGTCTATTGATGAAACTCTTTTATAAAGCTCATCTACATCAGGATGATCGTGAGCTTCTGACATTACTTTTGCAATAATTTTTCTTTGATCAGTTAGCTTTACACCTTTTTTAATACATTTTTGTTCTATTGAATCCTGCATTGCTTATTTTAACTCTAATATGATGGTTTAATCAAATTTTTTGTTAACCTTCCTTTTTTATATAAATCAATAATATTCACATAATTATTATCTTTTAAATCATTTAAATTAAATCCGAACAAATTTAATTTATTTGTAATAGATAAAGCTTTTGCAACAGCTATTGAAGCCCTAATCCCTGAAAACTTGCCTGGTCCTTGATTAATAAATATATTATTTATTTCGCTAATATTTGTCTTATTTTTGTTTAAAAATTTATAAAGTAATATAGAAAACTTGTCAAAATTTTCTCTACTGTTCGGATATTCACTAGTATATGATTTATCATCAGTTATGATTTTAAAAAAAATTTTATCAGCTGCAGCATCAATAATTAGATTTTTCATTTTTATTTTTATCATCATAAATTCTAATGCAAAAGCAAATAATAACAAAACATATTTTGAAGATTTTGGAACACTTTCATTAATGTACCACAGATTTAATGAAAATAAATATCCATCTACAAACATTAAAATGGATATTTTTAAAAAGCATATTGATATAATTAAAAAAAAAAACTACAAATTTTATAATCCTAAAAAATTTGATATTGAATTTGATAAACCTAAATCAAATAAAAAAATTTTGATTACAATTGATGATGCTTTTAGCTCTTTTTATGAGCATGCCTGGCCTTTCCTAAAAATGCATAAAATTCCTTTTATATTATTTGTTTCAACTGAACCAATTGGGAAAAATGGCTACATGACCTGGGATCAAATAAAAGAAGTTGAAAAAGAAGATTTTGCTTTTATAGGCAATCACTCACATTCTCATGATTATTTGGTTACCTACAATTTCAAAAAATTTAAAAATGATATTGATCAATCGATAAAAATTTTCAAAGAAAATATAGGTTATAATCCAATATTTTTTTCATATCCATTTGGTGAATATAGTTTAAATCAAAAAAAATATATAGCTAAGTTTTTTAAATATGCATTTGGGCAACATTCAGGAGTAATAGATTTTAACAAAGATAAATTAGAATTACCTAGATTTCCAATTAATGAAAAATATGGTGATTTAAAAAGATTTAAGTTTTTAATTAATATGTTGCCTCTTCAATATAAAAAATTAATACCTGAAAATAAATTTTTAGAAAATAATAATAATCCACCAGAATTGATAGTTACTTTTTTTAATGAACAAAAAAATATAAATAAAATCAGTTGTTTTTCAAATGAAGGAAACAAATGGGATAAACCAAATATACAATTCAATGGTAATAAAATGATAATAAATTTTAGAGAAAAATTTTTATTTAGGAGAGGCAGAATAAACTGTTCATTAAATGACGAGCATGGATGGAGATGGTTTGGTATTCAATTCACACTTAAAGAAAATTAAATTAAACTCTTTAATTTAATACTTGTTGGTAATAGTTTTACATCATCAAAGTCAGTTAATTCATTTTGTTTAATTATTTTTATAAGAATTTTTGTATACTCTTTTCCTGTTTCTGCATATTCATCTAAATAATTAGCCAACGCTATACTATTCAAATTTTCATCATTATCTCTCATTATTGCTCTTGCTTTTCTAAATTTTATATAGCTTGAATGAGTATTTAAATTTCTTTGATAAGCTTTGATTGATGCCTTTATTATACTAAACTTCATTACTTTATGTGTCTTATTACTATCAGCAGCTAGTGGTTTTAAACCATCGCCACTATATGTCCATTGACCAAATAAAGCATTACCTTCAACTGCAAATCTTGAAGTTCCCCATCCAGTTTCTTTAGCAGCTTGTGCAATTGCTAATGATGCAGGAATAATATCCATCCTGGTTTTAAGAGTAAAAACATCATTTTTTTTAACACCATACTGTTTAAATTTCATGTTTAACCATTTTTTTTCTGCTTCTGTGTTATTACTTTTGTTTAAAATACTAAATAATTTTTTTCTACTTGATATTATTTCATTATTTTCTTCTAAAATGAAAGGTAATACAATCTGGATAAAAAGTTCTTTTTTTTCTTCTGAGCTTTCTATTTTTTTAATATCATCTGGCAAAAGAAGAATTTTAATTGGTTTAACTAATTTATTTTTTCTTACTTCTTTTAAATTATATTTTGTATCCTTAAATAACTGTTTTACAGTTGAAGCATTAAGTCTTACAGTATCAGTTGGAATATTTTCATATTCAAATATATCTTCAAAAACTAGAGCACTATCTATTTCTTCTTCCTGTTCATCACCTATCGATTCCCCATTTAAAACTTTTTCTAAGTTAATTTTTGAGTTATTTTTTACTTCTTCTGATTTATAGAATATTTGATTTTTAAAAATTACTATTGTTGGTATTGAAAAAAATAAGCCAATAACAACTAAGCTAATAATAAATGTATAATATAAACTTCTTGTAGAGTTATAAGATTCTTTTTTAAATTTTAAAATATTTTTTTCTAATAATAAAAAATCTTTTTTCTTTAAAAATTTTTTTATTTCAAAAATTGTAAAATTTTTTTTTTTCATATTTATTTTAAATTGCTACTACATCTTTAACTTCTGGAATATAGTGACATAACATATTTTGTACTCCTTGCTTCAAAGTCATTGTAGAGCTTGGACAACCTGAACAACTTCCTTGGAGTGTAACAGTTACTATACCATCATTAAATTTTTCAAATTTTATGTCACCTCCATCTCTTGCAACTGCAGGTCTAATTTTAGTATCTAAAATATTAATTATTTTTTTTTCAATTTCTGCTAAATTATCATTTGATTCTATTTCATTTATATCATTATCAATTACATATTTTTTTCCAGATTGATAAAACTCATTTATTAAAGATATCACTATATGTTTTACATCTTCCCAATTGACATTATCTTCTTTGTTTACTGAAATAAAATCTTTTCCCAAAAATATTCCTGTTACACCATTAATAGAAAGAATATTTCTAACCAAATCATTGTTGGATTCTTCTTTCTTTTTTATTTCATAAGAACCACTATTTGAAACTATTTCGCCAGGCAAAAATTTCAATGAGTTAGGATTCGGAGTATTTTGAGTTTGAATAAACATAATTAATATATAACAAAAACAAAAAAAATTTAAAGATAATATATAATTAAAAACCTATAATTTTTTTCATTTCATTTATTTTTCTTGTAGTAATTTTGCTTGCTTTCTCTGCTCCTTCTCTAAGAACACCATCAATAAAACTATTATCTTTTAATAATTTATTTATCTCATTTGAAATAGGTGAAATTTTTTCAACAATCAATTCTGATAAATTATTTTTAAATTCTGAAAAATTTTTTCCTGAAAATTCATTTATAGTATCTTTAAAACTTTGATTATTTAGACTTGAATAAATACCTAATAGATTTTCTGCTTCTGGTCTTTCTCTCAAATTTTTTTCATCATCAGGTAATGGTTGCGTATCAGTTTTAGCTTTTTTTATTTTATTTATAATTTCATCTTTACTATCATTTAAATTAATCCTACTTAAATCTGATGGATCTGATTTACTCATTTTTTTACTTCCATCTTTCAAACTCATTATTCTTGCAAAATTTTTTTGTATTAAAGGTTCGGGTGCTATAAAAAAATCAGGCTCATTAAATTCTAGATTAAACTTTTGAGCAATATCACGTGATAATTCTAAATGTTGTTTTTGATCCTCTCCTACAGGCACATGAGTTGAGTCATATAAAAGAATATCAGCTGCCATTAAAATTGGATAAATATACAATCCTACGCTGGCTTTTTCTTTATCCTTTCCTGCTTTCTCTTTAAATTGAGTCATTCTGTTAAGCCATCCCATTCTTGCAACGCAACTAAGTATCCACGATCCTTCTGAATGCGCAGAAACCATTGATTGATTAAATATAATACTTTTTTTACTATCTAGTCCGCTTGCTAAAAAAGCTGCTGTTGTTTCTCTAATATTATTTTTTAATATTTTTGGATCTTGTTTTACAGTAATGGCATGTAAATCTACCACACAATATACACATTCGTTATTTTTGTCGTTTTGGAGACTTACAAAATTTTTTATTGCACCAATATAATTTCCAAGATGTAAATTTCCTGTAGGTTGTACACCTGAAAAAATTTTTTTTTTCATTATTGCTTATAGTTTAATTTAATATCACTTAATTTAAAAGCTTTAGTAGCTATTGATACAAAGACATAACAAATTAATGTTATTAATATAGTTAATAAAAGATAAATAAATTTAAAATTTTCTGAATAAAGTAAATTTTCACTAAAGTTACCTAATAAATAATAAAAAATAAGTCCCATTATTAAAGAAGAGAATAATATCCTAGGAAATCTAAATAAAAAAATATTATTAAAAGTAAAATAATTTCTCTTTCTAGAAAAAATATATAAAGCTATTGCATTAAACCATGAAGATATAGAGGTAGAAATTGGTATAATTATAAATCCAATTTTAGAAAATAATGAAACGCTTATAATTATATTTAATACAACAGAAAACAAAGAAATATAAAAAGGTGTTTTTGTATCATGTCGTGCAAAAAAGAAACTTGAAAAGATTTTTATTAAAGAAAATGCCGGTAATCCAAAAGCAAAAAAGTATAATGCTATTGCTGAATTTTTAACACTCATTTCAGAAAAAGAACCATATCCAAATAAAGCTGAAACAATTTGATTTGATGCAATAATTAAAGCGACCGTTGCAGGTATGCTTAAAAATAAGCTGAGTTCTAAAGCTTTGTTTTGAATTGATTCAATTTCTGATTTATTTTTTAATTCAATTAATTTTGATAGTTGAGGCAAAACAACAGTACCAATTGCAATTCCTGCTATTGCAAGATTTATCTGATAAATTCTATCTGCATAGTATAGATAAGAAACAGCACTTGCTTGAAAAGATGCAATAATTGTTCCTATTAAAATATTTATTTGTGTTACTCCGGATGAAAAAATACTTGGTAATAATTTAGAAAAGAACTTTTTAACTTTATCATCTAATGAAATTTTAAATAAAAATTTTGGTGAATAAAATTTTTTTACATAAAAATATAAATAAACAAATTGAACTATTCCGGCGACGGTTACTGCATATGATAAATAATATACAAGTTCGTCACGTAAAATATTTCCTAAAAGCAAAACAGATATTAATAAAATATTTAAAATTACTGGTGCTGCAGCAGCGGCTGCAAATCTATTATGAGAATTTAATATTGCTGAAAAAAAAGATGATAAACTAACAAAAAACAAAAATGGAAAAGTTATTCTTGTTAAGTTAATTGCCATATTCATTTTATCTTCAGTTCCACTGAATCCGGGTGCAATAATAAATACAAATGCAGGCATAAATATTTCAATAATTAAAACTAAAAAAAATAAAGATAAAATTAATAAACTAAATACATTTGTTGCAAATTTTTCAGATTGATCTCTTCCATTAGCTAATTCAGTGGCATAACTTGGAACAAAAGCAGCATTGAAAGTTCCTTCCGAAAATAATCTTCTAAATGTATTTGGAATTCTAAACGCAACAAAAAAGGCATCTGCTAGTGGTCCAGATCCAAGAAATATTGCTATCAATATATCTCTTACATAACCAAGTATTCTACTTATTATTGTAAAAAAACTAAATGTGGTTGTTGACTTAAGTAAGTTCATAAATCATATTAGTCTTAAAATCGCTTCAATTGTATACCTTATTACATTAAATGAAAAAAAATAAAATTGATCATTACACTGATAAAGAAGCTTTAGATTTTCATAATAATAATAAATCTGGCAAGATTGAGATAATTTCATCAAAACCAGTTACAACTAAAAGAGACTTAGCTTTAGCTTACTCTCCAGGAGTGGCTGCACCAGTTAAAGAAATATCTAAAAATCCTGAGAAGGCTTATGATTACACAACAAAAGGAAATTTGGTTGCTGTTATAAGTAATGGTTCAGCAATTCTAGGTTTAGGAAATTTAGGAGCACTTGCCTCAAAACCAGTTATGGAGGGAAAAGCAGTTTTATTTAAAAGATTTGCAGATATAGATGCAATAGATCTTGAAATAGATTCTTCAGACTCAAATGAAATAATAAATAGTATTAAAAATTTTTCAAAAAGTTTTGGGGGAATAAATTTGGAAGATATTGCAGCACCAGATTGTTTCATAATTGAAGAAAAATTAAAAAAACTTTTAGATATTCCTGTATTTCACGACGATCAACATGGTACTGCTATTATTACTTGTGCAGCATTATTAAATGCGGTCGACTTAACAAAAAAAAATATAAAAAAAATTAAAGTAGTAGTGAATGGTGCTGGAGCATCTGCTATGGCATGCACCAATTTATTTATAAATAGAGGTGTATCAAAAAAAAATATTATAATGTTGGATAGAAAAGGCGTAATACATAGTGGTAGAAATGATCTAAATAAATGGAAATCTAATTATGCAATTAAAACAAATGATAGATCATTGAGTGATGCAATAAAAAATGCTGATGTCTTTCTAGGACTATCTTCTGCTGGAATCTTAAAAAAGGAAATGGTTAAAAAAATGGCAAAAAATCCAATAATTTTTGCATGTGCAAATCCAAATCCAGAAATTACTCCTGAAGAAGTTGAAGAAGTAAGAGATGATGTGATTATGGCAACTGGAAGATCTGATTATCCAAATCAAGTAAATAATTTAATTGGCTTTCCATATATTTTTAGAGGAGCCTTAGATGTAAGAGCAAAAATAATCAATGAAGAAATGAAGGTTGCTGCAGCAAATGCAATTGCATCTTTAGCTAGAGAAAGAGTGCCAGACGAAGTAGCAGCTGCTATGGGTGGAGATAGACCTAAATATGGAAAAAATTATATTATCCCATCAACATTCGACCCAAGATTAATTAGTGTAATTCCTGTTGCTGTAGCTAAAGCTGCTATAAAAAGTGGAGTAGCAAGAAAAAATATTGAAAATTTTGATATTTATTCAGAGCAACTAAAACAAAGATTAGATCCTTCTGTAACTATTATGCAGGGTATTAATTCGCAAATTAAAAAAAATCAAAAAAAAGTTGTATTTGCAGATGGTGAAGATGAAAATAATTTAAAAGCTGCAATATCATTTAAAAATAGTGGTTTAGGAATTCCTATAATTGTCGCAAAAGAAGAAATAGTAAAAAAAAAATTGAAAGAAATTGGTTATAGTGAAAATTTTAATATAGAAATTGTTAATTCCAAAGACAAAATTTTAAGAGAAAAATATGTAAATTTTATTTTTAAAAAACTTCATAGAGAAGAAGGTCTTTTAGAAAGAGACTGTGATAAAATGGTAAGAAATGATAGAGTAGTTTGGGCATCTTGTATGGTTCAATGTGGTGATGCAGATGCTATGGTAACGGGTAATACCAGAAGATATTCTTCTTCATTAAAAAAAATTACAAGAGTAATAGAAGCTAGACCAGGAGAAATAATGTTTGGTTTAAATATGGTAGTTAATAAAGGTAAAACTGTATTTATCGCTGATACAACTGTTCATGAATATCCTACCTCTAAACAACTTGCTGAAATTGCTAAATCCTCAGCAAGAGTTGTAAGACTTTTTGGTTTTGATCCAAAAATTGCTTTTTTATCCCATTCTACATTTGGTCAACCAATAACCAGCAGAACCAAACATATTAGAGAAGCTGTTGAAATTTTAAAAGATATGAAAGTAGATTTTAAATTTGATGGAGATATGCAGCCAGATGTAGCATTAAGTGACGAATATAGAGAGCTATATCCTTTTTCAGAAATAGTTGGAAATGCTAATGTATTAATTATGCCCGGACAACATAGTGCAGCTATATCTTATAAAATTATGAAAACTTTAGGTGGTGCGAAAGTTATTGGTCCTTTATTAATCGGACTTGGGCAAGCAATAGAAATTGCTCCCTTAAGATCTTCAACTTCAGATATTTTAAATTTAGCTTCTGTTGCAGCTTATTCTGCTGGTGTAATTGATTATAATAAAAAAAATTAGTTTTTTTGAACTCTTAAATCATCTACTAATAAAATACTTGCAATAACATCTTCAACGTCTAGAATTTGTTTAGCCTCGCTAATCACTTCTTTTCTTTCATCTTTGGTTAATGCTATACCATATATGTAGATTTTTTTCTTGTATGTATCAATATTATAGTTAGCAGATTTAATTTGCTTAGATATTATTAAAGCACTTCGCAACTGCGAAGTTATTAATAAATCTTTTGTAGATTGTTTAAAATTAAATTTTTCTTTTATTTTAATATCATTTTTAACAGATCTAGCTCCCTTTGTTTCCCAAGCCATTTTTGTTATTTGTAATTTTTCTTCTGGAGTATCTACCTTTCCTGTTAAAAATATTCTACCATCCAAAACTTTTGCATTGACTGATATTAAATAAGATTTATCAGATAAAGCTAGGCGTGTGGTTAAGCTTTTATCCATTATTGAGTCATCTACTTGCGTACCTATAGTTCTTGGATCTAGTGCAACTGTCACACCCGTGCCAAAAATTCCTGTAGAAGAAACACCAACACAACTACTTAAAAATAGTAATATAAAAAAAATGTTTAAAAATTTTAATTTCATTTTTTTAAACTTAAACAATAATCATAAATTATTTTTTTTGAAATTTCTTTATCTTTGTTTATAAAATTTACTATATCTTTTATGCTAGAATTTTTAATCATTTTATTGATGTTTTTTTTATCCGATTCGCTTAAATTTTTCGAATATTTTTTCCTGTCTAGTTTTTCTGAAATTACCAAAGTTAATTCACCTTTAGGAATTTTTGTATAATTTATAAGATCATCAACATTAATTCTTAGATATTCTTCATAAACTTTTGATATTTCTCTACAAATCAAAATTTTTCTTCCAGAAAAAAACTCTTTAATATATTCAATATTCTTATTAATTTTTTTTGGAGAAATAAAAAAAACAACTGAACAATCTAGCTTTGAAAGTATATTAAAATCTTTTTCAAGATTTTTTTTTTTTTCTGGAAAGAAACCATAAAAAAAATATTTTTCATCAAAACCACTTACAGAAACCGCCGCTGTTACTGCTGACGCACCAGGTATTGGATATACATTAATTTTATTTTTAATACACTCATTAATTATTATTTTTCCTGGATCTGAAATTCCCGGTGTTCCGGCATCGGATACTAAAGAAATTATTTTTTTCGATTTCAATATTTTGATAATTTTATCTACATTTTTTTTTTCATTAAATTTGTGATTGGAAATAAGGTTGGCCCTAATCTTATATCTATCAAACAATTTTTTTGAAATCCTTGTATCTTCACAAAGAATAACCTCTGAAATGGAAAACACATGTAAAGCCCTTAAAGTAATATCACTAAGATTTCCAATAGGTGTTGAAACTACATACAAACCATCATTATACTTATTTTTTTTTATGTCAGAGAGTGGAATCATTAAAATTTAACTATTATATTATTAACATTAAAAATGAAAATATCTTTTAAAATAATAATTATAATTACATTAATTTTAACAATTAACTGCCAAAATGTTCTTGCATCAGAAAAAATTAAAATTGGTTTGTTAGTGCCACTGACAGGAAAAGATAAAGAGATTGGAAAATCTATAATTCAGTCCATAAGGCTCGCTGTAAATAAAATTGACAGCTCAAATATAGAAGTATTGCCAAGAGATACGAAGGGTAACCCTGTAGAAACTTTAAAAGTTGCAAAAGAGCTTGGTTCAAAAAATGTTAAAATAATTATTGGACCAGTTTTTAATAAAAATCTAATTTATCTGGATGAATTAAAAGACATTTTTTTTATTTCACTTACTAATAAAACTACAAAAAATTCTAATAATATTATTAGTGCGGGGATAAATGCTGAATCACAGTTACGTGCTATAAGTAAATTTCTAAAATTACATAATATTAATAAAACTTTTTTTTTAATTCCAAATTCGGATTTTAAGGAAGAAATTGAAAATGCAATTTCTCTATCAAAAATAAAAGTGAAATATGTTCATGTTTATGACTCGGATCCTACTTTATTAACTAAACAAATTGAAAAAATTACAAGATATTCTCAAAGAAAACAAAATCTTCAAGATGAGATAAAAAGACTCGAAGAGTCTGATGAAAACAATAAAGAAAAAAAAATAGAAGAATTAAAAAAAAAAGATACTTTGGGTGGTATTAATTTTGATTCTGTTATTATTTCTGATTTCGATGAAAGTTTAAAAAGTGTTGCTACATCATTATTATATACTGATGTTTCACCAGAAAGAATTTATTATATAACTTTAAATCAATGGTTTGATCATTCTTTATTAAATGAAACAAGCTTACAACCAATATATTTTCCTTCGATTAATAAAGAAAATTTCAATAAATTCATCGATGAATATAAAGAAGTTTATCATGAATTACCTAACCAAATTTCTTTTTTAAGTTATGATTTGTTTGGTTTAATCTACTATT
>QCKR01000016.1 GCA_003215185.1 Pelagibacteraceae bacterium AG-410-D23
GTGCGGACGTAGTACTTGCTAATTCAGGTTATGGAACAACTTTTTTATTCGATAGCAATGTTGTTCTACCAAATTCGAAAATATTTTCTGCATTTGTAAGTATTGTTTTTGCAATTTGTTTAGTGATTTATATGAAAAAATCTAAACTTGGACGAGCGATCAGGGCAACAGCCCAGAATGCAAGAGCAGCAAAGATTTTAGGTGTCGATACTGAAAAAGTTTATGCTGCTACTTTTGGTATAAATGCAGCCCTTTGTGGTGTTGCTGGGGCTTTAATATCAATAACATTTACAATACATCCTTATATGGGTTTACCTTACACAATCAGATCATTCATGATCGTAATTGTTGCAGGATTAGGAAATCTACCAGGTGTAGCATTATCTGGAATGGGACTTGGAGTTTTTGAAGAATTTGCAGACTATATTCTTGGTACAGAGTTTAGAATAGGCTCAGTATTTTTATTATTAGTTTTAATCCTTGTTTATAGAAGATTTAAACTTTCTAAGAAAAGAGAGTATTTAAAATGATAAATAAAAATTTAATAATTTATTTATCAATTTTGATTTTTGGGTTGATTGCTCCATTTATTTTTCCGGCATTTAAAGTTCAACTATCAATACTTTGTGTTTTAATAATTTTAGCAATGACGTGGAATGTCCAAGGTGGTGAGATGGGATATAATTCGTTTGGTAATATTTTATTTTATGGATTAGGTATGTATCTTTGTGCATCTGTCCAGGTGGGAATGTTTTTTCCTTTAGCAGAATGGACCGAAAGCGGTGGAGAAAAAACATTCGTTCATACACCCGCTCAGTTTTTCCAAGGCTTTGGTGTTGGTTTAGCCGTTGCTGCAGTTGTACCAGCAATAGTTGCTGGATTAATAGGATATTCAATTTTAGGATTAAGAGGACATTATTTTGCAATTTGTACATTGGGTTTAGGTGTTGCTGCTGGTGAAATTTCAGGTGGAATAGAAATCATTGGAGCAGGACAAGGTTTCACAACCCCGCCATTTCCAAATTTTGGAGGGCTAGAAGCAAGAGGAGAATTTTTTTATTTTTGTAGTTTTATTTCGCTCGTGCTTACATTTATTGTGGTTAAATCTATTTACTCAACTAGATTTAAATTAGTTCTCAATGCAATAAGAGATAATGAAGATAAAGCTGAAGCAATGGGAATTCAAACAATGAAATATAAAATTATTGGTTGGATGATTTCAGCATTTTTTTGTGGGCTTGCAGGTGGAATAATGGGAGGACTTGTCGGATACATAGACTCAACCGATGTTGCATTTGACGGAAGAGAGATGGGAGTATTTATGGTTTTAATGGCAATACTAGGTGGCAAAGGAACTTTATGGGGACCAGTTATTGGAGCAAGTGTATTTCATATATTCAAAGAAGGTTTTTGGACCTTCTTTCTTGGATGGCAGTATGTTGCTCTTGGAGTATTGATTGTTGTAATTGTAATTTATTTTCCAGAAGGAATTATGGGTTGGCTCAGAGAAAAATATCCTGAGAGATTTGGTGAAGTAGTTGATGAAGCAGATCGAAAGGCACAGGTAGAACTTAAATGAGTATTCTAGAAGTAAACAACGTGAGCAAGTCATTTGGAGGTGTAAAAGCAAATGTTGATATATCTATGTCCGTTGATAAAGGAAAAATTGTTGGTCTAATTGGTCCTAATGGATCTGGAAAAACAACTTTGTTTAATTCTATTGTTGGTACTTATCCTATAGATCAAGGATCTATAAAATTTAACGGCAAAGAAGTTTCAGAATTACCAGTTCCAGTAATAGCAAAACTAGGATTACTTAGAACATTTCAACAAACAAGAATATATGGAAAATTAAATTGTGTAGAAAATATGCTAATTAGTCATAAGGCAAGCGATGAAAGCTTGGTTAAAATATTTTCTCAAATACCTAAAAATTTAACAGAAAAAGCTGAAAACTTGTTAAGCTTTGTTGGATTATATCAAAAAAGAAAATTAAGAGCCGGAGACTTATCTTTTGGTCAACAAAAGCTATTAGAACTCGCAATGGCATTAATGAATGAACCAGAAATGCTGTTGTTAGATGAACCAACAGCTGGAATAAATCCTACTTTAATAAATGGAATTATTGATAGACTTATAAAAGTTAATCAAGATTTTGGAATTACTTTATTCGTAATTGAACATAATATGAGAGTAATTATGCAATTAGCAGAGAGTATCTTTTGTTTAGCTCATGGAAAATTATTAGCTAAAGGAACTCCTGAAGAAATAAAGAATGATAACAGAGTAATCGACGCTTATTTGGGGGCACAATAATGGCAAATCAATACGAAGTTCTTGGAGATGCACCAAAGCCAGAAGATTTAAAAAAGTTATCAAATGGAAATATACATTTAACAATTAAAAATCTATCAGCTGGTTATGGGAAAATGGAAATTCTCCATAATCTAGATTTATATGTCAGTAAGGCACAATCATTGTGCTTGATAGGTCCTAATGGTGCAGGTAAATCAACTATTCTTCACTCAATTTATGGATTTACAAATATTTTTTCAGGCAAAATTGAAATAGATGGAAAGGAAATTACCAATTTAACACCAGCTGAAAAATTAAAATCACAAGGAATAGCTTACATACTTCAAGATAATTCAGTTTTTCCAGATATGACAGTCGAAGAGAATTTATTAATGGGTGGATACATTAAAGAAAAAACAGAAGAGTCATTTGAAGAAGCGGAAAAAATTCTTAAAAAATATGATAGACTTGGAAACAGAAGAAACCAACCTGCAAAAGTTTTATCTGGCGGAGAAAGAAGGCTATTAGAAATTTCTAGAGCTTTAGTTATGAAGCCGTCTATTTTGTTAGTCGATGAACCGTCTATTGGTTTGGAGCCAAAGTATATTAAAATGGTATTTGAAATTTTAGAAGATCTGCAAAAAAACGAAAAAAAAACTATAATTTTAGTTGAGCAAAATGCAAAAAAAGGTCTAGAGTTTGCAGACATTGGTTACGTTTTAGTTTCTGGACAAACAGCAATTGCTGGTAAAGGAGATGAGTTATTAAACAACCCAGACGTTGGTCGTTTATTTCTTGGCGGTTAAAATATTTATAATGAAAAAAATTCCTGGTTTAGATATTTCTTTAAATTCTCAATCAAAAAGAATAATTGATATAAAAATAGAAGATGAAATTCTTGATAAATTAATTTTTCCTTTTAACAAATTTAATATTACTGCTCTTGAATATAAACCTTTTACTAGATTTACTATTGCAAAAAGTTTAGATGATTTAACCTCAAATGAACTAAGTAAATTTTTAAATTCAATTACAAAAGATAGAGAGACTGGTTGTTTTATAATAAGTCCAAAAAAAATTAACTCTAAAATAGATGATATATTTTTAGTGAAGCTTTCAACTGCAATTTCTCATTTAATAGGTACACCCAATCATGATTCTATGGCAGGAAAATATTATGCAAGATTTTTTGTAAAACATAAAGATGATAGCGACTCATATTTAAGGAAAGCTTATACAAATATGGATCTTCATACTGATGGCACTTATGTAAATGAAAAAACAGATTGGTTATTAATGACAAAAATAGAAGAAAAAAATGTTGAGGGAGGAGAATCTGCCATGTTGCATTTAGATGATTGGGAACATTGTGAAGATTTATTTAAAGATCCAGTAGGTAAACAAAATTTTACTTGGGGCTCACCAAAAAGCAAAAATATAAATTATAAAGTGGAACATCCTGTTTTTTCAGAAGATAAAGAAGGAAGAGCTCAAATTTCTTATATTGATCAATTTCCTGAACCAAAAAATATGCAACAAGGTATTTTTTTACAAAAACTATCCGATGCACTTGAAGAAAGTAAAAATAAGATAATTATTAAACTTCCTGTTGGATCAGTAATAGTTGCTAACAACTATTTTTGGCTTCATGGCAGAAAACCTTTTAAAGAAAATAAGGATTTAAGTAGAGAATTATTAAGAATTAGAGGTTCTTTTTTTATCAATTAATTTTAAGATAATTGGAATAACTAATAATATTATTAGTAATCTTATAATATGATGAAAAGCAACAAAGTTTGGATCTAAATCAAATGCTATTGCTATTACAGCTACTTCATAAATGCCTCCAGGACAAAAAGACAATACTAAAGTTAAAAAATCATTATCTACAAAAAAAGTTGCAACACCTGCTGCAATCAAACCTAAAATAACAAGTAGAATTGTTGCAACAAAACTGTGTAGGGTATTTTTTAGAACTTCGCTTATAGTTTTTTCAGCAAACCTACACCCAACAGAAGCTCCAAGAATTAACAAACAAAAATTAATAGTTTCATCAGGCAACTTATAAGAAGCTACTTCTGTAATCTGCAATAAACCACTTGCAAATAAGGTCCCCGATAATAATGCAGCAGGTATTCTAATTTTTTCAAATATAAAAATTAGAAAAATTGAAACAATTAATAAAATTAACAACTCTGAATGATTCTGAGCAAGATAATCAAATTTTTCAATTTCAATTGCTTCAGTTGTAACAAGATTAACAATAATAAAAGGAAATAAAGTTATAATAATTATTAATCTTATTAAATGTGAAGTTGCCACTTGAGATAAATCAGATTTTTCGTATTCTGCTAAAATCATTAAAGGCCCAAGTGCTCCAGGTGCAGCAGAAAAAATAGAAGTTTTTTCTTTGTATGAAGAAAATTTTTGAAGGTATTTTGAAACTATAAATATGCTTATAATAATATAAAAGAACATAATTATTGTGGTCCATATCCAGTTAACCATTTGATTAATTAAATTTTGATCAATGTAATTTCCAATATGAAGTCCAAGAACAATTAAAATTCCACTTAATGCTAACTTTGGCATTACAATTTTCATACCCATTAATGCAGCAACTGATATGGCCAACATAGGTCCAAGCATCCAGGCTAGAGGAATTCTAAAGTAATCAGCAATAATTGCGCTTGGTATTGAAATTAAAATAACTAATAAAAAATTTTTTGAAAATAATAATTTTAAATTAGCAATATTTAAAGGAAGGCTTGAATTTTGCATACTTTGAGTGCTTATATTGGATACCTCTTTTATTGACTCTTATCAATAACTCTAATTTAATACATTTATAAATTATTGGAAGAAAGGGAAAAATGTTTAAAACAATTAAAACAATTATCTCAGCACTTTTTGCTTCAATTTTATTACTATCTACAACAACTGGTTCATTTGCGATTGACAAATTACATTTTGTCATTGGAGGTGGTGCCGGCGGTGGTTGGGATGGAACTGCAAGAGGTACTGGAGAAGCTTTAACAAAAGCTGGATTTTTAAAAAGCGCATCATTTGAAAATATGTCAGGTGGTGGCGGAGGAAAAGCTCTAGCTTTTATGATTAATACAAAACCTGAAAATACTATACTTGTTCAATCAACACCTTTGGTTTTAAGATCAATCACAAGACATAAAGGTTATGTTAAGGATGGTGGTAGTGGAGTAATATCTTACAAAGATGTTGTGCCAATAGCAGGAGTAATAGGTGACTATGGTGCAATAGCTGTAGCTAAGAACTCGCCATTTAAAAACTTTAAAGATGTAGTAGCAGCTTACAAAAAAGATCCGAGTTCAGTAAAAATGGCAGGTGGATCTGTTAGAGGAAGTATGGATCACTTAATTGGTGCTTTAGCATTCCAAGAAGCTGGTGCTGATCCAAATAAAGTTATTTATGTTCCTTATGATGCTGGTGGTAAAGCATTAGCTGGATTATTATCTGGAGAAACTCAAATTCTTTCAACAGGATTGGGTGAAGTTATGGGTGCAAGAGACCAAGTAAGAATAATTGGTATTACTGCTCCAAAAAGAGTATCTGATGCACCAGAAGTTCCAACGCTTAAAGAACAAGGTTTTGATGTTCAGTTCGTCAATTGGAGAGGTTTCTTTGGACCTCCAGGTATGAGCGGTAGCATGAAAAAAGAAATTGCTAAAATGCTAGGCGATGTTCAAAAAACACCTGAATGGGAAGCTGTTAGAAAAAGAAATGCTTGGGTAAATATTTACAACCCAGACAAAAAGTTTGTTAAATTTTTAGAAAAACAAACTGAAGAAATGACAGCTCTTATGAAAAAATTAGGAGTTATATAATCCTGAAGGATTATTAATTTGGGAAAAAAGCAGTGAGAATAAGTACTGATAAAATTATCTCGCTGCTTTTTTTCATTTTATCGGCTTTTTATCTTTATCAAACTTATCAAATTCAAGTATTTTCATTTGACGAGCACGCACCATTTAATGCAAAAACTTTTCCAACTTTTCTTGCATATCTTGGAATGTTTCTTTCAACGTTGTATTTGTTACTACCTGAAAGACAACCATCCAAAGTAGATCACAAAGTATTAGATTATAAAAGCACATTATATTTAATTATTATTGTAACTATTTATGGTTTTGTACTTTTAAAAGCAGGTTTCTTTTTATCAACATCATTTTTTTTATTTTTTTCATATTATTTTTTAGGAGAAAGAAGATGGATTTGGATGTTAATTTTATCTTTTCCTTTTGTAGCTTTATTTATGTTTTTATTACATGGTCTTTTAGATATTTATTTAAGAGATCCATTTCTTAAAATGTTAGGAATTATAGGATGATTGAAGGAATATTAATAGGGTTACAAACTGCACTAAGTTTTAAAAATATTTTAATGGTGATGATGGGTTGTTTTTTTGGAACTATCATTGGTATGCTCCCTGGACTTGGTCCAATGACGGCTATCGCTTTGATGATTCCAATTACTTATGGCTTTGAACCTTCTACTGGTTTAATTTTAATGGCAGGAGTTTATTATGGAGCAGTATTTGGTGGATCAACTTCATCAATTTTAATTAATGCACCAGGCGTTCCAGGAACTGTTGCAACAGCTTTTGATGGTTATCCAATGGCACAGCAAGGTAAAGCAGGTAAGGCCTTAGCAATTGCTGCGTATAGTTCTTTTGCAGGTGGAACAATTTCAGCAATATTTTTATTATTTGCTGCGCCAAGTTTATCAAAAATTAGTCTAGCTTTTAGATCTCCTGATTATTTTGCACTAATGGTTTTAGGATTAACAGCAGTTTCAGCTTTTTCTTCAAAAGGACAGTTTTTAAAAGCAATGATGATGGTAATTTTAGGTTTAATGTTAGCAACTGTTGGACAAGATTCTTTATCAGATATTACAAGATTTACTTTTAATAATATGAATTTAACTGATGGAATTAGTTTCGTACTAATTGTTATGGCAACATTTGCAATGAGTGAAGCTTTAACAATTATTTTGAAAGCAAAAGATCCGAGCCGCGCTACTGAACAAATTTCTCTTTCTCAATTAGGTTCCATCAAATTGGATAAAGATGAAAGAAATAAAATGCTTAAATCTATTCCAAGATCATCAGTTTTAGGATTTTTAATAGGAGTACTGCCAGGAGCCGGGGCAACCATTGCATCATTTTTAGCATATGGAATGGAAAGAAATTATGTAAATGAAGAAGAAAAACAAAAATTTGGAAAGGGAAGTGTGCATGGTTTAGCAGCACCAGAAACTGCAAATAATGCTGCATGTTCAGGATCTTTTGTTCCATTATTAACTTTAGGAATTCCTGGAAGTGGAACCACTGCGGTTATGTTAGGAGCCCTGTTAGGTTTTGGTATTCAACCTGGTCCAAGACTTTATATGACTAATCCAGAAATTTTTTGGTCAGTTATAATGTCAATGTATATAGGAATGGTTATATTATTAATATTAAATCTCCCACTTATTCCTTATATTGCAAGAGTTCTAGCCACACCTAGAAATTTTTTAATTCCACTAATTTTATTTTTCTCAGTTACAGGAATTTATTTAATGTCATTTAATAATTTTGATATTTATTTAATGATTGGAATAGCAGTTGTTGCAACTTTTTTAAGGCTTTATAATTTTCCTATGCCACCACTTATTCTTGCTTTTGTATTAGGTGGTTTAATGGAAGAAAACCTAAGGAGATCATTGTTAATTAGCGACGGCTCTTTTAATTTTTTATGGGATAGGCCCTTAACAGCAATTATATTGGTATTTACCATATCAATAATTAGTTGGCAGGCTTATAAAAGTTTTAAAAAGTAGTTTATTATTAAAACCAACACTTGTGATACATCAATAAGACTCTACCGACTCCCACTAACCTTTACCTAATCTTTTCAATTAAAAATGTTGATTAAAGCTGATTATAATATGCAAATGTGGGGTACGTAGCGGGGTACGATTATTTATGCTAAATTTATTTAAATAGTAATTTATGCAGTGTCCTAGATGTAAAAAAAACAGCAATAAAATTTCTACTGAAAAAAAAAGTAAGAAAGGTGTTTCTCTTGAAAGAACAAGGGTTTGTGAATGTGGTCATAAGTTTACTACTGTCGAAAGAATTAAAGAACCATTTATCACATTTAATGATTTAGATGATGATCAAAAAGCTATTGTAGATCTTTTAGGCACAGATAGAGTTATATTTAAGAAACCAAATCCAAGATCTCAATGGAAATTTAACAGATTATTAACATACGGATATATTAGACTTTATACTAATTATCCTATTTTAGGAAAACTACTCAAATTTGGTAAAAAAAAATACCCAAATAAGAAAGTTACAGAACTTTTTAAACATATTTTTTTTAAAAAAATTAAAAATAATAAATATATAGGAATTTTTAAATATGAAGAAAATAATAAAAAAAGAGAACATATCATTGATGCAATATCAAAAAAAGAAAGCGTTAAATATTTGTTAGAAACAACAAATTATTGGGAATCAAAAAAAGTGATTTTCCCTAATACCAAAGATCATAGTAATGATAAGGAAAAAATGAATAAAGAAGCTGAAGAAATTTATCATTCTATCAATACTTATATAAAAAAACCCCCATTCAATGAACCCACAATCTTTACCAATGCTTTTGAAGAGGATAACCCTGCATTAAAATATTTTAATAACAATGAGTTTCAAAGAATTTTTCTAAGCATTCTTTAAATCATAATTTTTCAAATAATTAATATGAGTCTTTGAAGAAAATAAAAAACTACAAAGACTCATATTAATTTAGAAATTAATCCCCAACTAAAACATGACATGATAAGTAAATTAATTAAATTCTCAGAAAAATCTGAGCCTCTGGTTGAAATAACAATTAAGAAAGGTGAAAAAACAAATATCAGCTGGGGGTGCTTATCTGCCCTTATTGAAGCAAAGATCGCTTTAGAACACGCCAAAATACTCTTAAATGATGAAAATTTAATACTGAATGAAGATGTTTTGGAAGATGAAGAATTCATTGAGGGCGAATGTTTTGAAATATGAAAAATGATAAAGACAAAGAAATAGATATAAAAAACTCAATTCAAGTGATGGTAACACCTTGGGAGAAAGGTTTTACTTGTGGAATATTGATGAACCGAGCAGCAAAAATGTCAAAGGAGAAGTATAAACTCTGTTCAACGATAGCCCGTGGGATGATTAAAATGGCGACATCAGATCCTCATGAAACTTTTAAGTTAGGAGAAAAAGGTTTTGATGAAGATAAAAAATCAAAAAAAATTCCACATGAAGCAGAGTTAATTGCAAAAGAAAGTCATGATATGGAAGATGAATGTACTGTGATTGACTTTATTGAAGCTTTGAAAAAACAAAGAGACAAACTTTCGTAATGAAAAAAATAATTTCTAGATTAGGAAGTCACATTGTCGAGGGAGTGGAATATCCAAACCTTCCCTCGATAGCTGATGAATATGGAATGTCATTAAACACAATCTATAAAAGATATTCAAGAGGTCATAGAGGAGATAATTTAATTCCAGAGAAAAAAAGGAAAAACTATGTAAAAAAAATAGTAAAACCTAACTATAAATACATAATTGACGGTGTTGGTTACAAGTCTAAACGACAAGCCTGCAAGATAAATAATATAAATGAAATAACAGTTAGAAAGAGAATAGAGCGAGGCTGGTCTTTGAAAGATGCATTAACTACTCCAGCTAGATTTCATTATGTAGTTAATGATGATGCAGGATCTGGAACTGCTAAATGCGTTAATGTTAATGGAAGATATTTCAGAACTGTAGCTGATGCAGCTAGAGAATATGGTTTGATACCTGAAAATGTTCAATCTGCTTTAAAAAGTGGTCTAACAATCAACCAAGCCCTTAAATTAGACATTAGACCTACACGTGACTCCTTTTACTTTGAAGGAAATTTTTATAGAGATAAAGAACACTTGTGTCGAAAGTTAAACTTTTCAACTACTCTCTTAAGGAACAGATTAAATAGGGGATTAACAATTAGAGAAGCTATAAATTTAGGATCTAATCATATATTAAGTAAAGGTAGATATAATTTAACAATTCTAAAAAGAGATCCAATTTTAGCAAAAAAGCCAGCAAAACTTTATTTTGCAAGAACTTTTATAAATGAGAACAAAAGGTACAAGATCGGTATAACAACTCAAAAAGTCATAAATAGACTATCAGCAGAATTCCAAAGATATAAAATTCTTAAGTTAATAAAAGAGACTCTTCTTAATTGTTATTTGCTTGAAAAAAAAATTTTAATAAATTTTTCTAAATATAGAGATAAAAGCATCACGCCTGAGCAAATGGATGGATATACTGAAGTATTCGATTTACCTGAGAATGAAGTTGAAAATATTAAATCAATTCTTGATAATAATTTAAAAATTGTGTGAAAAAGATATTAATTTTTACAATATTTTTTTTTTCAAAATTACATGCTGAAGAAAATTCTAAGAATTTTGTTTTAGAGTGCTTTGCTTTGGACAATTTAATACATGATATTAAGTATTACAGTGTAATCAACTATAATTTATATTACATAAACGAAAGTAAAGTCGTAACTAAAATTCCTTATAGTAATTTGAAAGTGAAAGGAAAAAAAATGTTAGCTTTAAGGCCTGATCATAAATACGCATTAGATTTATCGCTGGAAGGTCATATTCTTACTTTAAAAAGAGTTTCAAAAGAAGGTGAAACTGTAAACTACGGATGTAGAGTTTTAAATGGTAGAACACTTCAAGAATTTATAAATTAAATGTGGTGTACATTGTGGGGTACGTGTTTTATAAAAACCAAGGAAAATGAAACACTGATGATTCAAAATTGGCGTAAACATTGGAGAAACAATTAGATGAAGTACTGGTTATAAAAACTTACATTATATATTGTCATCCATTATGAAATTAGGTTTTATAGGAACAGGAAAAATTACGTCATCTGTTGTTACTGGTATTTGTAGATCAAAGACATCTTTTCAAAAGATACTATTGTCTCCTAGAAATAAAAATGTTGCAAAAAGGCTTAAAAAAAAATTTAAAAAAGTTTCAATTGCAAAAAATAATCAAGAAATAGTCAATTCTTGTAATTGGATTTTTTTAGCAGTTACTCCGACAGTAGGTCAAAAAATTATTAAAGATTTAAAATTTAAATCAAGCAAAACAATAATAAGTTTTATTTCAACAATCACTTTACCTCAGCTTAAAAAAGCAATTAAAGTAAAAGCAACAATTGTAAGAGCAATTCCTCTTCCACCAATTTCATTAAGAAAGGGTCCAGTTCCAATATTTCCACCTAATAAAAAAGTTAAAAACTTTTTTAATAAACTTGGAACAACTGTTGAAATTAGTAATGAAAAACTTTCAAAAAACTTTTGGTCTACTTCTGGAATGATGGCGCCATTTTATGAATTGTTAAGCACCATGTCTAATTGGTTAGTCAAACGTGGCGTTAGAAGAGATAAAGCTCAAAAATATGTTACATCTCTTTTTGTAGCATTATCTGAAGATGCAGTTGTTAATTCTAATAAAGATTTAAAATATTTAGTAAAAGAATCTCAAACTCCAAGAGGACTAAATGAACAAGGAGTTAAAGAATTAAGAAAAGCTGGCTTCTATAGAGCAACTGAAAAAACATTAAATAGTATTCTTAAAAGATTAAACAAAGTATAATTTTCTATGCAATCAGATTCAAATATTCTGAAAATAGACAATCTTTCAAAATATTTTGGAGGCTTGGCAGCTGTATCAAATTGTTCTTTAAAAATTAAAAGAGGAACTATCACAGGAATTATTGGCCCTAATGGTTCTGGCAAAACTACATTATTTAATTTAATTGCTGGCAATTTAAAATCCTCTAAAGGAACAGTTTTATTTAATAATGAAAATATAACTGACGTGCCAGCTTACGAATTATTTTCAAAAGGCTTGCTTAGAACTTTTCAAATCGCTCATGAATTTACAAATCTTACAGTTTTAGAAAATTTAATGATGGTACCAGGAAACCAATCAGGGGAAAAACTAGTTAATGTTATGTTAAAACCAAGTCTTATAAAAAAAGAAGAAGAACAAGTCAGAAGAAAAGCCTATGAAGTAATTGAATTTCTTAATCTAAAACATCTTGCAAATGAATTAGCAGGAAATCTATCTGGAGGACAAAAAAAACTTTTAGAATTAGGAAGAACTATGATGGTTGATGCAAAATTAGTTTTGCTCGATGAAGTAGGAGCTGGAGTTAATCGAACATTATTAAAAGAAATTGGAACTTCAATTCAAAGGTTAAATAAAGAAAAAGGTTATACATTTTGCATGATTGAACATGATATGGATTTTATCAGTCGTTTATGTAACCCAGTTATTGTAATGGCAGAAGGATCAGTTTTGTTTGAAGGTACATCAGACCAAGTTAAAAAAAATGAAAAAGTTATTGAAAGTTATTTAGGGCGTGGATCAATAATTAAAGGAGATAAGTAATTAATGGCTTTTTTCGAAGGAAAAGGAATGACTGGAGGATATGGAGGAGTAGATATTATAACTTCATGCACCATTAATGTTAATCAAGGAGAAATTGTTGCAATTTTAGGACCTAATGGAGCTGGAAAATCTACAGCCATGAAAGCAATGCTTGGTTTATTAAATCTTAAATCAGGAACTGTTGCAATTGATGGACAAGACATATCTAAACTATCTCCTCAGGATAGAGTTAAACGGGGCATTTCCTTTGTTCCACAAACTAGAAATGTATTTACGGGACTGACAGTTAAAGAAAATTTAGAGATGGGAGCATTTTTGAGAGATGAAGATTTAGATAAAATAATAAATGAAATTTACGAATTATTTCCAATTTTAGATGAAAAAAAATCTCAAATTGTTGGAGAATTATCTGGAGGTCAAAGACAACAAGTTGCTTTAGGAAGAGCTTTAATGACCAAACCTTCCGTACTAATGCTTGATGAGCCAACGGCAGGAGTTTCCCCGATAGTTATGGATGAGTTATTTAATCATATACTAAAAGTTAAAAAAACTAATGTAGCAATAATAATGGTAGAGCAAAATGCTAAGCAAGCATTAAGTATTTCTGATCGTGGTTATGTTTTGGTAACAGGAGAAAATAAATTTGAAGGATCTGGAAAAGAATTACTTAATGATCCAGAAGTAAGAAGGTCATTTTTAGGAGCTTAATATGGATTTTATAAACGCTATAATATTATTATTAAATTATATTGTTGTTCCAGCTTTATCATACGGTTCACAGTTAGCTCTTGGAGCTATTTTTGTAACTTTAATTTATGGTATTTTAAGATTTGCAAACTTTGCCACAGGAGACATGATGGCTTTTGGTACAATGTTTTCTGTTTTGTTAACATGGTATTTTCAATCTAAAGGAATAGGTTTAGGTGTTTTACCAACGGCATTACTTACTATTCCTTTTTCAATAATTATGATGATTTTGTACATGCTAATTATTGATAAATTAGTTTTTAGATACTATAGAATTAAAAAGAGTCCCCCAGTACAGCTTGCAATGGTAAGTATTGGTGTTTTATTTGTTACCCAAGCAATTGTAAGAATAATTATAGGTCCTTTTGATAGAAGATTTCTGGATGGAGAAAAATTTATTTTAAAAGCAATTGAATTTAAGGAAATGACAGGCTTAAACGAAGGACTAACAATAAAAACAACACAGGTAATAACAATAGTTGTTACAGTGATTGTAGTATCATTACTATTTTGGTTTTTAAATAAAACAAGAACTGGGAAAAGTATGAGAGCTTACTCTGACAATGAAGATTTAGCTTTATTATCAGGTATAGATCCAAATAGAGTTGTAATGATAACTTGGATGATTGCAGGAGTCTTGGCAACAATAGGAGGTGTTTTATATGGTTTAGATAAAAGTTTTAAACCATTTGTCTACTTTAATAATATGCTTCCAATATTTGCTGCAGCAATTGTTGGAGGGATTGGAAATCCCTTTGGAGCATTTTTAGGAGGATATGTTATCGCTTTCGCAGAAATATTTATAACCTACGCATATAAAAAGTTTTTTATGTATTTATTACCAGAGTCTCTTGAGCCAGACTCTTTAATGCAATTGTTATCTACTGATTATAAATTTGCAGTTTCATTTTCTATTTTAGTAATTGTTTTACTATTTAGACCAACAGGAATTTTTAAAGGAAAAGTTCTATGAGGCAATACGCAAACGTTTTTACTGCATATACAATAATGATAATACTCATTATTTTAGTTGGTATATTTCAATCCTGGAGTGTTGCCTTAACAATTCTTAATTTTTGTTTGGTTTCTGCAGTTATGACAATGGGTGCAAATATTCAATGGGGATATGCAGGATTAATTAATTTTGGAATTATGGGCTACACAGCCCTAGGTGGTTTGGCGGCAGTTTTAATATCTGTTGCACCAGTTCAAGAAGCGTGGGCTGTTGGTGGTTTAGACATGATAATTTGTGTTGGAATAATTATAGGAATGGTTTTTTCAATACGTTACGTTTTAAAAAAAATACAAAAATCTAAAAAAAGAAATTATATAATTGCAGCTATTATAATTTTTGGGTTAATACTTTTAAGAGTAATAGCTGGTCCAGCAACTGAACACATAGAAGCAGTTGATCCTGCTAGAACAGGATTTTTGGGTGGTTTAGGTATGCCAATTTTATTTTCTTGGATTGTCGGAGCATTTTTTGCAGCAGGATTAGCTTATATAGTAGGGAAAGTAGCTTTAGGCTTAAGAGCAGACTATCTTGCAATTGCAACCTTACTAATTTCAGAAATTGTGATTGCTATTATTAAACACGAGGATTGGTTATCACGTGGTGTTAAAAATGTAATTGGCCTTAACAGACCAGTGCCTTACGAAGTAGATTTACAAAGTTCACCGTGGTTTATAGATTTAGTTGAAAAATTTCACTCGGGAAAACTAGAATTAATTAATTCATTAACTGAAAGACAAGATCTTTTAAATCAATTAGTTATTGAAGCTTCTTCAGTTTATGTAAAACTTTGTTTAGCTGGTTTATTTTTAGTTGTCGTAATTATACTTTTAATTATTACTCAAAAAGCTCTGTATTCTCCGTGGGGAAGAATGATGAGGGCAATAAGAGACAATGATGAAGCTGCAAATGCTATGGGCAAAAATGTAGTTAAAGAACACTTATTAATTTTTATACTAGGTTCTGCGGTAGTAGGTATTGCTGGCGCAATGATGGTAACTCATGATGGATTGTTTACTCCAGGAAGTTATAGACCAATGAGATATACATTTTTGATATGGGTAATGGTAATTGTAGGAGGAAGTGGAAATAATTTTGGAGCTATATTGGGAGGTTTTGTAGTTTGGTTTTTATGGGTAGAAGCTGCACCAATAGCATTATTTTTAATAAACTTTTTTACATCTCATTTGCCAGAAACTAATGCTTTAAAAATTCACCTTATAAATAGTGCGCCATACTTTAGGTTTTTAACTATGGGTATAGGACTTTTATTAATTATGAGGTATCGACCTAGAGGAATACTACCAGAAAAAATTATTAAGCAATAATTGTCACATTGATAAATATAAAGTATTTTGTATTAGTATTTTATGAAAAAATTTTTATTTGCAATATTTTTTATATTAAGCACTAATAGTTTTGCAGCTGAAGTTAAAATGAATTTTACAAAAGATGCATTTGAGTCTGCTCAAAAAGCTGGAAAAACAGTGGTAGTTAATTCTTGGAATAAATATTGTTTTACATGCATCAAGCAAGAAAAAGTTTTTAAAAAAGCAAAAAAAGAATTTAAAGATGTTATATTTTTAAGTTATGCACAAAAAAATAAAGATATAGCTAAATATTTAAATATTGATTATAGATCAACTATAGTCATTTATAGAGACAATAAAGAAATAGCAAGAGCAGTAGGAATTACAAAAGAAGAAGAAATATATTCTCTAATAAGTAAAGGAATTTAATGTATTATATTCTCCTTGGAATAGCTTTTGCTCTTATTCTTTACCTTTCAGATAAATACATATTTTAGTTTAAGTAAAAATAGGTATAGTCCAGCAATGGATTTTTATCATTACATTAGAGATTTCGTGAATGAATAAAAATCTTTTAATTCTTACATTAAGTCAAATTTTTAGCTTTACTGCTGCTCCAGTAACAGTATTTTTAAGTGGAATTATTGGTTCTCAAATTAGCCCTTTAAAATCACTCTCTACTTTACCAATGTCAATATCGGTAGTTGGCATAGCTATAGGTGCAGTGTTTGCAACAAAAGTCATGAGTTTAATAGGAAGAAAAGCTGGATTTATTTCAGCATCAATTGGAAATTTTTTATTTTCTCTATTGGCAGCTTATTCAATAATGGATCAAAACTTTATTCTATTTTGTTTTGCAAATTTTTTTATTGGCGTTGGTATGGCTTTTACGCACCAATATCGTTTTGCTGCAGCTGAAAGCGTTGAAAAAGATAAAGTACCTAGAGCAATTTCAATAATTTTACTAGGTGGAATTGTTTCAGCATTTTTAGGGCCAAGCATGGCAAATTATGGAAAAGATATTGTTACCGATCAATTGTATGTTGGATCTTATTTGTCATTAGCTATTTTAACTATTATACCGTCGATTTTATTTTTATTTTATGAAAATACATCAAAATTAGAGTCTAATATAAAAAGTTCAGGAAGAAGTATTTTAGAATTAATTTCACAACCTAGATTTTTACAGGCACTCGTAGCTTCAGCATTTGGATATGCAATAATGACATTTTTGATGACTGCAACTCCATTAAGCATGCATGTAATGGAAAAAATGAGTCTAAGCAAAACAGGTTTGGTTATACAGTTTCATGTTGTAGCAATGTTTCTACCATCTTTGATAACTGGAAATTTAGTTAAAAAATTTGGTCATAGTAAAATAATGTATGCAGGAGTGTTTCTTTACAGCATAACTATAATAGCAAGTCTCTTTGATCAAACTTATTATAATTATATGTTCGCATTAATTTTTTTAGGTTTAGGTTGGAATTTTTTATTTATATCTGGCACGAGTTTACTAGTTTTAACTTACAAAGAAGAAGAAAAATTCAAAGCTCAAGGATTAAATGATTTTATCGTATATTCTGTTCATGCTACCGGTAGTTTATCAGCTGGAGTATTAATTATGCTTACTAACTGGAAAATGATGAATTTACTATGTATACCCTTTTTAATAATCATTATCCTAACCACTTTGAGAGCAGATATATTAAGTAAAAAATGAGTTTTATCGTACTTGGTTTTTTTACAGGATTGAGTTTGATTTTAGCAATTGGAGCTCAAAATATATTCGTCATAGAGCAAGGCCTTAAAAAGCAGTTTGTTTTTATTGTATGTTTAATCTGCGCTATATCAGATTTTATATTAATTTTTTTAGGAATTTTTTTATTTCATTATTTT
>QCKR01000017.1 GCA_003215185.1 Pelagibacteraceae bacterium AG-410-D23
AAAATCAATTTTAAAGCAACTAGGAGTAGTTAACTATTTGAATCAACTATTGGTATATAATTTATAAAATTACTTTTAAGTTTCTATAATGCGTTAATTTTTCTTGTAATTCTTGAAATATTTCTTGACGCATTTTCTTTTTTTACAATTCCGGTTTTAGCAATCTTCATTAACTCTGAATTTAATTTTGGTAAAAAGGCTAAAGCTTCTTTTTTTTTTTTTGATTCTAGCAATAAATTGATTTTTTTTATTGCATTTTTAAATCTACTTTTTCTAGTTCTATTTACTGCTGTCTGTCTAGATATTCTTCTAATTCTTTTAATAGCTGATTTTGTGTTTGCCATAGGGGCTGTTATATACCGACTAGATAAAGGGTGGTCAATAAAATAATTATTTATTTTTGACAATTATTACAAAAAAAAGTTGACCTATTAGATATAATAATTTTTTTAATCTTACCAATACAATTCTTATTGGAACAATTAAAGTTTTTCCTGTCATAAACTTTAAACTCATTTTGATAGCTCCCATATTTACCTTTTGTATTTTTAAAATCTCTGATGCTGGACCCTCCTTTAATTATAGCTTTTTTTAAAACAGCTTTAGAGAAATATTGTAATTTTTTGATATCAGATCTATTGATTTTTTTTCCTTTTTTTAATGGATTTATTTTGCAAAAAAATAATATTTCATTTGCATAAATATTTCCAATCCCAGAAACAAATCTTTGATCAAGAAGAAAACTTTTGATATTCTTATCTTTTCCATTTAAATAGCTCTTAATATAGATATTATTGAATCTTTTATTCAAAGCTTCTGGACCAAGATTTTTAAAAAATTTTAATAAACTAGTTTTATTCTTTAAAATTTTAATAAATCCAAATCTTCTAGGATCATTATAAATAAATATATTTTTTCTAAAAAAAATTAAAATGTGATTATGTTTTATAGGCAAATTTGAAGAACCATAAAAACTTGTATTTGTATTATTGTAATTTTTATTACTAATTAAATGTATAGTTCCTGACATTCCTAGGTGCATTATAAAAAAAGTATTGTTACTTAAATGAAATATTAAATATTTTGATTTTCTTGAAATTTTATTGATTTTTTTATTTTTAAGAAAAAACTCGAAGTTTTTTGGAATCTTAAATCTTAAATTTCTATTTCTTACAATCACTTTATTAATTTCTTGATATTTTATCTTTTTATCTAGCGACTGTTTTACAACTTCAACTTCTGGTAATTCTGGCATTTCCTACTATATTATTACATATAAATATTTTTATTACCATGAGCCAAAATCTTCAAAATAAAAAAGGATTAGTTCAAGATGTATTTAACAAAGTATATGACAAGTACGATCTAATGAATGATTTAATGTCTGTGGGAATTCATAGATCGTGGAAAAAAGATATGATTAATTGGATGGCACCTTTTCCAAAAAAGAAATTAATTGATATGGCTTGTGGAACAGGAGATTTAGGTAAACTGTTTTTAGAAAACACAAATTATGAAGGAAATGTAGTCTTTGTTGACCCTAATTCAAAAATGTTAAAAAAAGGAATGGAAAGATTAAAAAATCATAAAAATATATCTTGGAAAAAAGGAAGTGCTGAAAAGATACCAACAACTAATAATTATTTTGATTATTATTGTATAAGCTTTGGTCTTAGAAATACAAAAAATATATATCAATCTTTAAAAGAAGCTCATAGAGTCTTAAAACCTGGTGGAAGATTTTTGTGTTTAGAATTTTCAAAAGTACAAAATATTCATTTAAATAATATATATAAAAAATATAGCCAATTAATTCCACATATAGGAAAAATAATTACTGGTAAAAAAGAACCCTATGAATATCTGATTCAAAGTATAGAAAATTTTATCAATCAAGATGAATTAATTGAATTAATGAAAAAAAATAACTTTACTAATTGTGAGTATAGAAACTTAAATGGTGGTATTGTTGCTATACATTCAGGATGGAAAATATAATGATAAGAAAAATTATAACATTATTTAAAATTGCAAGAAAAATAGCTCAATCAGACATAGTAAATATTGTTTCTAAATTTCATGAAATTCCAAAAATAATTAAATTCTTTTTCTATTTACTTTCATTTTACCCAAAAAAAAAATTACATGATAAAAATATAAATGGAGATGAAAAGTTGTGTAATTCAATTCAAGAAATGGGCACAACTTTTATTAAATTAGGACAATTTTTATCTACTAGACCCGATATAATTGGTAATGAGATTGCAAAAAAATTAGAAAATCTTCAAGATAAGCTTCCTCCATTCGAAACAGAAAAAGCAAAAAAAATTATTCGCAAAGAACTTGGAGATAATAATTATAATTTGCTACTTAATATAAGTGAGCCAGTTGCTGCAGCTTCAATAGCTCAAGTACACAAAGCTCAACTAAACGATAATGGAGAAATAAGAGATATTGCAATCAAAATATTAAGACCAGATATAAAAAAAATTTTTAATGAAGAAATAGATGCTTTGATGCTTTTAGCGTATTTAATAGAAGGAACAGTAAAAAAAACAAAAAGATTAAAACTTGTTGAAGTGGTTTTCTTACTTAAAGAGATAACAAATCTTGAATTGGATTTAAGGTTTGAAGCTTCTGCAGCAAATGAGTTTTTAGAAAACACTAAAAATGATGTAGGTTTTAATGTTCCTAAAATATTTTGGAATTATACAAGTGAAAATGTATTAACTTTAGAATGGATTGATGGAATTTCAATTAGAGAAAAAGAGGAATTAGATAAAAAAAATATAGATACTAAAAAGCTTGCAACAGATGTGATACAGCATTTTTTAAGACATGCAATAAGAGACGGTTTTTTTCACGCAGACATGCACCAAGGTAATTTATTTGTGAATGAAAATGGTGACATTGTACCAATTGACTTTGGAATAATGGGAAGGATAGATAAATTAAATCAAAGATATCTAGCTGAAATATTGTTTGGCTTTGTTCAGAGAGATTATAAAAAAGTTGCAGAAGTACATTTAGTTGCCGGACTAGTTCCAAAAAATGTTTCTGTAGATGAATTTGCGCAAGCTTTAAGATCAATAGGTGAGCCAATATTTGGACAATCAGTTAAAGATATATCTGGTGGTAACTTGCTAAAACAATTGTTTAAAATTACAGAAAAATACAATATGCAAACACAACCTCAATTATTATTACTTCAAAAAACTATGGTAGTGGTAGAGGGTGTAGCTAGAAAATTAAATCCACAAACTAATATTTGGGAAACTTCTAGACCTGTTTTAGAAAATTGGCTTAAAGAAACAAAAGATCCATTAAATTCTTTAACAGAAACTTTAAAAAGTACAACTGAAGCAATTAAACGCTTGCCAGAACTTCCAGAAATTATGGATAAAGCAAATCAAGCATTAAGTTATTTTGCAAGTGGTCAAATACCTCAAAATTCTAATTCTTATATGGCTTTAAACGAAAAAAAATCTGAGATGATAGCTCTAAGAAACCAGAGTGTAATTGGTTTATTATTACTTGTAATTATAGGGCTATTAGTATTTTAATTCTCTTTTATGAATAATTTTGAAAACAAAAAAATATTATTAATTATTTGTGGAGGTATCTCTGCTTACAAAAGTCTTGAAATTATAAGAATGTTAAAAAAGCAAGGAGCCAAAATAAAAACTATTCTTACAAAAAGTGCAAAAGAATTTATTACTCCTTTATCTGTAGCTTCGCTTTCGCAAGAAAAAGTTTACGATGATTTATTTAGTCATGAAAATGAAGCTGAAATGGATCATATATCTTTATCTAGATGGAGTGATGTAATTTTAGTTGCCCCAGCTACCGCAAATACGCTTTCTAAATTGAGCGCTGGTTCTTCAGAAGATTTGGCCTCAACAGTGATATTGGCTTCAAATAAAGAAGTTTTTTTGGTACCAGCAATGAATGTAAGAATGTGGGAACATCCATCAACTAAAGAAAATCTAAAAAAATTAAAAAATTTTGGTTATCAAATTATTGGACCAGACGTTGGAGATATGGCATGTGGAGAATACGGCCAAGGAAAAATGACAGAACCAAAAGAAATAGTTGATATTATAAAACAGTATTTTTTTAACCTAAAAAAAAATAATAAATTTAAAGCTTTAGTTACTGCAGGCCCAACTCATGAATATATAGATCCTGTAAGATATATTTCAAATAGATCAAGTGGAAAACAAGGTTATGAAATTGCAAAATCACTAAAAAAAAATGGATTTGAAACTACTTTGGTTACTGGTCCTACAAAATTAGAACCAATTTCTGGAATAAACCAAATTAATGTTAATACTGCAGAAGAAATGTTTAATGCTGTTTTGGATAATCTTCCTGCAGATGTAGCAATTTTTTCAGCTGCTGTTAGTGACTTTAAAATAAAAAATAAAGAAAAATTTAAAATAAAAAAAAAAGAAAGTATGAATTTAAACTTAGAAAAAAATATAGATATTTTAAGTCATATATCAAACCATAATTCACTTAGACCTAAAATGGTAGTTGGGTTTGCTGCAGAAACAAACAATTTAAATGAATATGCTAAAAAAAAATTATCTGAAAAAAATTGTGATTGGATAATTGCTAATGATGTATCTGATACAACTATTGGATTTGGATCTGATTTTAATGAAGTTTCAATTTTTTATAAAAATATGAAGTATGAAAAACTTCCAAAAATGAAGAAGTCACTTTTGGCAGAAAGTATAGTAAAAAAAATTATTTCTGAATTAAACTAATTCAATGGTAAAAGTTTTAATTAAAAAGCTTAACCCAGAAGTTCAATTACCATCATATAAAACAGAAGGATCTTCTGGCATGGATTTAATGGCATTTATAGAAAATTCTATAAAGATTTCTCCAAATAGCTCTGTTTTAGTTCCAACTGGATTATCTGTTGCAATTCCAAATGATGTTGAAATACAAATAAGGCCTAGGTCAGGACTCGCTGCAAAATCGAATATCAGTGTTTTAAATACACCTGGTACAATTGACAGTGACTACAGAGGAGAAATAAAAGTTATATTATTTAACCATGGCTCTGAAGAGTTTATAGTAAATAACAAAGACAGAATAGCTCAAATGATTCTAATGCCTGTTTTAAAAGTAGACTTTGAAGAAGTAATTGATCTGCCAAAAACCATAAGAGGATCAGGCGGATTTGGTTCTACTGGAAAATGAAAAATAATTTAAATAAAAATCATATTAAAAGATATTCTCGACAAATTATTCTGAAAGATGTTGGTGTTGTTGGTCAAAAAAAAATTATTAGTTCAAAAATTTTAATAGTTGGAGCTGGAGGATTAGGTTGCCCAATAGCAGATTATTTAAGTAGAGCAGGTGTAGGTACTATCGGTATTGCTGATTTTGATAAAATTAATTTATCAAACATACACAGACAAAACTTATACAATTCAAAAGATATAGGAAAATATAAAGTTGATGTCGTGAAAAAAAAAATTAAATTAATAAATCCTCTTACAATAGTAAAAATTTATAAAAAAAAAATAAATAATAAAAATCTAGATAACATAATTAAAGATTATGATATCATTGTCGATGGATCAGATAACTTTAGAACAAAATTTTTACTTAATAAATATTCAATCAAATATAAAAAAAATTTAATTGTAGGCGCAATTAGTAAGTTTGATGGGCACATTTTTACATTTGATTTTAAAGATAAAAAAACCCCATGTTTAAAATGTTTTTATCAATCCGAGCCCACCGATGAAATATTAAATTGTGAATTAGAAGGCATTATGGGTCCAGTTGCTGGAATAATTGGAAATATACAAGCAAATGAGATTTTAAAGAAAATTTTAAAAATTGGTAAAGATCTAAATAAATATATTTTAATTGTAAATTTACTTACACTTAATTTTAGAAAAGTTTTTTTTAATAAAAAGAAAAATTGTATATGCAAAAATTAACAATTTTGTTTGCTTTTATTGTTATATTTTCTCCAAATGTGATTGCAAATGAGATTAAATATTTTGTAATGCTAAAAAATAGCAAAGTTAATGTAAGATACGGACCTGGTTTTAATTATCCTATCAAATATATTTACAAAAAAAAATATTTACCAATTAAAGTTATCGATAAAAAGGAAAATTTTAGAAGGATAATTGACCACAAAAATAATAGTGGTTGGATTCATATTTCTCAATTAAAAAAAAATAAATCAATTATTTTATTGGAGAATCAAATATTATTTTCTAAATCAACTAAATATTCCAAGCCTATAGCAAATGTATCTTCTGGAAGGCTCTTGTTAATTAAAAAATGCAAATTAAAATGGTGTAAAGTAAAAACCGAAGAATATATAGGATGGTTAAAGGCAGAAAATATTTGGGGTAATATTAATTAAATTTTATTTAATATCAAAACGATCTAAATTCATTACTTTTGTCCATGCAGATATAAAATCAGCAATAAATTTTGATTCAGAATCTTCACAAGCATAAACTTCAGCAATCGCTCTTAATTGTGAATTTGATCCAAATATCAAATCAACACGAGAACCTGTCCATTTAACTTTATTAGTTTTTCTATCTTTCCCTTCAAACATTTCTTCATTTTTATCAATTTCTTTCCAAGTTGTTTGCATATCAAGTAAATTGACAAAAAAATCATTTGTAAGAGTTTCTGGTTTTTTTGTAAAAACACCAGTATTTGAGTTATCAAAATTTGTATTTAATACTCTCATACCACCTAAAAGTACTACCATTTCTGGTGCCGTAAGTTTCATTAACTGTGCTCGATCAATTAACATTTCTTCTGCGGATACTGTGGTTTTTGTTGAAGATCCATTAGATTTATTTACAATGTAGTTTCTAAATCCATCTGCTTTGGGTTCAAGTAAACCAAAAGAAAATTCATCAGTCTGATCTTGTGATGCATCTCCTCTACCTGGGGTAAATGGAACGTTTATATTGTATCCAGATTTTTTAGCAGCTTTTTCAATTGCTACACATCCTCCTAAAACTATTAAATCAGCTAATGAAACGTTTTTCTTTTTATTATCAAAACCTTTTTTAATTTTTTCTAATATCTTAATAACTTTAGATAGTTGAGATGGATTATTAACCTCCCAATCTTTTTGTGGTGCTAATCTTATCCTTGCTCCATTAGCTCCGCCTCTTTTGTCTGAACCACGAAAAGTAGAAGCTGATGCCCAAGCAGTTGTTACCAATTGTGAAATGGATAGTCCTGATTTTAATATTTTTGCTTTAAGAACCTTAATATCTTTGTTTTTAATTTTATATTTAGCTTTTGGGATAGGATCTTGCCAAATTAATTGTTCTTTTGGAACTTCTGGACCTAAATAACATGATCTTGGCCCCATATCACGATGTGTAAGTTTAAACCAAGCTCTTGCAAATGCATCAGCAAATTCTTCTGGGTTATTATGAAAGTTTCTTGAAATTGGTCCATATTTCGGGTCTAATTTTAAAGATAAATCTGTTGTTTGCATCATTGGTAGATTTTTTTTTGATTTTAAATGTGCATCAGGTGTCATTTCAATATCATGTCCATTTTTTTTAGGCTTCCATTGATGAGCTCCAGCTGGGCTCTTAGTTAGCTCCCAATCATAGCCAAATAAATTATCAAAATATCCCATATCCCATTTTATTGGATTACTTGTCCAAGCACCTTCTATTCCACTACTTATTGTATCAACTCCCAAACCACTTTTATAATTACTATTCCATCCTGTTGCTTGTTCTTGAATTTTTGAACCTTCTGGTTCTGGTCCTTTATGAGACTCTGGAGCGGCACCATGAGATTTTCCAAATGTATGGCCTCCAGCTACAAGAGCAACTGTTTCATAATCGTTCATAGCCATACGTCCAAAAGTTTCACGAATATCATGAGCAGCTAAAAGAGGATCAGGATTTGCATCTGGGCCCTGTGGATTAACATAAATTAAACCCATGTGAGATGCTCCTAGAGGGTTTTCAAGTTCTCTTTTACCACTATAACGATTGACTCCAAGCCATTCCTTTTCTGATCCCCAATAAATATCTTCTTCGGGTTCCCAAATATCTTCTCTTCCTGCTCCAAAACCAAAAGTTTTGAAACCCATTGACTCTAAAGCAACATTTCCGATCAATATAAAAAGGTCAGCCCAAGAAATTTTTTTTCCGTATTTTTTTTTAATAGGCCAAAGTAATAATCTTGCTTTATCTAAATTAACATTGTCCGGCCAACTGTTCAAAGGTGCAAAACGTTGATTTCCAGTTCCGGCTCCACCTCTTCCGTCACCAGTTCTATATGTTCCTGCTGCGTGCCATGCTAGTCTTATAAATAGTGGTCCGTAATGACCATAATCAGCTGGCCACCAATCTTGAGAATTGGTCATTAATTTATGTAAATCTTTTTTCAAATTATTAAAATTAAGTTTTTTAAATTCTTTTGAATAACTAAATTTTTTATCCATTGGATCAACCAAAGAAGAGTGTTGGCTAAGAATTTTTAAATTCAAACTGTTTGGCCACCAGTCTCTATTTGAAGTACCTCTTCCAGTTGGATGCTTCGATGGTGTACCAGCACCTGTAAACGGACATTTTGATTGTTCTTTGATTATTTCATTACTCATAAACGTAATTTATAATGATTCTAAATTAGTGTCAACGATGCAGAGTTGTCACATTAAAGATTTTAATGATTTTGTAACAGTTGAGTTTAATTATTATTTGCAATTTTGACTAAAACTTCAATAGATGTAATTTTTTTTCCAGGCACAGCCTTCTTGATTTTGATCTTTCCAACATCTTTATCATTTAAGTCTATAAGTTCTCGTTTGCTTTCATCAAAAAAATGATGATGTTTTGAAATATTTGTATCAAAATAAGTTTTTTCACTATTTATTGAAATTTCTTTTAAGTAACCTTTATCTTTTAAAGAGTGAATTGTATTATAAATTGTTGCTAATGAAATTTTTTTTGTAGATGTATTTTTTAAAATATTTTGCAAATCATCAATTGTGAAATGAAAAGTATCTTTTCTATCAAATAGCAAGCTATAAATTATAATTCTCTGTTGCGTTGGTCTAAGCCCTAAAGATCTTAGTTTTTCAGCAAATATGTGAATATTACTCATTTTTTTGCCTAATTTATAACTATTCTATCTAATTTGTATATTATAAAATTGTTCCAAATAAAGTAATAAATACTTAAATTTATGAATAAAAAATCGTCATATAGCTATGAAGAATTGATTGATTGTGCAAACGGTAAGCTTTTTGGGCCAGGAAATGCAAAACTTCCTCTTCCACCAATGTTGATGTTTGATAGAATAACGGAAATTAGAGAAAACAAAGGAGAATATAAAAAAGGGTTAATTAAGGCAGAACTAGATATTAAAGATAGTTTGTGGTTTTTTGAATGTCATTTCAAAAATGATTCTGTTATGCCCGGATGTTTAGGATTAGATGCTATGTGGCAACTGGTTGGTTTTTATTTAGGCTGGCTTGGAAATCCAGGAAAGGGAAGAGCACTGGGTGTTAATAGTGTAAAGTTCATAGGTGAAGTGTTAAAAAATATTAAATTAGCGAGTTACGAAATAGATATAAAAAGAATTTTGATAAAAGAAGGAACTACAGTAGGTTTGGCAAATGGTATTCTTAAAGCTGATGGAAAAGAAATATATTCAGCTGAAAATTTAAAAGTAGGATTATTTAAATAATGAAAAGAGTTGTTGTAACGGGTATTGGAGTGGTTTCTTGTTTAGGAAATAATCAAGAAGAAGTTTATCAATCTTTATTCAATTCAAAATCTGGAATTACATTTTCTGAAGAATATAAAGAATATAACTTAAAAAGTAATGTTCATGGAAAACCAAATATTAAAATTGAAGACTATGTTGATAGAAAATTTATTAGATTTATGGGTCCAGGTTCTGCTTATAATTATATTTCTATGGCCGAAGCTGTTAAAGATTCAGGTTTAGAAGAAAAAGATGTAAGTAATATTGATACTGGTATGATTATGGGTTCTGGTGGACCTTCAATTCAAAATGTTATTTTAGCAGCTGATAAAACAAGAGAAAAAAATCCAAAAAAAATGGGACCATTTGTTGTTCCAAGAACTATGTCAAGCACTGCATCGGCTACATTAGCCGTACCATTTAAAATTAAAGGTGTTAACTATACAATTAGTTCGGCATGTGCAACTAGCGGACATTGTATTGGAAATGGAATGGAATTAATACAGCTTGGAAAACAAAAAATTGTGTTTGCTGGTGGAAGTGATGAAGTTCATTTTGCTATGACAGCAATGTTTGATGCAATGACGGCTTTATCATCAAAATATAATGACACTCCAGAAAAAGCTTCTAGACCATATGATAAAACACGAGATGGGTTTGTAATATCTGGTGGTGGTGGAGTTTTAGTTCTTGAAGAGTACGAACATGCAAAAGCAAGAGGTGCAAAAATATATGCTGAATTAACTGGTTATGGTGCTACTTCTGATGGTTACGACATGGTTGCACCTTCAGGTGAAGGTGCGGTAAGGTGTATGAAAATGGCATTAAGTACAGCAAAAAACAAAGTTGATTATATAAATACTCACGGAACTTCAACCCCAGTAGGAGACATTACTGAGCTAAAAGCAGTTGGAGAAGTATTTAAGGACTCTGTTCCTAAAATAAGCTCTACAAAATCACTTGCTGGTCATTCATTAGGAGCAACTTCAGTGCATGAAGCAGTTTATAGTTTGATTATGATGAAAAATAATTTTATTTCTGCCTCAATCAATATTAATGATATGGATGATGAAGCAAAAAAATTTCCAATAGTTACAAAAGTTGAAAAAGATGTAACTTTAAATTCTATTATGTCTAACAGCTTTGGATTTGGTGGAACTAATGCAACTTTAGTTTTTGAAAAGGTTTAATTTATGAGCTTAATGAAAGGCAAAAAAGGGTTAATAATGGGAGTTGCAAACGAAAGATCCATTGCCTGGGGAATTTCTCAAAAATTAGCTGAAGCTGGAGCAGAACTGGCATTTACTTACCTGGGAGATGCTCTAAAAAAAAGAGTAATTCCTCTTGCAGAAAAATTAAATTCAAAAGTTACATTTAGCTGTGATGTTGAAAAAAAAGAAGAAGTAACAAAACTTTTTGAAGATATAAAATCAAAGTGGGGTCAAATCGATTTTGTTGTTCATGCTGTTGCATTTTCAGACAAATCTGAATTGTCAGGCGAATATTTAAATACTTCTAGAGAAAATTTCTTAAGAAGTATGTTAATTTCATGCTTTTCATTTACTGAGGTTGCAAAGGAAGCCTCTAAAATTTTGAATAAAGGTGGAAGTATGCTCACTTTAACTTACGAGTCAAATAAAGCAATTCCAAATTATAATGTAATGGGTGTTTGTAAATCAGCATTAGAAGCAAGCGTTAAATACCTAGCAAGAGATCTCGGAGCAAAAGGAATAAGAGTAAATGCAATAAGTGCAGGACCAATTAAAACTCTAGCAGCTTCAGCTATTGGAGATGCAAAATTTCTCTATAAATGGAATGAAGACCACTCATTTTTAAAAAGAAATGTGGATATTCATGATGTTGGGAATTCAGCTTTGTATCTATTAAGCGATCTTGGAGGCGGTGTTACTGGTGAAATTCACTACGTAGATGCTGGATATAATAAAGTAGGGATGCCAGATCCTAAAAATATCACATAAAAGTCAGTAATTATGCTAATTTTAGTATGGTTTATAGTCTGTATTATTTTTGCATTTGTCCAATTAATACTAGGTGAATCTGGGCATGCATTAGAAGTATTTGCCCTTTTAACTGCAATAGCATTATTTTTAATTAATAAATTTGCTAAAAAAAATCAAAATAACCAATAATTAAAGGCCTAATTAAGCGACTAATCTATATTATTCAACTAAAAGTTACATATAAAATAAATTATAAATTACAAGTTGACTGCGGGTAGATAATACCTATATATGCAGTATGAAAAATAATATTTTCAAATTTCCAAAAGGTGGAAAACCTTATTCTGGCAAATTTCTAGATAAAGTAAAACCTAATGCTATTGGAGACTTTATTAAAGAAAAAAATCCACATTTATCTCTAAAAGCCGCTGATGCTTTAGCTCTTGCAATTATCTATAGCACTCACCTTCAATTGGTTTTTGAAGAGGAAGGAAATCAAATAATTCCAACTATGGAAGTATTAGATCAATACATATGGGGAGCTGATACTAACAATGGGAAAAAACATTAGGAAATAACTATGGTTAAAACCAAAAAAAATAAACGTGCAGCATTAGGCGAACAAATATCAAACTATCGTAAAATGCTAAATATAACTCAAGAAGAATTGATTGATAGAGCTAAGAAAAAATATTTACTTAAGATTGGTTTAAGAAATTTACAGAATGCAGAAGCAAGTAAAGAAGTGGCTGTAGATACCTTAACTAGTCTTGCTTATTTTTTTAGTAATGAAGGTAAAATACATGATCCAAGTACTATAATTACTATAGATAGCATATCTGAAGATCCAAATAAAAAAACATCTATAAATTTAAATATACCAAACATAATTAAAAAAAATAATTTAAAAGCTTTTGCTGCAAATATCAAAAAAGATAGAACTTTTAAAACTGAAACTACATATTTACAAAGAATAGATTTTCATGATCAGATTATTCAAGCAATAAGAAAATCAAAAAAAAGAAAAATTTTCTACCCATTTAATCCAGACCTTAAAGAAGTTTCTATTATAAAAAAAACTTTAACTGAAATAAATCAAATTCACGATTCTATTTTTGGAAATAAGTTTGATTTTTCAGGAAATGAGTATGATACTGATAGCTATCACGAATTAGATAAGGAAATTCAATCTCTAACAAAAATTTCAGACTTTGGAGAAAGTATTAAAGAATTAAAAAAAAATAATTTAAATTTGTATGTTGGTAACTTTGATTTTAGCTATATAACTTCTGAGCCTGTTGATCCATCATCAATAGAAGAAGAAGATGTTGGGGATCCAAGTGGCTTTCATTATAGAGGCTGGTATAGAGCTAGTATAGAAACAGAAAACTATGCATTATTTAGTTTTCAAAAATCTAACATAACTTCATTTACTTTTAATTATGATAATGAATGGTTCAAAGAAAAAATTCTAAAAATTATTGAAATTGATACTTACAAAGAGGACAACATAGATTATGAGGCTCATTCGAACATAATGCAACATTATCAATTTAATTATGGCTATTACAATAAATTTCAAAAATTAAAAGCAAGCCTAACCCAAACTGATCTAACTGAACTTCTTACTGCCGATGAAAGAGAAAAAATAGGTCAAGAGTATGAAATGGAAAAGGCTGAAGACTATGCAGCTCAACAAATGTCAGATTTAATGAGAGGTAAATAGAATTTAGGAATTCCGGTTGGTCTAACCGTTGCCGGCAGGCGCCAACCAGAATATTGTGTACTAGGTAATTAATACCTAACAATAAAAATAAATCAAGCCGTAAGTCCGCAACGGAAAGGAACCATGAGAAATGAAACATGGTAAAGGGATCCCTATGCCCAAAAAAAGGGAAGTGGACAAGAACTCATTCTTTGATGAGATAGAGTTCATTAAGATTGTAGGCAGTGATGTTTTAGTAATGCGACAAGTCCCAGTAACATCAAATACTGTCTACGATAATGCTAACTGGAGAGAAAGATCTTATGACTCATTTATAAAAAGAGTAGGTCATATATCTGAGGATTATGTTGGTGGTATCGATTGGGATGATATCAATATATGTACTCCAGAAATTTTGCCATTAACAGAAATAGATGGCGAAGAATATGTTCAAGTGTTTTTTAAAGGACGTATTCCTCTAAACATTTCTAGAAAGGAGGTAAATTAGATATGACACAAATAACTAAACTTAAGAGATTAGAAAGAAAATCTCACTACATGATGGATAAACCTAGTGTAACTTTGAAAAAAGGAAGTTTGTACTTTAGTTCTAGTGCAGTAGATATATTGGAGATTGGTAAATATAGTAATTGCTATATTTCTATACCTGATAATTCTACGCCAGAAGATGCGATAGATATTTTTGTTGATTTTAATAATGATCCAGCAAGCGTAACTAATAGTCCATGTAAATTGGGCAAAAGAGGAGTTGGAGCAAATGTTTCTCAATTAGGAACTGTATTTAATCAACTTAATAATGTTAAAGCTTTACTTACAAAACAGAAAAATGAAAGACGAATATTTTTAGAGAAAGATAATACTATTAATAAATGGTTTTTCAGAGTAGGTCCTCAACCCTCTCTCAAAATTAGAGATTTTTCTAAAATTGATGAGTGCAGTGCTCTTTATTTTCTAAGTATCAAAGGAACTACAACAAGGATAGGAGAAACATCCAATCTAAAAAGAAGAATAACTGAATACAAAAGAGACGAAATACCTTTTGATGAAGTTATGTATTGTAGAATGGATAGCTTCTCAGATTCTGAAAGAAAAGACTGGGAAAGTTATCATATTGATCGATATGTGAGAGATAAAGGAGTTTTGCCTCCATATAACTTTCAAAATGGAAGACAGGTCAATTAAATAAGTTATTGGAGGGGTGCGCAACCCTCCAATAAAAATTTTATTATACTGCTGCCTGTTTGATAGAAAGTTTTACCTTTCCTCTATCAAATCCGATGACTTTAACTTTTACCTCATCACCTTCTTTGACAACATCTGTTACTTTGGCAACTCTTTTATCAGCTAGCTCTGAAATATGAACTAGACCATCTTGTTTTCCAAGGAAATTAACAAAGGCTCCAAATTCCATAATCTTTATAACTTTTCCGTTATAAATTTTATTCATTTCAGCTTTAGCTGTTAAATCTTTAATAATTTGTAAGGCTATATTTCTAGACTCTTCATCTGGAGCAGCAACAGTTACAACACCTTCATCATTTACATCAACTTTTGCTCCTGATTTTTCAACAATCTCTCTTATTGTAGCACCACCTTTACCAATGACAGTTGCGATATCTTTTTTATCTACCGTTATTTTTTCCATTTTTGGAGTATGCTTGCCAACACCAGCTCTTGATTTGTCTAAAGCTTTATTCATTTCTCCCAAAATATGAAGACGACCATCTTTAGCTTGTTTTAATGCTTGTTCCATTATTTCAAATGTAATTCCGATTATTTTGATATCCATTTGCAAAGAGGTAATACCATCTTTTGTACCAGCAACTTTAAAATCCATATCTCCTAAGTGATCTTCGTCACCTAAAATATCTGAAAGAACACTAAAATCATCTCCTTCTTTAATTAAACCCATTGCTATGCCGGCAACTGGCGTTTTCATCGGAACACCTGCGTCCATTAATGATAGCGAAGTTCCACAAACAGTAGCCATAGATGAAGATCCATTAGATTCTGTAATTTCTGATACTATTCTAAATGTATAAGGAAAACTTTCTTTTGATGGTAAAGAGGATTTTATTGCTCTCCAAGCTAACTTACCATGTCCTATTTCTCTTCTCCCAGTTCCTATTCTTCCAGTTTCTCCAACTGAAAATGGAGGAAAATTATAATGAAGCATGAATCTTTCTCTAACTAATCCATCTAATGTCTCAATTCTCTGTTCATCATCTGAAGTTCCAAGAGTTGTTGTAACAATTGCTTGAGTCTCTCCTCTGGTAAACAATGCAGAACCATGAGTTCTTGGTAGAATACCTACTTCACACATTATTGGTCTTACATCAGATAGGCCCCTGCCATCAATACGACTTTTATTTTTTAATATGTTGGTCCTTACTATTCTCTTCTCTAAGTTTTTAAGCTCATAGTTAACATCTAATTCTGAAATATTTTCATCTTCTTCATATAGTTTTTTTGCTTTTTCTGTTACTTCAGAAATCAGATCTGATCTTTCTTTTTTATCTTTAATTGAAAAGGCTTTTTCTAAATCTTTAGTAAATTCTTTTTCCATTTTTTTCTTAACTTCTGAAAGATCTTTTTTTTCAACTTCCCATTCGGGCTTTCTGCATTCTTTAGCAAGCTCTTCAATTGTTTTAATTATTGGAACAAAATTTTCATGACCAAATTTTACTGCATTAAGCATTTCTTCTTCGGTTAAACCATTTGCTTCTGACTCAACCATTAAAACTGCATCTTTTGTTCCTGCTACAACAAGATCCAATTTAGAATTTTCTAATTCTTTTTTAGATGGGTTTAGAACATATTTTCCATCAATAAATCCAACTCTTGATGCTCCTACTGGACCTAAAAAAGGCATACCAGAAATCGCAAGCGCAGCTGAAGAAGCTATAATTGATAAAATATCAGCTTCATTTTCTTTATCATAGGAAATTACTGTAGGTAATAATTGTACTTCATTCCTAAATTGATCCGGAAATAAAGGTCTAATAGGCCTATCAATTAATCTAGAAGTTAAGGTTTCACTTTCTGTTGGTCTTGCCTCTCTTTTAAAATAACCGCCTGGTATTTTACCCGCAGCATAATATTTTTCTTGGTAATTTACTGATAGTGGAAAGTAATCTATATCAGGATTAACTTTTTTTGCTCCTACTACAGTTGCTAACACTACTGTTTCTCCACATTTTGCAATAATTGCTCCATCAGCCTGTCTTGCAATTTTTCCTGTTTCTAAAGTTATTTTTTTTCCACCTATTTCTATTTCTTTTTTTATAATTTTAAACATTATTTCCTTAAATTTAATTTTGTTAATATATTTTTATATGAATCATTTTTATTTTTTTTCAAATAATCCAATAACTTCTTTCTTCTATTCACTGCTTTTAATAATCCAATTGATGAATGCCTATCTTTTTTAAATTTATTAATATGTTTAGACAGATTCTTTATTTTGTCAGTTAAAAGACCTATTTGGACCTCAGAAGATCCTGTATCTTTTTCATGAATTGCAACTTCTTTTAATTTATTTTTCATATTTTTCCTATTTATTTATTTGTTTTATTAATTTTTCAATTTTTTCTGCATACTCAAATGACTCGTCTTTTGCAAAGAGAATTTTAGGTAAGAATTTCAATGAAATTTTTTTGGATAATACTTTTCTAATTAAAAAAGAAAAATCTTTTAATATATTCACAGTTTCTTCCGCATTTTTTCCTCCTAAAGGTAAGACAAATGCTTTTGCAACTTTTAAATCTTGACTCATTTTTACTTCT
>QCKR01000018.1 GCA_003215185.1 Pelagibacteraceae bacterium AG-410-D23
CGTCAGGAAAAATTTATGTTGGTAAAGAAGTTTTTAATAAGATTAAAAATAAAGAAATGCCCAAAGGAGATCCAATTTCTTTGGCTGAGGTATCAGCAGTATTAGGAGTAAAAAAAACCAGTGAACTAATACCTTTGTGTCATCCTCTTCCAATAGATCACACTGCAACTAAAATTATTATGCATGAAGAAGATTATTCATTAGAAGTATTTTGTGTTGTTTCTGCAGTTGCAAAAACAGGCGTTGAGATGGAAGCAATTATGGGAGTTAATGCTGCTCTAATAACTATTTACGATCTAAGTAAAATTGTAAATCCACATCTAAAAATTGATAATGTTAAATTATTAATTAAAGAAGGTGGCAAGAGCGGATTATGGACAAATCCAGATGGACTACCTAAATTTTTAGAAAATATTTTTTAATTATGAAAGTTAAACTTGAACTATTTGGCGCAAGTAGAGATTTAAGCGATAAAGAATTTTTGGAATTTAATATTGAAAAAAAGATTTCAATTAAAGATTTTAAGAAAAAAATAATTAATTATGTAGATGAAAAGTTTAAAGGAAATGAAAATTATAAAAAAATAATTGAAACTTCTTCATTCTGCTCAGAAGATAATAACGTTATTTCCGAAAATTATAAAATTACAAAAGATCAAAAAATTGGAATTATTCCTCCTATTGGAGGTGGTTAATGCTTCATACAAAAATAATAGATATTAAAAAAGAAAAAATAGAAGTCGATAAAGCTGAAAAATTTATATCTTCATCTAAATTTGGTGCTTCATTAATTTTTAAAGGAACTGTTAGAGAAAATAATGAAAATAAAAAGGTTACAGGAATTACGTATGATAGTCACGATTCAATGGTAATTAAAAGTTTTGAAGAAATTTATAATGAAGTTGATCAAAAATTAAAAATTAAAGATAAAGCAGTTTATATTGAACATGTTAAAGGATATTTAGGATTAGGAGAAATAAGCATTATTATTGCAGTTGCTTGTCCTCATAGAGCAGAAACTTACATTCTTTCAAGATACATAATCGAAGAAATTAAAAAAAGATCTCCAATTTGGAAAAAAGAACATTATGAAAATGAAGAAAGCGAATGGTTAAAAGGAAATCCTATCCAAGCTAATTAAAATCTTTTGTTAAATCTAAATCTTTAAAAACTCTTTTATTTAAAACTTTTATAAAGTTAGTATTATTTTTTAATCTTTTGACCATAAACTTGGCCCCAACATCACCTTTCATTCTTTTAAATTTAGTTAATACAGAGCTATCAAAACCAATTGGATTACCAATTTTATTTTTAAATTTTAATGCGTGAACTAAATGTCTTTTTTTAGATATTGAATTATAGATTTTATTAATATCAGAAGCCTTTATAAATGGCATATCAGACTGCACAATTATAAACCCTTTATCCTTTTTTGAAATTTTTTTTAAACCAGTATTAATTGAGGATGACATTCCTAATTTAAAATTTTTGTTTAATACAAAAATATTTTTTTTATTCTTCTTAACCACTTTTCTTACTTCTTTATTCTGATAGCCAAGTACAATGATAACTTTATCTACTTTACTCTTAAGTAATGCTTGTAGAGGATGATTAATTAAAGCTTTATTTTTAAACTTTTTGATTAATTTATTTTCACTTTTAAGCCTTTTAGATTGTCCTGCAGCTAACAAAATAGCTTTAATCATTTTTTAATCTCCAATTAAATGATGGGATAAAATTCTTGTTTGGTTTTCAAGTCTATGTTCAAACAAATAAAGACCTTGCCAAGTTCCAAGAATTAATTTTTTATTTTTTAAACTTAAAGTTAATTGATTATTAGTAAGGGTAGATTTTATATGGGCTGGCATATCATCTTTTCCTTCGGTGGTATGTTTGTATAATTTTTGATCCATTGGTACTAGTTTATGAAAAAAATTCTTAAGATCATATAATACATCTGGATCTGCATTTTCTTGGATAACTAATGAAGCGCTAGTATGTAATATATTGATATTTAAAATACCATTTTCAATTTTTTGTTTATTGATCCAGTCTAAAGTATTTTCAGTAAAATTATAAAAGCCTTGTCCCTCGGTATTAATTTTTATTTCTTCAAATACTTGTTGCATTATTTTTTATAAGTTTCAGATACTAACTGAGCAATAATAGATAGGGCTATCTCTGGAGCTGATCTTCCGCCCAGCTTAATACCAATTGGACCGTGTATTGAATTAATTTGTTCATTGTTAAATCCTGATTCTTTTAATCTTTGACATCTATTTTCATGAGTTTTCTTACTACCTAATGCTCCTATATAATAAAATTTTTTATTAAGAGCATGTTGTAATGCTGGATCATCTATTTTAGGATCATGAGTTAATGCAATTAAGGCAGAATTTTCGTTTGTTTCTATTTCTTTAAAAGCTTCCTCTGGCCATTTGTTAATAATTTTCATATCTGGAAATCTTTGTTCTGATGCAAAATAACCACGTGGATCTATAATAGAAATTTCAAAATTCAAACTTTTTGCAAAATCAACTAAATATTGAGCAATATGAACTGCACCTACAATAATTACTTTTATAGGCCTTATGTATGTTTCGACAAATATTTCTGTGTTTTCTATTACTCCATTTTTTTTTAATTTAAAAAAATTTTCAATTTGATCTTTATGAATATCAAAATCTTTGCTTAATGATTTCTTGGGTTGATATATTTCACTTAATCCGTTTTCGAGATTTGTTACAATTGCAAACTCTATTTTTGAAGCTTTCTTTTTAATTATTTCCTTAAGTTGAGAATGTTTCATTTATTTAAATTATCTGTTCTAAGTAAACTGAAATTTCTCCTCCACAAGCAAGTCCTACTTCCCAAGCACTCTCATTTGAAACTTTAAATTCAATTTTTTTATATGTTTTATTTTCTTTAATTAAACCCATACACTCTTTAACAATAGCAGACTCAACACATCCACCAGAAACAGAGCCTGAAAAATCACCTTTTTCGTTAACAATCATTCTACTTCCAATTGGTCTTGGTGATGATCCCCAAGTTTGAATTACAGTTGCAAGGACAACTTTCTGATTAGCTTTTATCCAATCATTAGCTTCTTCGAGAATTTTTTCATCAAATGAATTTTTCATTAGATGTAAAAGTTATTACTGATAAGACTTTTTAGCAAGCATCAACAGCTTTTTTAGCAAAAGCTTTGACCATATTTGCTCTGTAATCAGCCGAAGCGTGAATATCAGAGTTCATTCCAGAAGACGATATTTTAATGTTATCAATAGCTGATGATGAAAAATTTTTTGATAATGCTTTTGCTAAATCTTGTTCATTATATACACAAGATTTTGCACCGGTTACAGCAACATTTGTTCCTGATTTATGTTTTGCTACATAGACACCAACAATAGCGTATCGTGAGGCTGGATTTGGTAATTTTTGGTAACTTGATTTTTGAGGTATATTAAATTCGATAGCTTCAATAATTTCTGAACTTTTTAGAGAAGTTTCAAACATACCTCTAAAAAATTTTTCAGCATCAATTTTACGATTGTTTGTATGTATAGTTGCATTTAATGCGATACAAGCAGATGGATAATCTGCAGCTGGATCATTGTTTGCAATTGAACCTCCAATTGTACCTCTATTTCTTACTTGAGGATCTCCAATACCTTCAGCTAAGGCAGCTAGTGATGGAATTGCTTTTTTTACTTCCTTTGAGTTAGCAACTTCAGTATGTTTTGTTGTTGCTCCTATTGTAATTATTTTTCCTGATACTTTAATTCCAGAAAGCTTTTTTATTTTTTTAATATCAATAACATCTTTATAAGAAGCCAAACCAAGTTTCATAGAAGGTAAAGTTGTCATTCCTCCTGCTAAAAAAACTGAACTAGAAGATGCTATTTTAGATGCTTCTTTAACATCTTTTGCTGAGTGATAATTAAATTTTTTCATAATTCCCCTTAAGCTGCTTTAGCATTTGTTTTTTTTATTTCTTTACATGCTTTCCAAACTTTTTCTGCGGTTGCTGGCATTTGTATTTCATGTCCATCTAATGCATTAATTACTGCGTTCATTACAGTTGGCGGAGCTGCAATTGCTCCTGCCTCACCGCATCCTTTTACACCTAAAGGATTTGTAGTTGCTTTTGTGCAAGTGAAACCTAAATTAAATTCAGGAAAATTATCTGCTCTTGGCATAGTATAATCCATATAAGAGGCCGTTATAAGTTGTCCACTTTCATCATATTCGGCATTTTCTGTTAATGCTTGTCCAATTCCTTGTGCTAAACCTCCATGAACTTGTCCCTCAACAATAGTTGGATTTACAATTGTTCCAAAATCATCAACTGCAGTATACTTATCTAGTTTTACATTTCCTGTTTCTGGATCGATTTCTACTTCTGCAATATGTGAACCTGCTGGAAATGAAAAATTTGCAGGGTCAAAAAATGAAGATTCTATTAAACCTGGTTCTTCACCTTCTGGTAATGGAGATTTAACCTCATCTCTTACTCCTGGTAAATAACTTGCAAAAGCTACTTCTCCTATTGTTTTCTTTTTATTTGATTTTGCGACTACATATTCACCGTCTTTAAATTCAACATCTTCTTCGCTAGCTTCAAGCATTTTTGCAGCAATTCTTTTTCCTTTAGCTACTATTTTTTTACATGCATTAACTATAGCTATACCACCAACAGTTAGTGATCTCGATCCATACGTTCCCATTCCAAATGTTCCTTTGTCAGTATCACCATGTACAATATCTATATTTTCTATTGGTACACCTAATTCATCAGCCGCTATTTGAGCAAAAGTTGTTTGGTGACTTTGTCCGTGACTATGAGATCCTGTATAAACAGTAACCTGACCTGTAGGATTAAATCTTACTTCTGCTGACTCCCATAAACCAACTCCACATCCTAACATCATAACAACTGGGGATGGAGCAATACCACATGCTTCAAAATATGTTGTAACTCCAATACCTCTTAATTTACCTCTAGATTCTGAATCTTTTTTTCTAGCTGCAAAACCATCATAATCTGCCATTTCTTTTGCTTTTTTTAATCCAGCAATGTAATCACCTGAGTCTACCTGGTGTACTAAAGTTTGTTTAAATGGAAACTCAGTTGGAAAATTTTTCATTCTTATTTCGATTGGATCCATACCTAGTTCAATAGCAGCTTTATCTACTATTCTTTCAATAGTATAAGTAGCTTCTGGTCTTCCTGCTCCTCTATAAGCATCAACTGGTGCGGTATTAGTATATACTGCTTTCACATTAGAATATGCAGCTGGCATTACATAAACTCCTGTAGCACATGGTCCAAATAAATATGTTGGAGTTACAGTTCCAAAAACTCTTGCGTAAGCACCTAAGTTTGCAATTGTTTCATTTTTAAAACCTAAAAACTTTCCATCATTTGTTACAGCTAGCTCAGCGTGAGTAATATGATCTCTTCCATGAGTATCAGTTAAAAAAGATTCTGTTCTATCTGCGATCCATTTAATAGGTCTTTCAATTTTTTTTGCAGCCCAGCTACAAACTATTTCTTCATTGTATAAATTAATTTTTGAACCAAATCCCCCTCCAACATCTGGTGCGACTACTCTTAATTTATTTTCAGGGGCAACACCGCCAAATGCAGACATAATTAATCTTGATAAATGTGGATTTTGACTAGTAGTGTAACAAGTTATTTCTTCAGAAGCTGTGTTATAATCAATTACACACGCTCTAGGCTCCATAGCGTTAGGTATAAGTCTATTATTAGTAATATCTAACTTAATAATTTTATCTGCTTTATCGAATGCCTCTTTAACCTTTTGTCTGTCACCAAGCAACCAATCGTAACAAAGGTTTTTATCAATACCATCGTGAATTGTTTCACTTTTCATTGTGTCTGCTAAACTGGTAACGGCTTTTAAAACTTTATAATCTATTTTGACTAACTCTGCTGCTGCTTTTGCTTCGTCTAAGGACTCTGCAAATACAACTGCTATTGGATCACCTACAAAATTTACATTATCTTTTGCTAAAGGTGGGTTTGCCGGACACTTCATTTCTGAATTATCTTCACTTCTAATTGCCCAGCCAGCAATTAAACCGCCTATCTTATCTTGAGCTATATGTTCTCCTGTTAAAATATCTACAACTCCTGGTGATTTAAGAGCTTTTGATGTATCAATTTTTTTAATTTTTGCTCTAGCATGTGGAGATCTTATAAATACAGCATATGTTTGGTTCGCAATATTAATATCTGCTGTATATCTACCTTTACCAGTTAAAAATCTTTTATCCTCTTTTCTTTCAACTCTAGATCCTACTAAACTTGCCATATTAATCTCCTACATTTTAGATGCAGCTTCTTTAACTGCTGCAACAATATTTTGATATCCTGTACATCTACATATATTGCCTTCAAGCCAATCTCTTATTTCTTGATCGCTAGGATTTTTTTTATTTTTCAAAAGATCTATTGCACTCATCACCATGCCAGGTGTACAAAATCCACATTGTAATCCATGCATTTTCTTAAATGCTTCTTGCATTGGATGTAATTTGCCATTTGAAACTAATCCTTCTATTGTTGTAATTTTTGATCCATCAAGATCTGCTGCTAAAGCTGTGCAGCTTTTTATAGATTTTCCATCAACATGAACAACGCACGCACCGCATTGGCTCGTGTCACATCCTATATGTGTTCCTGTTAGATTTAAAATGTCCCTTAATAAACCTGATAATGTTGTATGATCAGGTATTTCTTTTTTGATTTTTTTACCGTTAATTTCTAACGATATCTTTCTCATTAAGTTTACCCCTTCTTAACAAACAAAGTTAAACATAATAAAAAATGTGAAACAACTTAAAAAAATTAAATAATTCTACCTACGCGTGATTCAACTAAAATAATATATAATAATTCCTATGATTATTAGCAAAGAAAAAATTATTGCTATTTTGTTTTTTGCCTTTTTTTCACGTGGAACTTCTTCTTTTATTTCTTTTTCTAGTTCTTCAGTAGTTTTCTTTTCTACAATTAATTCTGAAAATTTTCCAAAAAAAATGTCTGCCATTTTTTTTGCAGTCATATCAATTAAACGCGAACCAACTTGTGCGATTTTTCCACCAACATTTGCTTCTACGGAGTAAGTAAGTTTAGTTCCTCCATCCAAATCTTCTAGTTTTACTAATGCCTCACCATTAGCAAAACCGACTGGAGAATTTCCTGATCCAAGAATTTTATAGCTATTTGGTGGGTTCAAATCTTTAATTTCAATATCACCAGTAAAACTGGCGTTAAATGGTCCAATCTTATTTGTAGCTTTTGCAGTAAATTCTGTTTCTGAATTTTTTTTAAATTCTTCACATCCTGGAATACTTTTTTTCAAAATTTCAGGATTGTTCAAAGCTTCCCAAACTTTTTGTTTTTCTAATTTAATTTGATATGATCCTGAAAGTTTCATAATTGAAGTAAAAACTTAACACAATAATCTATGGATGATAATATAAAAAAAGAATTACAGTCTGCAGCTTTTGAGAGATTAATAAATCATTTAAGAGAAAGAAAAGATGTACAAAATCTTGATTTAATGAATTTAGCTGGATTTTGCAGAAACTGTTTATCTAAGTGGTATCGAGAAGAAGCTGAAAAAAAAGGTATAAATATTTCTGATCCTGATGCGAGAGAGCATGTTTATGGAATGCCTTATTCCGAATGGAAAGATAAATATCAAAAATAAAAGTTTCCCTTAGAAAATAATGCTCAGATTTCTTCCATTAATTTTTATTTTACTTTGGTCTTCTGCTTTTATATCTGGGAAAATTATTGTTCAAGATGCTTCTCCTTTTGCTGCTTTATCTTTTAGGTTTGCCCTGGTTACTATAGGTTTTTTTTTATATTCTTTAATTAAGAAAGAAAAAATTTTAGCTCCATTTAAATATTTATTTGAAAGTATTTCAACTGGTGTACTTTTTCATGGTGTTTATCTTGGTGGATGTTGGTACGCCTTTTCAATTGGAATGCCGGCAGCAATTGTTGCTTTAATTGTTACCTTACAGCCAATATTAACAAACATTTTATCAGGTCCTTTATTTGGTGAAAAAATAACATGGAAGCAATGGGTGGGCATGATTTTCGGATTTTTAGGTTCAATACTAGTCTTGGGTATAGATTTTGAAAATGAATTACCTTTAGTTGGTGTATTAGTTTCAATTGGAGCTCTTACAGCAATAACTTGTGGAACTCTTTGGCAAAAAAAACTAAGCGGGAAATTATCTTTGGCTGTGAATAATGGCTATCAGGCCATTGGAGGATGTATTTTTAATTTAATATTAATGTTTTTTTTAGAAAATCCTTTTATTAATTTTACTTTTAGTTTTGTTCTTGGAATGTCTCATCAAATAATACTTGTATCATTCGGTGCATTTACCATTTTAATGTTTTTAATAAAAGATGGATCTGTTAGCAAAACAACTACTCTATTTTTTTTAGTTCCACCTACCTCAGCAGTTATGGCATTTATTTTTATTGATGAAAACTTAACTAGAATTGATATTTTAGGTTTAATAATAGCTACTATTGGAGTTTATATTGCAACGAGAAAATAAATTTTACTTTATTTTTCTTTAAGTCTTGGAAATAATTCAACAAAATTACATGGTTTATGATTTATATCTAATTGATGTACTAAAATTTTATCCCAAGCATCAGTAACACCTCCTGAAGAACCCGGTAAAGCAAAAACATATTTGCCATTAGCTAAAACTGCACAAGCTCTTGATTGAATTGAAGATGTGCCAACAGTTTTTAAACTAATAGTTCTAAATACTTCTCCAAATCCAGGAATATGTTTATCAGCTATTTCATCTATTGCCTCGGGAGTTATATCTCTTCCAGTTAAACCTGTTCCTCCAGTAGTAATTATCACATCAATTTTTTTCTTTTTTAACCATTTCTTTATTATTTTTTTTATGTCTTTTTTATTGTCTTTACATATCTTTCTATCAATTAAATTATGTTTAGCTTTTTCTATTTTCTGAACAAGAATTGATCCCGATTTATCGTTTTTTAAAGTTCTAGTATCTGTAACAGTTAAAAGTGCTATATTTACTCTCATAAATTTTATTAATTTATAATGATTATATTATCAATTTTATTTTTTGTAACGGCAATATTGTATTCAAGCGTTGGATTTGGTGGAGGCTCAACTTATCTTGCTTTGATGTTGATATGGAGTATTCCTTACTACATATTTCCCGTTATTGCTTTAAGTTGTAACATAATTGTCGTTTCTGGAAATTGTTTCAATTATATAAAAGCAGGAAATTTAAATTTAAAATTATTAATACCTTATTTAATTGGATCTATACCGTTAGCTTTTATTGGAGGATCTTTGCCTGTAGAAAAGGATTTATTTGAAATATTTTTATTTTCAGTTTTAACTATTTCAGGCCTTTTATTATTATTCAAATTTAAATCTTACGATGATAATGAGGAAAACTACAAACAAATTCCAATATTTATTTCAATTTTAATTGGAGGAGTATTGGGATTTATATCTGGTATTGTTGGTATTGGTGGAGGAATTTTTCTAAGTCCAATACTTTTTTTAATAAGAGCAGGCAAACCAAAACATATAGTGACAACTGCTTCTTTGTTTATTTTAATTAATTCTATTTCTGGAATAATTGGACAGTTATCAAAAAGTGTAGTTATAAACGAAGTTTATAATTATTGGTATCTTTTAGTTGCTGTATTGATCGGTGGCCAAATAGGAAATTTTTTAAACTTAAAAATATTTCCAACTCGTCTTTTAGCTCTAGTGACTTCTTTACTAGTATTATTTGTATCTGTTAGAATGGGCTTTAAATTATTTTTTTAATATGGATTTAAATTTTTTTAAAAAAATAAGAGTTCTAGATGCAGGTATGGGTCAAGAACTACTTGCAAGAGGACTTGTCACTAAAGGAACTCTTTGGTCAGCAAGTTCATTGTTAGAAGAAAAGTATAACAAATTAGTTATTGATACTCATTTATCTTCTATTAATGCCGGTGCTGAAGTAATTTTAACAAATACTTTTACTACTAGAAGAGTAAGAATGGAACAAAACCAAGTTGGAGATCTTTTTCATTTTGCAAATCAAAAAGCTTGTGAACTTGCTGTTAAAGCAAAAGAATTATCAAAAAAAAAAATTTTAATTGCAGGTAGTCTTCCTGCTCAAAATGATACATATGAAGTTGATAATAGAGATAAAAATATAATTGAAAAAAATTTTTTTGATCAAGCAAAGATAATTAATCCTTATATTGATTTTTTTTATTTAGACGTTCTTTCTAGTGGAAGAGAAATTGAAATAGCATTAAATATTATTCAAAATTTAAAAAAAACTGTATTAGTAGGTCTACACATTAAAAAAAATGGTAAACTTCCATCTGGTGAAACAATAACAGAAGTTGTTAAAAAATATAAAAATTCTAGTTGGCTTGGAGTAGTCGCAGCTTGTGTTTCTTTGGAAATAATAGAAAAAATTTCAGATGAAATAAAAAACTTAAATATACCGTTTGGTTTTAAAGCAAACCTATGGAGTGTAGAAGAGCCATTACCTGTTCATAGATTTAATACAGCTGGTTATAATCAGGTTGGAAAAAATCCCAATATTACTTTGGGAAAAAGAGAAGAAATTACTGGTAAAATTTTTTGTGAGTTTGCAAAAAAAATTAGTAAAAAAGGAGCAACAATTTTAGGTGGTTGTTGTGAAACTGACTCTTCTCATATTAAAGAATTATCTAAACTGAAATAACTTTTTTTGAATTAGATTTTTTAACAAAATAAATACCAGTTATTACAGCAGCAACTGCTACTAAAACTTTAATTGTAATTAATTCTTTTAAAAATATATAACCAAGTATAATTCCAAATATTGGAATTAAATAAGCTACTTGAGCTTGAAAAACTAAACCATTATTTTTTAATATTCTAAATCTTAAAAGCCAAGCAATACCTGTTGGGACTACTCCCAAATAAATTACAGATAGTGTTGAGTCGACTCTATGCGATAAATGTAAATCTTGTTTAAACATTAAAGTCTCAGTTGGATTAAAATAGCTCAATGCCAAACTTATTGGTAATATAAATATAGTTGCCCAGATTAAAATCGAAGAAGTTACATTTTCATTTTTTTTGTTACTTACTTTTAAAGTTAATAATCCACCTATTACATAAAAAGTTGAACCAATTAATATTGAAATAGCAGACATAAAATTATTTTGATTGATCAATATATTATCCGAAAACAAATAAACTATTCCTGAAAATCCAACCAGAACACCAATAGTTTTTATATAATTAATTTTTTCATTTTTAGTAAAAAAATGAGCTAGAACTGTAGCGCTCAATGGTGTTGTCGCCATTAAAATTGCTGCTAGATTACTTTGAACTTTTTGCACTCCATAAGCTATTAAAAAAAATGGAATAACTAAATTTATAATTCCAATTGTTGCAAACCAATACCAGTCTTTTGAAAATGCTTCGATTTTAATTTTTTTATATAAACATAAACCAACAACAGGAATAGCTCCAAAAAAAATTCTAAGAAATGCAATTGTAACTGGTGAATAAGAGTATGTTGCTATTTTAATATTAAAGAAAGCTGAAGACCAAATTAAAGCTAAAATAGTAAGTAATATATAATCTAAAATTTTAGGTTCTTTCATTTAAACAATATCCTCTTCTTTTCCTTCTGTAAGTTTAACTAATTGTTTGTAGGTAATCTTAAAAATTGAATTTGGATGCCCAGCGGCAGCATATACATTTTCATATCTAGATAAAGATAAATCTATTAATATTTTTATTTTTTTTAAATGGGCAATCGGAGAAACTCCACCTATTGAAAACCCAGTTTGACTTTTTACTTGATCTGCATTTGCCATTGAAACATCTTTTTTATTTAATATTTTTTTAATCTTATTCAGAGAACAACGTTTATCTCCAGAAACTAAACATAAAATAAAACTATCATCAGTTCTTAGTAGTAAACTTTTTACTATTGCTCCAACTTCACAATTTAACGACGAAGCTGCGTCTATTGCTGTTCTAGCTGAGCTGTTTAGAGCTTGTACCTTTAGAGAGGAATCAAAATCTCTTAAAACTTTAATAACTCTTTGTACCGATTCTTTATTTAATAAGTCTTCCATTCAACTAATAATTGTAACAAATTGTGAATTGATAATTTCATTTTCATTCGTATTTATATATGTAAGAAATGCATAGGCGGTATCACAATAATAGGCAATATTAATCTGAATTTTTTTGATATTAAAATAGAAAGATTTTAAGGAGTTTAAATGAGTGCAATCCAAGTTCTTAAATTTATTAAGGATAAACAAATTGAATATGTGGATTTAAGATTTACTGATCCACGAGGAAAACTACAGCATGTAACCATGGATGTAGGAGTTGTTGATTCCGACATGTTAAATAATGGTGTGTTTTTTGATGGTTCATCAATTGCTGGATGGAAAGCTATTAATGAATCTGACATGATTTTAAAACCAGATTTAAACAGAAAAGTTACTGATCCATTTACATCTCACAACACACTTATATTATTTTGTGATGTTTTAGATGCAGTTAAAAAAAATCCCTATGAAAGAGATCCAAGAAGTATAGCAAAAAAAGCTGAAGCCTATTTAAAAAAAAGTGGTATTGGAGATAAAGCTTTCTTTGGTCCCGAAGCAGAATTTTTTGTATTTGATGATGTAAAATATAAAAATGAGATGAATGAAACAGGTTTTAAAATTGATAGCTCAGAAGGTCCTTATAACACTGGTAAAGATTATGATAATGGAAACATGGGCCATAGACCTGGAATAAAAGGAGGCTATTTTCCTGTCCCTCCAGTAGATAGTGCTCAAGACATGAGAGGTGAATTTTTAAAAGCTTTAA
>QCKR01000019.1 GCA_003215185.1 Pelagibacteraceae bacterium AG-410-D23
AAAAAAGTTTTTTAATTTTTTTATAGGCTCTAAATCGATGATCAATTTTATATTTGTCAGCTGGTTTCATTTCAGCAAATGTAATTTTTTTACCTATTGGTATAAAAATTGGATCATAACCAAAGCCATACCTTCCTTTTTTGCCTGAAGAGATATGACCATTTATCTTTCCAATTTTTGTAATATTTTTTCCATTAGGCCAATAAACACATAAAGCACAAACAAATCTTGCTTTAATTTTTTTATTTTTCCAATTTTTATCTTTTTTACTTAACTCTCTATATACTTTTTTGATTGCTAAATTAAAATTTCCTTTTAATCCCGCCCATCTCGAAGAAAAAATTCCTGGCTTTTTATTTAAAATTTCAATTTCTAAACCTGAGTCGTCTGCTAAACAAATCATATTTGTTTTTTTCGAAAAATATTTTGCTTTGATTACAGAATTTTCTTTAAAAGTCTTTCCAATCTCTTCTGGGCTATTAATTTTTAGCTTTTTTGGTGAAAAGATTGTTAAGTTACTTGGTAATAAATCCTTTATTTCCCTTAATTTTCCAGCATTATTAGTGCCAATAATTAAATTAAAAATTTTTTTTTTTTTCATCTAGAAATTATTAAATTTCTTACCATATAAGAGTACATGGAAAAAGAACAAAACAAAAAAATTGAAGAAGAAGTAAATAATGAAACAAAATCAGAAAAAATTTCAACTAATAATAATCCAAAAAATAAAAAACTGAACGAAAACAAAGATGAAATTTCTAATGAAGATAAAATTTTAGACCTTGAAGAAAAACTAACTAGAACACTTGCAGAAATGGAAAACCAAAGAAGAAGATTTGAAAAAGAAAAGGAAGATGCATTCGAATATGGTGGTTTTTCTTTTGCTAGAGAATCTTTAAATTTAATAGATAACTTTGATCGAGCTAAACAATCTCTAGAGAATGATAAAAATATACAAGGTTCAGATGTCTTAAAGAAAACATTAGAACATCTTGATATAGTTAAAAAAGACTTAATTTCTATTTTTAAAAAAAATAGCATTGAAGAAATAGTAGCGGTTAACAAAAAACTTGATCCAAATTTACATCAGGCAATGATGGAAATAGAGGATGACAATAAAGAACCAGGAACAATCGTTCAAGAAATCCAAAAAGGTTATAAAATGAAAGATAGATTGCTTAGACCATCACTAGTGGCTGTTTCTAAAAAAGTTGAAAAAAATGAGGAAAATAGTGAGAAAAAGGTTAAGAAATAATGTTTATTATAACTTGTACATTTAAAATTAACACTTATATGAAAATGAGGAATTATTTATGAGTAAAGTAATAGGAATAGATTTAGGAACTACAAATTCTTGTGTATCAATAATGGAAGGTACACAACCAAAAGTATTAGAGAATTCTGAAGGTACAAGAACTACACCTTCGGTTGTTGCATTCACCGATAATAATGAAAAACTTGTTGGACAGCCAGCAAAAAGACAAGCTGTTACTAATCCAGAAAATACAGTATTCGCTGTTAAGAGATTAGTAGGAAGAAATTTTGAAGATCCAACTGTAAAAAAAGATATTGAAACATCTCCATTTAAAATAATTAAATCAGAAAAAGGAGATGCATGGATTGAGTCAAAAGGTCAAAAATATTCACCTTCACAAATTTCTGCTTTTATTCTTCAAAAAATGAAAGAAACGGCAGAGAAATATTTAGGACAAGAAGTTTCAAAAGCTGTAATTACTGTCCCAGCTTATTTTAATGATGCACAAAGACAAGCAACAAAAGATGCAGGTAAAATTGCTGGTCTAGAAGTTTTAAGAATTATTAATGAACCAACTGCAGCATCTCTAGCTTATGGTATGGATAAAAAATTAAACAAGAAAATAGCTGTTTATGATTTAGGTGGAGGAACTTTTGATATTTCAATTTTAGAATTAGGAGATGGAGTTTTCGAAGTTAAATCTACTAATGGTGATACATTTTTAGGTGGAGAAGATTTTGATAATACAATTGTTAATTATTTAGTAGATGAATTTAAAAAAGAAAATGGAATAGATTTAAAATCTGACAAACTAGCTTTACAAAGACTAAAAGAAGCAGCAGAGAAAGCTAAAATAGAATTATCTTCAGCGGAACAAACAGAAGTTAATTTACCTTTTATAACAGCAGATAAAACTGGTCCAAAACATATTGCACTTAAAATGACTAGAGCAAAATTAGAAGCACTTGTGGAAGACTTAATTGGCAAAACAATACCACCATGTAAAACTGCACTTAAAGATGCGGGTGTGTCTGCAGGAGAAATTGATGAAGTTGTAATGGTAGGTGGTATGACTAGAATGCCAAAAGTTATAGAAGAAGTTAAAAATTTTTTTGGGAAAGAACCTAACAAAAGTGTTAACCCTGATGAAGTAGTTGCGATGGGTGCAGCTATACAGGCAGGTGTACTTCAGGGTGATGTGAAAGACGTACTGCTTCTTGATGTAACTCCATTATCTCTAGGAATTGAAACACTAGGTGGTGTATCAACAAAATTAATAGACAAAAATACAACTATACCAACTAAAAAAAGCCAAGTATTTTCAACAGCTGAAGATAATCAGCCTGCAGTATCAATTAGAGTACTCCAAGGTGAAAGAGAGATGGCTTCAGATAATAAATTATTAGGAAATTTTGAATTAGTAGGAATAGCTCCTGCACCTAGAGGTGTGCCCCAAATTGAAGTAACATTTGATATCGATGCTAACGGTATAGTAAATGTATCTGCTAAAGATAAAGGGACAGGAAAAGAACAAAAAATACAAATTCAAGCTTCTGGTGGTCTAAGTGATGAAGAAATTAATAAAATGGTAAAAGAAGCAGAAGTAAATAAAGATGCTGACAAAAAGAAAAGAGAAGCAGTAGATGCTAGGAATCAGGCTGATACTTTATTACATTCTACAGAAAAAAATCTGAAAGAACATGGGGGAAAAGTTTCAGAAACAGATAAAAAATCTATTGAAACAGCGTCTGCTAATTTAAGAAATGCATTAAAAGGAACAGATGTTGAAGATATTAAGAAAAAAACACAGGATTTAGTTCAAGCATCAATGAAATTGGGTGAAGCTATTTATAAATCACAACAAAGCACAAAACCTGCAGATGCTTCAAAAGGTAAAAAAGAAGAAGGAAAAAAAGACGATAATGTTGTTGATGCAGACTTTGAAGAAGTAAAAGACGAAAATAAAGAAAAAAGCGCCTAAGCTAACAACTACTTGTCTATAATTAGTTATGGCAAAAAGAGATTATTATGATGTCTTAGGTGTAAACAAAAATTCCACTGCAGATCAAATCAAATCATCTTATAGAAAATTAGCTGTAAAATATCATCCAGATAAAAACAAAGGTGACAAAGCGGCTGAAGAAAAATTTAAAGAAGCTTCAGAAGCTTATCATGTTCTTTCAAACTCAGAACGTAAACAAAATTACGATAACTTTGGTCATGCAGCATTTGAAAATGGTGGTGGAAGAGGTGGTTTTGGTAATTTTGATTTTTCTAGTTCATTCTCAGATATATTTGAAGATTTTTTTGGAGAAGGATTTGGTGGAAGTGGAAGACGTTCTAGAAAATCAAATAATAGAGGATCTGATCTAAGATATGATTTATCAATCACATTAGAAGAAGCTTATACTGGAAAAAAACAAGATATTAAATTTTCAACATCCGAAAAATGCGACATTTGTAAAGGATCAGGATCAAAACCAGGTCATGATACTGCCTCATGCTCTATGTGTGGTGGACATGGTCAAGTTAGATCAAGCCAAGGTTTTTTTACAGTTCAACAAACTTGCCCTCAATGCTCAGGGTCTGGTGAAGAAATTACTAATCCATGCACAAGTTGTGGAGGACAAGGAAAAAAACAAGCCTCTAAAAGACTTTCTGTAACAATACCAAAAGGTGTTGATGATGGTACAAGAATTAGGCTAGCAGGCAAGGGCGAAGCTGGCTCAAAAGGAGCAGCAAATGGTGACTTATATTTATTTATTAATGTTTATTCACATAGTCTCTTTAAAAGATCAGATGAAAATTTATTCTTTGAATGTCCAATATCTATTGCAGATGCTGCACTAGGAACTTCTATTGAAATACCAACTGTTGATGGTGGTAAAGCAAAAATTAAAATACCATCAGGAACACAAAGTGGAAAACAATTTAGGTTGAAAGGTAAAGGAATGCCTTATATGAGAGGAAGTGGTAATGGTGATCTTTATGTACAAATAAATACAGAAGTACCAGTATCTTTAAATAAAGAACAAAAAGAATTGCTTGAAAAATTCAGAGAAATCGAAAACGAAAAATCAAATCCTAGTATTAAAAAATTCTTTCAAAAAGCAAAAAGTTTCTGGAAAAACTAGATGAACTGGGATCAAATTATTACAGCAATTTTTTTGATTGCTGTTCTAATATTGGTTCTGCCATCTTTTTTACAAACTAATTCAAAGTTAAAGCAGTTTTTAACAAATCTATCTATTTGGGCTATAATTGTTTCAGTTGTTATGATAGTTTTGTATATTATCTTTTAAATGAAAAAAATTAACTTAGCTATTACTGGATGTATGGGAAGAATGGGCCAACAATTCATTAAGTCCGTAAAATCAGACAAAAATTTTAATTTAGTGGCTCTTACAGAAAATAGAATAATTAATAAAAAAATTAGTGGAATTAAACCCCAACTTAACACTGAAAAAGCATTTAAAAATACAAACATTATAATAGATTTTACAGTTCCAAAATGTACTTTTGAAGTATTAAAAATTGCGTCAAAATTAAAAAAAAGAGTAGTAATTGGGACAACAGGATTTTCAAAAAAAGATGAAAATTTAATTAAAAAATACTCAAAAAAAATACCAATACTTAAAGCTGGAAATATGAGTTTAGGAATAAACTTATTAATGTACTTAACTGAAATTGCCTCAAAATCTCTTGGAAATAATTTCTTAAGTAAAGTTTTTGAAATCCATCATAAACATAAAAAAGATCATCCCTCAGGAACAGCTTTAATGCTTGGAAAGGGAATAGCCTTTGGAAAGAATAAAGACTTTTACAAGTTAATAGGAAAAAAATATTTAAACAAAAAATCTTTTCCTTATGGGAAAAAAATTAACTTTAATTCATTAAGAAAAGGTGAAATTGTTGGTGAACATGAAGTAACTTTCTCAAGTGGTAAAGAAATAATTACATTAAATCATGAAGCCTTTGATAGAGCCCTATATTCGGAAGGAGCATTCACAGCAGCTCAATGGTTAATGAATAAAAAACCTGGCCTTTATTCAATGAGAGATGTTTTAAATTTTAAATGAATGAAGTTCAAAGATCTAAAATAATATTAAAAATATTAAATAGGATTTATCCAAAAACACCAATCCCTTTAAAACACAGAAATAAATTCACTCTATTAGTTTCTGTGTTGTTATCTGCTCAAACTACAGATATTAATGTAAATAATGTTACTAAAAATCTTTATCCAAAATACAACAAACCAGAAGATTTTGTAAAATTAGGAAGAAAAAAAATTGAAAAATTAATTAAGAGTATAGGTATTTTTAGAGTGAAGGCTAAAAGTGTTTATTTACTATCAAAACAACTTATTAAAAAACACAATGGAAAAGTTCCTGATAATTTCGAGGAACTTGAAAAGTTACCAGGCGTGGGTCATAAAACCGCAAGTGTAGTTATGGCTCAAGGATTTGGTCATCCAGCTTTTCCTGTAGATACACATATTCACCGACTAGCACAAAGGTGGGGCTTAACTAATGGTAAAAATGTTGTTAAAACTGAGGAAGATTTAAAAAGATTATTTCCTAAAAAATTTTGGAACAAGCTTCACCTTCAAATAATTTATTATGGAAGAGAACATTGTAAGGCCAGAGAGTGCTATGGTTTAACTTGTAAAATTTGTACTACTTGTTATCCTAATAGAAAATCACCGAAAAAAACAAAAAAAGCTTAATTATGAAAATTTTAGGAATAGGAAATGCAATTGTAGATGTTATCTGTAAAGTTGACGATAATTTTATTACACAAAACAGTTTAACCAAAAGTACGATGAAATTAATTTTCGATGAAAATGAATTTAAAAAATTATTAACTAATCTTAAAATAGAAAAAACTGTTTCTGGTGGATCAGTAGCAAACTCAATAGTAGGCATATCTCAACTGGGAAATAAAGTAGGATTCATAGGTAAAGTATCTGACGACGATCTTGGAAGTAAATATGAAGAAGGATTAAAAAAAGAAAATGTGGAATATTTTTATTCGAAAAAAAAAGAGGAATTGCCAACTGGAACATGCTTAATTTTAGTAACACCAGACTCTGAAAGAACAATGTGTACATTCCTAGGCACTGCAGGAAAAATAAATGAAAGCGACGTTAGTTCAGATGCAATTAAGAAAAGTGAAATAATATTTCTTGAAGGTTATCTTTGGGATGAAGGTGAACCAAAAAAAGCATTTGATAAGGCAATCAATAGCGCAAATAAAGTAGCAATGTCACTATCAGATCAATTTTGTGTTGATAGACACAAACCTCATTTTTTAGATTTAGTAAAAAATAAATTAGATATTACTTTCGCTAATGAACAAGAAATTTCATCATTAATTAATGCTAAAAATTTTGATGAAGTCATAAACTTTTCTAAACAACTCAATAAATTAATAGTACTTACCAGAGGAGAAAATGGAGCTATTGCAATAAAAGGAACCGAAGTTGTTGAGTGCGGTGTTCAGAAGAATCTTAAGATTGTTGATTTGACAGGAGCAGGAGATCTCTTTGCTGCAGGATTTTTGCATGGTCATGTAAATAATTTATCACTTAAAGAAAGTTTGGAAAAAGGTACAGAAATGTCTTCAAAAGTGATTCAACAAATTGGTGCGAGACTCTAATATTATTTTTTTTTCCTTTTAAAGCTGCCTTTGCCTTTTTTTGGTTTAACTACTCTAGGTTTATATTTTCTTGACAATAAATCTTTTGCAATAAAATTTCTTTTTTTCATTTAATTAAATAACCATCATCGTGACTCAAAATAAATTTATCATCATAAAATATATCTGAAATTTTTTTTCTCAGTCGATAAATATGAGTTTCAACAGTATGAGTTTCCATTTCTAATGAATAACCCCAAACTTTATTTTGAAGAATACTTACTTTCTGAGGCTTTTGATTGTTTTTTAAAAAAAGAATAATATCTACTTCTTTTTCAGTTAGTTTTAAAAAAAATTTATTTTTAAATATTTTTCTTGAATTTATATCTAAAGTATAATCTCCAATTTTAATATCTGATTGATCGTTATATTTTTTTTTTATTAATTTAATATTAATTTTTTCAACAAAACCATAAATGTCAAAGGGACAATTAATAATCTGACAACCATTAAAATTTTTAAATTTTTCATTTTCATTTGAAAAAAAAATAATTTCATTGTGATTTATTTTTTTATTTTTAAATAAAAAATCTTTATTATTTAACTTTGTGAGTATAATACTATTATTTACTTTAATATTATCTATACTTTTTTTGGTATGATTATTAATTTCAAACTTTAAATAATCATTAATTTCATTTAAAATTTGATATAATGAATTAAATTCAAATATAATTATATTACGTTTAATCATTTATACCAATCTATGATAATTAAACTAAAAAATAAAGATACGTTAGAATTTGATGATTTCAAATTTAAATGTTCTATTGGTAAAAATGGCATTAATAAAAAAAAGGTTGAGGGCGATAAAACAACTCCAAAAGGAATATTCAATTTAGGAAAGATATATTTTCGATCTGATCGGATTAGAAAACCCACAACTATATTACAAACAAAAGTTATCAAAAAAGAAATGGGTTGGTGTAATGATATAAAAAGTAAATATTATAATAGAGAAATTAAAAAAAATAAATTATTAAGACATGAAAACCTTTTTAGAAAAGATTATAAATACGATATTTTTATAGTAATTAAATATAATTATAAAAAAAGAATTTTTGGTTCAGGTAGTGCTATATTTATTCATTTAACAAAAAATTATAGTCCAACGGATGGTTGCATTGCTTTAAATAAAAAAGATTTATTAATATTGTTAAAATTAATAAATAGAAAAACTAAAATTAAAATTTACTAATTCTTTCTCCAAATATTTTGGAACCTATTCTTAAAAAAGTAGATTTATATTTAAGCGCTTTTAAATAATCATTTGACATTCCCATGCTCAAATCTTTTAAATTAATTTTTTTTAAGAGATTAAGCATTTCTGAAAAATATTTTTCTTCGTTTAAATTTTTTGGTGGAAGACACATCAATCCAATAATATCAAGATTTAAATCCTCTTTACAAATTTTATAAAAATTTTTTAAACCTTCAGGCAAAATTCCACTTTTTTGATTTTCACTACCAATATTTATTTGAATGAAGATTTTTATTTTCTTATTTTTTTTTATTTGTTCGCTAGAAATTTTTTCTGCTAATTTTAAATTATCAAGTGAATGAATATAATCAAATAAAGAAACTGCATATTTAACTTTATTTGTTTGAAGTTTACCTACCATATGTAGTTTGATATTTTTAAAGTCATTTTTTATATCTGTCCATTTTTCCAAAGATTCTTGAACTTTATTTTCTCCAAAATGCTCATGACCATAATTTATTAATGGCAAAATCTTACTAATCGAAAACGTTTTGCTTATCGCAATAATTTTTGGTTTATAATCTAACAGTTTTTCCTTTGTTATTTTTTCTTGTATTTCTTTTTTAATTGATATTATTTGATTAACAGGATCATGCATAAAAAATTTCCTAAATATTATTACTTTATAAATAAATTAGATAAAGATGAAATTAAAAAACTCAACCAAAATATTGCTATTATTTACAGAAATTACAGTAAAAAAATTAATTTAAATCAATTAAAAGATTTCAAAAACTTTCTTAAAAAAAAAAAAATTAAATTTTTTTTGGCAAACAACATAAAACTTGCAATTAAATTAGATTTGGATGGTGCTTATATACCTTCATTTTATAACAAAATGTTAATAAATTCTTTTTCAAAAAAAAAGAATTTTCAATTAATTGGTTCTGCACACACTATTAAAGAAATTAAAATAAAAGAAAAACAAGGTGTAAAAATAATTTTTTTATCACCACTATTTAAAACTTTAAAATCAAAAAACTATTTAAATATTTTCAATTTTAACCTTTTATCAAAAAAAACAAATTTAAAAATAATTGCTTTGGGAGGTATAAATAAGCTTAACTTTAAAAAATTATTTCTTTTGAAAATTCATGGTTTTGCTTCTATTTCTTTTTTTAAAAACATTGATAGATTCTACTTAGGTAAATTATTAATAAAACATAAACATTATATAAATAAGTAAATGAATAAAACAGCTCAAGAAAAAATAAAAAAGTTATTTAATTATTTTCAAAATGGAAATTTTGAACATGTAATTAGAGAGTGCAGAAGTTTATTAAAAAAATTTCCTTATAGTGTAGCTTTGCATAACTTGTTAGGATTATCTCTACAACAAATTAATAATTGCGAAGATGCAAAAGAATCTTACTTAAAAGCTCTACAACTAGATTCTAAAAATCCTGCAGTATTAAATAATCTTGGTTCAGTATGTAGAGTCTTAGAAGATTTTGAAAATTCAGAAAATTATTTAATTAGAGTTCTTAAAATACAACCTAACTATATAAATGCTCTTTCTAATTATGGAAATTTAAAAAGAGAATTAAATGATTTTAAAGGTGCAATAGAATTATACAAAAAAGCTTTAAGTATTGATGATAAACAATTTCTTATTCATCATAACTTAGCTATAACCTATCAAGGGCTAGGTGAATTTGATTTATCAAAAAAACACTCATTAATTGCTCTTGATATTAACCCTCAACACACTTTGTCTCATAAAATTTTAAGTTCACTTAGTAAATATACAACAGAAGATAACGAACATTTTAAATTAATAAAGAAAAAATTAGATCAAGAAAAATTAAGTGATAAACAAAAAATAGAATTAAATTTTTCCTTGAGCAAAGCCTATGAAGACATGGGTAATTTTGAAAAATCATTCACTCACATGGATAATGGAAACATTATTAAAAGAAAAAGTATAAAATATAATATAGATGATGAAGTTGTACATTTTAATAACATCAAAGATATTTTTTTAAATTATAATTTTAAGGAAAAAAAAGAAAGAAAGCCAGAAGAAAAAAAAATAATTTTTATCTGTGGTATGCCGAGATCGGGTACAACTCTAGTTGAACAAATTATAGCTAGTCATGAAAAAGTTTACGGTGCAGGAGAATTAAACTATTTATCAAAATCAATAAGAAAAAATTTGAATAATACCAAGAGTAGTATAAAAAAAAATGACTTTTTAGAAAAAGCTAAAGATAATAACAATTATATAGCAGAAGATTATTTTAATTTTCTAAAAGTCCACAAATTTAATGAAAAAATAATTACAGATAAAGCACCTTTAAATTTTAGATGGATAGGATTTATAAAAATTTTTTTTCCTGAAAGTAAAGTAGTTCATTGTTCAAGAAATAGTAAAGATAATTACTTGTCTTTATATAAAAACTCGTTTGATAGTGACAAGTTGAACTGGTGTTATAATAAAAAAGAATTAGCAAATTATTACAATTTATACTTTGATTTGATGAATTTTTGGAAAGAGAAAATACCAAATTTTATATATGAAGCTAACTATGAAAAAATAACTTCAAATCAGGAAAGAGAAACAAGAAAGATTCTTGAATTTTGTAACTTAGACTGGGATCCAAATTGTTTAAATTTTCATAAAAATAATAAAACTCCAATTAAAACTGCAAGTATTGTACAGGCAAGAAAACCTATCTATAAATCATCAGTTAATTTAAGCAAAAAATATGAAAAGTATTTTGAAGAAGTATTTAATTCTCTAAAATAAACATAAATATTTATATCGTGGATAAAAAAAAGGCCTCATAAAATTATGAGGCCTTTAATTTTGTATTAACTTCTAATTAAAATGCGAATGATACAGCGATTTCTGTAGTTTCTTTATTAGAACCAGACGTTCCTTTGTAATCATCAGCTTTATTATGGTTAGCAGTTATTGACATACTTCCCATTGTGTAAGAAATAGCAACACCAGATCCATCTTCATCAACTTTTGCTGAATTACCGTGGTCTACTGTTCTTGAACCATAAGAAATTGATGCATTATCATTGATTGCAAAAGAAACACCAATTTGTGTTGTTTCCCAATCACTTGATGCACCTGCACCAGCGTCGTTTTCTGCCCATTGTGCACCGATAGTAATTCCGCCAACAGCGTAAGTACCAAATAAGGTTTGTTGACTATCTTCTTGAGAGTCATTTGCCATACCTTTGTCACCTTTACCAAAACCAACAGTCAAACCATTGTCCATTGCTTTAGTAATAGCGATCGATTTACCAGAACCTTTTCCTGCAGAACCAGTAGCACCATCTTCAACTGCTCCACCACCTTGTTTTACATAGTCAGCAGATACTGAAACACCCATTACCGTTGTTGCATAAACAAGAGCACCTGAGTTACCAATACCAACTCTGTAACCATCGTGGCCAGATCCATAAGAGATGTTATCCCAAATTTCTTCTGCCGCAGTTGGTGTTTTATCATCTATTGATCCGATACCGTGTCCACCTGCACCTGAGTCATAAGTAAATTTACCCATGTCTCCCATATCGTAAGATAATGTAGCAGATGATTGTGATGTACCGTTGTTACCAAAATAAACAGATACTGTATTACCATTATCCATTTCTCCAGATCCACTGAAGCCTAGTAACTTATTCATACCAAAAGGCGTACCAGTAGCTCCACCAGTTCCACCTCTTGAAGTGTAAGTCAATTTAGCTGAACCGCTAACAGCTATTTCACCAGCGTATGCTGCTGAAGCTGCTACTAAAGAACCCGCTAAAGCTGACAAACCCACTTTTTTAAGTTTGTTCATAATGTTCTCCTTATTTGTTATAATTAATTATAAACATTGGTTTTTTAGCACTTTATGACCTATATCAGTTAAAAGTTTTGATAATTTTGATCTTTTTTTTCATTATGTTGTATTTTTACAACTATTTTGTTAAAAACGTTAATTTTTAAGGCTTTTTTAAAGTTAATTAATATTTATTGATCAATTAAATATGTTATGGAACATTATACTAAAATAATCATGAAAGATAATATTATTAAATACTGGATTCAGTTTACTATCTTTAGTGCCTTAATTATAATTTTTGTCTCTTCCTGTGGTTTTTATAAACCTGTAGATGCAAGAAAAGTTTCTCCCAAAGCCTCTGAAAGAGTTAAGGCCAACATTGAAAAGGGAGAAGGTTTTAGAGTAAAAAATCTTTTAAATAAAAAATCAGGTGATTTTGATTTTGCTACATCAAATGCATTATGGAGAGCTGCACTAGATGTATTAGATTTTGCCCCACTCAGTAATGTTGATTACTCTGGAGGATTAATAATTACAGATTGGTTTAATGAAAAGAAAAATAAAAAAAATTCTTTAAAAATTACAGTACGGTTTTTAAGTAATGAGATAAGAGCAGACGGTTTAGACATCATTTTACATAAAAA
>QCKR01000020.1 GCA_003215185.1 Pelagibacteraceae bacterium AG-410-D23
AATTTTGTTTATCCTTTTTAATTATTTCTACAGTTGTTTTTCCAATAGAACCAGTTGAGCCTAATATTGCAATTTTTTTTTTCATAACTTAAACTATAATAGTTAAAGCCAGAACTGAAATTGGAACACCAAATATTATTCCATCAACTCTATCTAAAATGCCTCCGTGTCCAGGTAATAATTTTCCAGTATCTTTAACTTTTGCTTTTCTTTTAAAATAAGAAATAAATAAATCTCCAATTTGGCAAGTCAATGAAACAACTAGACTAAGCAAAATAAAATTAAAATATTTTGTATAAACTTGATCATTGTTAAATAAAATAATGAACAGTATTGGAAATACAGCAAAAATGAAAGAACCAATACAACCTGATATTGTTTTGTTAGGACTAATTTTTGTTAATTTTTTTCCACCAAAAATTTTTCCAATAACATATCCGCCTATATCTGAAAATATACATATAGACATAACTAAAAATGCAAACTCAATAGTATAAAGAATATAAGACATGTATAAAAATATTAATAAATAAATAAAACTTAAAACACTAATTAAGTCTCTGAATGAATAATTTTTTGTATAAATTTTTTTTATAACTTTAGTAAACTCTAGCCAAGAAATGAGGGAAATAACGAATAATGTGCCCATAAACGTGTATAGATTTAAAAAGACAAAAAAAACAACCAATCCTACTAAAATAGCAGATGTCAGTATTCTTTTGTTAAAATCGTTTTTCATTAGATATTACCAAAATTTCTTTTTACTTTTTTAAATTTAAACAATATCTGATTATAATCTTTTTCATTAAAATCAGGCCAGAGTTTTCTTTCAAAGAAAATTTCGGAATAAGCTAATTGCCAAAGTAAAAAATTACTTAATCTTTGTGTATTTCCTGTTCGTATTAATAAATCAGGGTCGGGTATGTTTTTAGTAAACAAATGTTTTGATATATTTTTTTCGTTTATATTTATTTTATTTTTTTTTAGCACATTAAATGAATTAATAAGCTCACTTTTGGAACCATAGTTTAGTGCTAAATTAATTTGTAATTTTTTATTATATGAAGTTTTTTTTTCAGAAAAAGTAAGTAAATTATTTAATTTTTTTGTAAATTTTTTTTTTCCTATTATTTTTAATTTAATGTCTTGATTATTTAGATCTGTAATTTTGTTTTTTAAAAAGTTTTCTAATAAACTAAATAGAAAATTAATTTCTTTTTTCGGTCTTTTCCAATTTTCTGTAGAAAAAGCATATAAGGTTAAATATTTTATATTATTTTTTATTGTTGCTTTTATAATTTTTTCTACTGTATTTAAGCCAATTTTATGACCGTAATTTCTTGATTTTTTTTTTTTTAAACCCCAACGGCCATTTCCATCCATGATAATGGCAACATGTTTAATAGGGTTCATATGGTCATTATTTCTTTTTCTTTAGATAAAACTTTATCATCTACTTTTTTTATATGTTCATCTGTAAATTTTTGAACATTTTTTTCATATTTTTTTCCATCATCTTCGCTAATATCTCCTGATTTAAGCAAACCTTTTAATTTATCATTAGCCTCTCTTCTTATGTTTCGAATTGAAATTTTCGATTTCTCTCCCATTGATTTAATCATTTTTTTGATTTCATTTCTTCTCTCTTCACTCAAATCAGGTATTGGTAATCTAACTAGCTGACCATCTATTTGTGGGTTAAGTCCTAATTCAGATTTTTTAATTGCTGAATCAATCAAGGCGACATTATTTAAATCCCAAACCTGTATATTTATCATTCTTGGTTCAGGAGTAGTTATAGTACCAATTTGGTTTATCGGCATTTTTTGTCCATAGACATCTACTCTAATGATATCGAGCATCTTAGCATTAGCTCTTCCAGTTCGTAATGAAGTTAATTCTTTTGTAAATACTTCAAAAGTTTTAACCATCTTTTCATTGTAAGTATTTTCATCAAACATCTATTCACCAATTTTTAGCCTATAAAAATCTTTTATTTTTAAATCAGTAATACTAAGTTCTTTTAATATATCTCTTACCCGCTTTTTTGGTTCCATAACCCATGGTTGTGTTAATAGGGCATTATCTTCTTTAAATTTATTTATTTTACCAATGCTAATTTTTTTTACAATATCGTCAGATTTACCAGTATTCTTTAGTTCTTCTGCAATTAGATTAGTTTCTTTATCTAATATTTCTTTATCAATATTATTGCTGTCTACGGCTAATGGGTTAGATGCAGCAATATGCATTGATAAATGTTTGCCAAAATTCTTTAAACTATTTGAGTTATTTTTTGTTTCTAATGACACAACTACAGCAAGTTTAGATAAATTATCTTTCACTATTGTATGTAAATAATTAAAATTTTTCGATCCATCATAATTAAAAGTTTTGGTTCTACCTATAGTTATTTTTTCTCCTATTTTTGAAATTAAAGATACTAAATTTTCATCAACTGTTTTTGAATTTTTCATTTTAGATTTTTTTAAACTTTCTATGTTTGAATTGCATAGATTGTTAATTTCGCTAACTTCTTTAACAAATTGAATAAAATCTTCATTTTTTGCAACAAAATCTGTTTCACAATTAACTTCAATTAATGATATTTTATTTTCGTCACCGCTAACAGCTACTACTCCCTCTTTTGCTACACGTGACATTTTTTTATTAGCTTTAGAAATTCCTTTTATCCTTAATATCTCAGCAGCTTTGTCTAAATCACCAGAAGATTCTTCAATAGCTGAACTGCAGTCTTTGAAACCAGCACCTGTAGAGAGTCTTAATTGTTTAATCTTTTCTATATCTGCCATTTTAATTTAAATTACTTTTTTTAGAAATTTTTTTTTTTATTTCTTTATTAATAGTTTTTTTATTATCTTTTTCATCTTTTGATTTTTTTGTTTCATTTTTTACATCTGATACTTTTTTTTCTTTTTTTTCATTTAATGTATTTTCTTCATTTTTGATTGGCGTTGCTTTTTTAGCATTTTCAATCGTTTCTTTTACTAAAGAACAATATAAATCAATAGATCTTCTCGCATCATCATTTCCCGGTATTGGGTAATCAATACCTTCGGGATCAGAATTTGTATCTAAGATAGCAATTATTGGAATGCCTAGTTTAATAGATTCTTTTATAGCTAATGACTCATAATTTGTATCTATTACAAAAACTAAGTCGGGTATTTTCTTCATTTCAGTAATACCACCTAAAGATCTTTGAAGTTTATCCCTTTGAACACTCATTTTAAGCAATTCTTTTTTAGTAAAGCCTCTATTTTCTGCCACTAAATCAATGTCAATTTTTTTAAGTTTTTTTATAGAGTTAGATATTGTATCCCAATTAGTTAACATTCCACCAAGCCACCTGTAGTTAACAAAGTACTGACCAGTTTCTTTTGCTAAATCGGCTACAGCTTCTGAAGCTTGTTTTTTAGTTGAAATAAATAAAATTTTACCATTGTTGACAATTGTGTCATAAACTTTTTCTAAAGCTACATTTGTTAATTCCAATGTTTGAGTTAAGTCTATTATGTGTATAGCATCTCTTTTTCCAAAAATATATTTTCTCATTTTTGGATTCCATCTAAGAGTTTTATGTCCAAGATGTACTCCTGCTTCTAATAATTGATTTATTGTAATAGTTGGTATCTTCATATTTTTTCCCGGTTATGCCACCACAATCATTTCCAATAAAGGACCGGAGGTATAAAACCACTAATTGTGTGCGTGTTAATTTTATGACTATTTACAAAGTTATATTATCTAAGACAAGCTTTTTTTAATTAATATCTGAAGAAATATCATTATTTTTAAGCAAATTTACACTTTTTCTATTAATTTCTCTTTTATTTTTTAATTTAAAAGTCAACATTGTTCCATTTTCTCTAACTTTAATATTAACGTCAACATTACCTTTTTTATCTAGTTTTTTAGATAGTTCAGGAATTTTTTCTAAATTATTTAAAGTAAAATTAATTTTAGTTATTGGTGAATCAAATAATTTTTTCAAACTAGTAATTTTTTTAACGTTGATTCTTTTAAATCTATTTGATTCATCGGTAATACTTTTAATAAGTGTTAGCATTAATGAATTGCCTTCAACTAATATGTCTCTATTCATCTCCAAAATATCAGAAAAAATAAATAGCTCAAATACGCTAGCTAGATCTGTTAGTTTAATTATACCATAAGAGTTGCCTTTTTGGGTTTTTTTTTCTTGAACTTTTAATATGGTAGCCGCTATATTTGCTTCTTTAACTTCTTTTGATGTATTGAAGTCAGCATAATTGACAACCTTATAATCATTAAAAATTTCTTTAAATTGATTAAGAGGATGATCAGAAATAAAAAAACCTAATGATTCAAATTCTTTTGAAAGTCTTTCCTCAAATTTCCAATCTTCAAAAGAATTTACTATATCTTCATCTTTTGCTTCTTCTGAAGAAAATAAATCTATTTGGTTGGCAATTTTATTATCAAATATATTTTTAGATTTTAAAATAATATTTGGTATTGAATTAAATAAAGCTTGTCTACTATCTATCATATTGTCAAATGCTCCAGATTTAACCAAACCTTCTAGTTGAAGTTTGTTTATATCTTTTGGATTAATCCTCTCAATAAAATTACTAATAGATTTAAACTTCCCATTTTTTTTTCTTTCTAATACGATATTATTTACTGCTTCGTATCCGACATTTTTTACTGCTCCTAATGCGTAATAGAACTTTTCTCCATCAGATCTAAAATCAGCAAAACATGTATTTATATCTGGTCTTATAATTTTTACATTTAATCTTTTGAGCTCTTCATAAAATTCGCTTAATTTATTTTGATTTGATATATCCATAGTCATTGATGCAGAAAAAAATTCATGTGCAAAATAAGTTTTTAAATATGCAGTTTGATAAGCTATAATAGCATATGCTGCTGCGTGACTTTTATTAAAACCATATTCAGCAAAAGGTTCAATTTTTAAAAAAATCCCTGCTGCAACTTCTCTATTGATACCATTTTTAACTGCTCCTTCGATAAATCTTTGCTTTTGTTTTTCTAATTCCAGTCTTTTTTTTTTACCCATTGCTCTTCTCAAAATGTCAGCTTCCCCCGCTGTAAATCCTGATAATTTTTGAGCTATTTGCATAACTTGTTCTTGATAAATTATTACTCCGTAAGTTGGTTTAAGAATTTCTTCAAGTTTTGAGTGTAAGTAATCAGGTTCTAATTTGCCATGTTTACAATCATTATATATTGGTATGTTACTCATGGGCCCTGGTCTGTAAAGGGCGACAAGCGCAATTATATCTTCTAAATGATTAGGTTTCATTTGCATTAAAGCTTCTCTCATACCTGAGCTTTCAAGTTGAAATAGTCCAACAGTATTACCTTTAGCGAGTAGTTCAAAAACTTTTTGGTCATCATATTTAATTTTTTCTATTGAGAAATCTTTTTGTTTTTCTCGCACTAATTTTTCAGTTTTGTTAATAACAGTTAAAGTTTTTAAACCTAAAAAATCAAATTTTATTAAACCTGCATTTTCAGCTGAATACATGTCAAACTGTGTTGATGGCAATAGTAAGTTTGATGAAGTATCTTTGTATAAAGGAACTGAATCTGTTAATTTTTTGTCAGCTATAACAACACCTGCTGCATGAGTAGCTACATTTCTATTTAATCCTTCTAACTTTAAAGAAAGATCTGTTAATTTTTTAACTCTAGGGTCTTCCTTAATAATTTTTTGAAGACGTGGTTCATTACTAATACATTCACTTAAACTTAAGGGTCTTGAAGGGTCAAATGGTATCATTTTAGATATACTATCAACAAAACCATAAGATAAACCAAGAACTCTACCAACATCCCTTATAACCATTCGTGCTTTTAATTTTCCAAAAGTTATTATATGGGCAACACTATCTTTATATTTTTTTGTTAAATACTGGAATACTAAATCTCTTTTTTCCTCGCAAAAATCTATGTCGAAATCAGGCATAGATATTCTATCAGGATTTAAAAATCTCTCAAAAATTAAATTAAATTTTATAGGATCAATATCAGTTATTGATAAACACCAAGCAACTAATGATCCTGCTCCGGACCCTCTTCCTGGACCTACTGGTATATCATTTTTTTTTGCCCATTTAATATAATCAGATACAATTAAAAAATAACTCGAGTATTTCATTTCTATTATAATTTTTAATTCGTGATCAAGTCTCTCTTTGTATTTCAGATATAGATCTTTAGACAAAGATTTTTTATTTAGACCATCTTTAGACTCAGTTGTTAATAGTTGATCAGCATCACCTCCTTTTTCTGTACTAATGTTTGGTAAAACTGGTTTTGAAGATACTGGTCTAAACACACATCTATAAGGTAAATTATAATTATTTTCTAAAGCTTCAGGTAAATCTGAAAATAATTCGCACATTTCTTCATCGGTTTTAAAATAATGCTGATCAGTATATTTAATTCTATTTTTTTCATTAACATAAGTTTTATTTCCTATACAAACTAAAGCGTCATGTGCTTCGTGCATATTTTTATCTAAATAAAAAACTTCGTTTGTTGCTATAATTGGTATTTTTAATTCATTTGATTTTTGTAAATTAAAATTTTCAAAGTTTTTTTCATTTTTATCGCCATGTCTTTGTATTTCTATGTAAAACTTATCTTTATAAATTGATAAAATTTTTTTATATAAATCTTTAATTTCAGAAAACCTCCCTTTATCAAACAATTTTCCAAAAAAACCTTGAATTGATCCACTTAAAATGCATATACCATCACTGTTTTTATATAATTCGCTTAAGTTACAATGAGGATCCGAAACATCGTCATTGTCTAAATATGATTTTGATGATAGCTCGACTATTCTTTTATAACCATTTTCATTTAAAGCAATAAGAGGGATTAGTCCAATTATATCATTAAACTTAAAATTAATTTGTGTTCCGATAATAGGTTGGGTTCCAACTTTGGAAATATTTTCAGCGAATTCTAAAGCTCCACATAAATTAGAAGTATCGGATAAACCAGTACTTACAATTTTTCTTTCCTTACATAATTCTTTTAATTTATCAATTTTAATTGCTCCTTCACATATCGAGTACTGAGAGTGAATTTTTAAATGATTAAATCTTTGAACGTTTATTTTTTGCATTAGAAGTTCTTATATTACCATTAAACATTTCTAATTTACAATCTGACATGTTAGCAAAAAATCTATTATGGGTTGCATAAATAATTAATCTACTTTTATTTTTTAATTTATATAAAATATTGAATACTTCTTTTGCAGTACCATGATCAAGATTGCCTGTTGGCTCATCAGCTAAAATTATGTCTGGTTCATTAACAAGTGCCCTTGAAATTGCTATTCTTTGTATTTCACCACCAGATAATTGAGAAGGAAAGTGATTTAATCTATTTGTTAAACCAACTTTTGAAATTATTTTTTTTGAATCATTTAAAGCTTTGTTTTTATTTTGTTCAACTGTAAGTCTAGCAAGGTAAACATTTTCTAAAGCTGTAAAATCAGATAATAAATTATTATCCTGATAAATTATGCCTATTTTATCAGCTCTAATTTTATCATTTCTAGAAATATCATCATAATTAATTTTGTTATCATTTATAAAAATGTTTCCATTTGTTGGTTTATCAATTAGTGAAAGCAAATTTAACAAAGTGGATTTTCCAGATCCAGATGGGCCTACCAATGAATAAATTAATCCTTTTTTAAATTTATAATTTAGTTTTTTTAAAATTATATTCCTTTTACTGGTATAATAAGTTTTAGATATATTTTTCAGTTCAATAATATTATTCATATTTTAAACTTTTAATTGGATCTTGATTTGCTGCCTTCCTTGCAGGGTAAATTGAAACAATAATTGTTATTAAAATTGAACAAATTGCTATAATTGATATAGAGGCAAAACTAATTTCAGATGGCATTTTATCTAAAAAATAAATCTCTTCGGGAAATAAGCTTATATTAAATATTGAACTGAGAAAAAATCTTATTTTTTCAATATAAATTGAAAACAAAACTCCCAAAAATATTCCAAAGATTGTAGCTGAAACACCTATAATAATACCAACAAAAAAGAAAATTTTTGTAATTGATTTATTTTGAACGCCTATAGATTTTAAAATAGCTATATCCCTGGTTTTATTTTTTACTAAAATTGTTAGACCTGATATTATATTAAAAGCTGCGACAATAATTATTAATGATAAAATAATAAACATTACATTTCTTTCAACTTTTAAGGCAGAAAATAATGAACTGTTCATGTCAGCCCATGTATAAATAAACTCTTCTGTAAAAATGTTTTTTATTATTGATTTAGCGAAATCTATTTCTATGGGGTTTTTTAAATAAATTTCTAAATTTCTTTCTGATTTATCAAGATTAAAAAGACCTTCTAAGCTTTTAATGTTTAGAAAAGCTACATTTTTATCAAAATCTGCTAGACCACTATCAAATAAAGATGTTACAATAAAAGGTTCTTGTTTTGGTATATTTCCTATTATTGTTTGAATGCCACTTGGTGACATAATTAATATTTGATCACCTATAGAAAGGTTATAATCTAAGGCTAATTCTCTACCTATAGAAATACCATTTTTTATCAGATCGTCGGGATTCCCTTCAAAATTTTCACTGTTTATTATACTTAGTTTTGCAAAATCTTTTTTGCTATAACCTCTTAAAACTAAACCTTTAGTGTTTTCTTTATAAAAAAGAACTCCTTCTCCACTGTTTGTATAAATTAAATCTTTTGATATTTTCAACAAAGTTTTATCATTTGGGTAAGTATTTTTAATTGAGTCAGAATAAGGTTCAACTAATATATGAGCATTAAATCCAATAATTTTGTTAACTAATTCGTTTCTAAAACCATTCATTACTGACATAACTATAATTAATACAGCAACTCCTAAACTGATACCTATAAATGAAAAAATAGAAATTATATTTAAGAAACCATCTTTTTTTTTTGGTTTTAAATATCTAAAAATTACTTTTTTTTCTAATTCAGAAATCAAATTTTATTTTTTATTTTTGTTACTAAATCTATAATTTGTTTTACAGATAAATTTTGAGACTCTTTACCTATTTCTTTAAATTCAAGCAGATCACCTTCAGATTTTTTTCCTAATAGTATTTGATAAGGAATACCTATTAAATTAAATTTTTTTAGTTTAGAAGAAAAATTTTCTTCAGTATCATCTATGATCACATCTAAATTTTTTTCATTTAAAGCTTTACAAATAGAAACTGCTTTATCTAAGTTTGTGCTATCATTTTTATTTATTAAAGGGATTATCGCTATATCGTATGGGGAAACAGAAATTGGCCATTTCATTATTTCTTCTTTATCATTATATTTTGCCTCAATTATTGCTCCAACTAATCTTGAAACTCCAATACCGTAAGATCCCATTTTTACATATTCTTTTTTTCCTTGGTGGTCTACTGCAGCATTCATTGGTTTTGAGTACTTGTCACCAAAATAAAATATATGTCCAACTTCAATTCCTTTTGTGCTAAGTCTATTTTCTTTTGAAACATTTTTATCAAATTCTTTTTGATCAAATTTCTCATCAGTTACTGCATAAAATTTTTCATATTTTTCTCTTAATTTTTTCAATGAATTTTTTTCTAATACTTCATCATCATATTTGAGATCAAAAATTCTTTTATCAGTATAAATTTTACTTTCTCCAGTTTCAGCTAAAATTATAAATTCATGTGACAAGTTTCCACCTATGGGTCCTGTGTCAGCAGCCATGGGTATAGCTGATAGTTCTAATCTTTTAAAAGTTTTTAAATATGAAAGAAAAAATTTATTATAAGAAAAAAAAGCTTCTTCATCATTTATATCAAAAGAATAGGCATCCTTCATATAAAATTCTCTACATCTCATAATTCCAAATCTTGGTCTTAATTCATCTCTAAATTTCCACTGAATATGATAAAGAAGCTGAGGTAATGTTTTATAAGATTTTATACTAGATCTAAATATATCTGTTATTAACTCTTCATTCGTTGGTCCATAGAGAATTTCTCTTCCTTGTCTGTCTTTTATTCGCAATAATTCTTCACCATAATCTTTATATCTACCACTTTCTTTCCAAATTTCACTAGATTGGATAGTTGGCATCAAAATCTCTTGAACTCCTATTCTGTCTTGTTCTTCTCTAACTACTCGTTCAATTTTTTTCATAACTTTAAAACCAAGTGGTAGCCATGAATAAATTCCCGCTGATGACTGTTTAATCATGCCAACTCTCAGCATTAATTGGTGTGATTTAATTTTTGCTTCAGTCGGGTTATTTTTTAAAATAGGAATAAACGATTTTGATATAAACATTTTTTAATTATATTCACTTAATATTAAATTCATACTTTTAAATATTAATAATATTAATATTTGTAAAAGGTTTTTTGCCAGTTTTTTCTTTAGTATATTTTCTGCAGCCTATTTTTAATGCATCAATTAAGTTTTCTTTGTGTTTCTTATTATTTAAAGAAAATGTTTTTGATATACTTTCTATTTCTTCTTCAAGTCCAAAAGTAAATTCTTCTTTATCTGTAACAGGAAGACCTTTAAATGATAATATTGGACTTTTGTGAATATTTCCTTTTGGAGTAACTAATATAGTAACTTCTATATATCCATTATTACTTAAATTTCTTCTTTCTTTAATAGATTTAGAATCTTCTTCGACTGGTATATTGCCATCAACATACAATCTTCCACTTGGAGCTTTATCAAAAACTTCTGGTTCATTACCTGGATAAATTTTAACAATATCTCCATTTTCTACTTGCACAGGGAAAGGAACTTGCATTTCTTTTGCAAAATTAATGTGCTCACTCATATGTCTATACTCACCATGTACAGGTATAACAGATTTAGGTTTAACCCAATTATACATATCTTTAAGATCTTCCCTATTTGGATGACCAGATACGTGAACAAAATCAGTTTCTTCAGAAATCACTTCTATTCCATCACGAACTAATTGGTTGTGTAATTTATAAAGTTTTTTTTCATTACCAGGAATAATTTTTGAAGAGAATATTACAGTATCATCTTTTTCTATAAAGACATCTGGGTGTACTCCGCTCGAAATTCTCATCATGGCACCCATTGGTTCTCCTTGGCTTCCAGTACAAAGATAAACAATTTTTTCTCTTGAAATTTTTTTAGCATCTCGAGCATCAATTGGATCCTTTATATTTTTTAAATAGCCACATTGTCTTGCTGCTTTATAGATTCTATGCATTGATCTACCGACAAGTGCAATTTGTCTGCCTGTTTTTTCAGCACAAAAAAACACAGATTCCATTCTTGCAACATTTGAAGCAAAAGAAGTAACTATAATTCTTTTTTTAAGTCTTCCCATTATATTTAATAAACTTTTTCTTACATCAAGCTCGGAGCCAGCTCTACCGATACTAAAAACATTAGTAGAGTCACAGATCATAGCCAATACTCCTTCATCACCAATTTCTCTTAATCTTTTAGAGTCAATTTTATTTCCAATCAGTGGATTTGGATCACACTTCCAATCTCCTGTATGGAGTATATTTCCTGCTGGAGTTTCTATTTTTAATCCATTAGGTTCTAATATTGAATGAGTTAAAGTTATAAACTCAATTTTAAAAGGATCTAATTTAACTATACCGTTTAAATCAACTATCTTTAAATTATTTCCAATATCAATACGTTTTTCTTTAAATTTTTCTGCAATTAGAACTGCAGTAAATGGAGTAGAAAAAATTTTGCATTTTAATTGGGGCCATATATGAGCTATTGCGCCTATATGATCTTCATGAGCATGTGTTAAAACTATTCCTAAAATATCATCTTTTTTATCAATAACAAAACCTGGATCAGGATAAATTAAATCGATTCCAGGTATCGATTCATCAGCAAAGGTTACTCCAATATCAACTATAATCCATTTTTGATTATCAGGTTTGCCATAAGCAAACAAATTCATATTCATTCCTATTTCACCTGAACCCCCAAGTGGACAAAATAACAATTCTTCTTGCATATTAAAAATTAAATAATTTTACTGTTTTTATAAGACCTTTTATAGTTATGTCTCTATCTATAACAACTTTTGATTTTAAATATTTATAAAATAATTTAGAAAAACCTCCAGTTATTATTATTTTAAACGATTTTTTAGATTCTTTTCTAATTAGTTCTACAATATTGTTAATTAAACCTATATATCCCCAGAAAAAACCAGATCTAACAGCATTAACTGTATTTTTACCTACAACTTTTTTAGTTTTTTTTAAATTAATTGAAGGGATTAAAGTAGCTTTATTAGCTAATGTATTTAA
>QCKR01000021.1 GCA_003215185.1 Pelagibacteraceae bacterium AG-410-D23
TGCATAGCAACACCAAAGTAAATAAGGAATCATTAAATAATAACTTATCATATTGACAACTCTGAATCTGAGAATGAGAATTATTATTAAAAAAATTAAAATAATTAAAATAATCAATGCAAAAAATATTTCATGAAATACAAAAAAAACCACACTCCAGGTTGTATTAATTATCAAATGAATAAAATAAATATAAACTGTATCCATATTTTTGCCTTTGCTGTGCCAAAAAATCCAAATTGCTATTGTCATCATTAAATAAAGCGTGGTCCAAACAGGTGCAAAAATCCAATCTGGTGGATTATATGATGGTTTAATTAATAATGAGTACCATGGTTCTTTGAAACCAATAGTTGCCATGCTACCAATTGCTGATGCGGAATATGTTATTAATGCAAATAGTGAGAAAGATAAAAATTTGTTTTTTAGCATATTCATATTATATATTAGTTAATGGAAGATAAAAAAGTTATTTGGATAACTGGAGCTAGTACAGGGATAGGTAAAGCTCTAGCTTTAAAATTTGCAAAAATAGGCTGGATAGTTGCGGTATCAGCAAGACGTGAAAATTTATTAGAAGAATTAAATAAAGAAAACAGTAATATTCACCCTTTCCCTTTAGATGTTACTAATATCGAGCAATGTAAATCTGTTTTCAAAGATATTTTAGAAAGGTTTAAAAATATAGAAATTTGTGTTTTTTGTACAGGAATTCATGATCCTAAATCAGAGAAGAAATTTAATTTAGAAAAAATTAGAAAAATAATGGAAGTAAATTACTTTGGTGTAATGAATTCTATTAATTCCATATACGAATATTATAACACTAAAAAAAGTGGACAAATATCTATTGTTTCCTCTGTAGCTGGATATAGAGGTTTACCTGCAGCAGGAGCATATTGTGCGTCCAAATCTGCCTTAACAAGTTTTACTGAAAGTCTTCATTTTGAAATGAAAAGAAAAAATGTAAGAGTTTCTTTAATAAGTCCAGGTTTCATTAAAACACCAATGACAGACCAAAATGATTTTCCAATGCCAATGATCAGATCACCAGAATTTGCAGCTGAACAAATCTATAGTGGATTAATAAAAAAAAGTGGTTTTGAAATTCATTTTCCAAAAGTTTTTACTTTTTTTATGAAATTTTTAAGAATACTTCCAAGTAGTATTTATTTTAAGTTTATTGAAAAAGGAATGAAAAGAATTAACTATTAATCTTTAACAAACACAACTGTAAGCTCAGCTACTTTTATACCGAATTTAGTCATCGTTGCTTTGTTAATCGCAACTCTTTCATCTTGCATAAATATCCAATCATCAAAAGTAATTTTCATCTCTTTACCTTTGACTGGCACTAATAAAACATATTCAAATTTAAATGCTGGTCCATAAGAATAACCTTTTGCTTTACCTACTACATCCCCTGCTGTACCTTCATAATTGTGTTCATCAATTTTATCAATTTTCCATTGTCTTGTTTGAATTTCTCCATCATTCCAGATAAATCTTTCATCTAAAATTAATTGTTTACCGTCCCATTTACCATTTAAGTCAGCTGAAAATTGTCTTGTTACTTTTCCTGATCTATTTTGCAAAACTCCCCATGCTTTTACATTTCCCAAAAGATACTCTTCTATGATTAATCTTGGTTTTTGATCTTTAAAGTCTATAGGTTTCATATTATTTCCTGAACAGTTAGTTAATAAAATTGATACAATTAATGCAAATATAATTTTCATTAGTTTACTTATTACATAGAGAGAATTGTATTAAATCTATATTTTTTGATTTAAATCCTGCTTCACAATATGACAAATAAAATTCCCACATTTTTTTAAAGCTTAAATCAAATCCTTGATTTTTAATTAAGTCCCATTTTTTTATAAATTCTTTTCTCCAAATAATTAAAGTGTCAGAATAGTGTTTAGCGTATGAATTATACTCACTAAATTTTAATCCATTAGCATCAGCATATTTATATAAACTTTTTTTTGACGGTAAAAAACCACCTGGGAAAATATATTTTTGAATAAAGTCCTGTTTATTTTTATATCTATCAAATAAACTATCATCAATAGTAATAGCTTGAATACCAATGTTACCACTATCAGAAAGATTTTTTTTTATTGTACTAAAGTAGGTTTGTAAATAGTTTTGACCTACAGCCTCAATCATTTCAATTGATGCAATAGACTCGTATTTTCCCTTTAAATCTCTATAATCTTTTATATGAATATTAATTTTTTCATTAAGACCTGCTTTATGAATCCGTTCTTTAGTAAAATCATATTGTTTTTGAGATATGGTTATACAATCTAATTTAACATTGTAATTCTTCCCTAAATATTCTGCAAATCCTCCCCATCCACAACCAATCTCTAATACTTTACTATTATCTTTAGGTTTTAAAAGATTAATTAATTTTTGATATTTGTTATTTTGAGCTTCAGATAAAGTTTGTTTTTCATTTTCAAAGATTGCACTTGAATAAGTTAATGTTTCATCAAGCCATAAAGAAAAAAAATCATTTCCAAGATCATAATGCTTGGAAATATTTTCTTTGCTTCGTATTTTAGTATTTTTGATCACTTTATTTTTAATAAAATTTATTAACGAAAAATCTAAAATTCCTGAAAATTTATAAATTAACTTTATATTTCTTGCTGTAAGTTCAATTAAGTCTGAAAGATTATTAGTTTCGATTTCGCCACGCATATATGACTCTGCAAGCCCAATACTTCCATTTTTAATAATATTATATGTTACGCCAGATCTATTAATTTTTAATACAACATTTATATTTTTATTATCTTCACCGAATAAATATATTTTGCCATCAAAGTTAATAATTTTTAATTGTCCGTATCTTAAAAATTTTAGAGCACCAAAAACTACATTATCTGAAATTGCTTGAATCATTATTACGTCTCAAAAGTTATATTATTTTTAATTTTTATTTTTTTTCTGACGAATTTAACCCCCTTAAGCCAAAGTTTTAATGCCTCAAAATGTATCGCCCCAATAATTTTAAATGTCATTAAAGGGTGAAAGATGTATGAAAATAACAAGTTTTTGTTACTTAACAGCTTTTTAAAACCATCTTGTGAAGCATATAAAAGTTTTCCATCTTTATCACTTTGATTAATTACAATGGACAATTTATCTTTGGGTTCTAAAATTTTAAAATAATATTTACACTCCATTTCTATAAATGGTGATACATGAAATTTCTTATTACAAAAGTTTTCTATTAAATTTTTATTTTTTTTTATTTTAAAAATATATGTATGCTGCTCACCAAATGTATTCTTTACTTCATAAAGTATTGATATTAAATTATTGCTGTTGTTATATACAAAAAAAACACTTAATGGATTAAAAACATATCCAAAGATTCTAGGATAGCAAAGTAATTTGATTTTAATTTCTTCAGAAGTAATTCCAATACTTTGTAAATTTTTTTTTACCCAGTCTATTAACGATGAGCCATCTCTTGGTCCATGATCTAAATCATAAAAACTAATTAAATTAAAACTGTTATAAGAAAAAAACTTTATTTCTTTTTCAATTTTTTTTAACTCAGACAAATCTAAAAGTAAGGAAAATACTTTATATTTAAAGTAATGTTTTTTAGGTTTAAAGCGTTTATGGATTACTTTTCCATTATAAATACAGGAATTATTAATCATTTAAATTTTTTATCATTTCAATAGTAGATTTTATTCCATCTTCATGAAAACCATAACCAAAATAACTTCCGCAAAATAAAATATTTTTTTTATTTTGAAGTTTGTGTAATTCTTTCTGACATAATAATGATTCTTTATTATAATATGGATGTGTAAAATAAACTTTTTTAAAAATTTGATCCTCTTTAATTTTAAAAAACGGATTTAAAGTTAAAAATATATTTTTATCTATTTTTAAATTTTGTAATAAATTTAACCAATAAGTAATTGAATTGTTAGTTGAATCTGAATGATCAATTTTAGAATTCCATGACGACCAAGCTTTTTTATTTTGTGGCATAGAATTTTCATCATTATGTATTATTGCTAAATTATTTTTATATTTAAATTTAGAAAGTATTTTTTTTTCATCATCTGTGGGATTTTCAATTAAACTTAGCGCATCATCAGCGTGCGTAGCTATAACAACTTTATCATAGTTAAAATACTCATCTTTTTTTCCATAATAAATTTGTATTCCTTCAATATTTCTTTTGATTGTATTTATAGGATAATTTTTATAATACTCACCACTAATTTGGCTTAAAATTTTATTGACATAAGTTTTACTTCTATTTGTAACTGTATACCATTGAGGTCTATTCATTATTTTAAATAATCCATGGTTTTTAAAAAAATTTAGAAAAAAATTTAATGGCATTTGGCTAGCCTCGTAAGGTGGCATAGACCAAATTGCTGAAACCATTGGTAATATATGATAATTAATAAAATATTTAGATAATTTTTCTTCTTGCAGATATTCACCTAATGTTTTCTCATTAACAATATCTTCTGTTTTAGAACTTTTGTTATAAAAAAACAATATATCAAAAAACATTTTTAAAAACTTAGGATTAATCAAATTAATTCTGTTTGAAAAAACTCCATTTAATCCTTTTCCACAATATTCTATATTTGATCCATTTACTGAAACGGAAAAAGACATATTGCTTTTCTCTATTTGTATTTTGTTTTCATTAAAGAAATTTATAAGATTTGGATAAGTTACATAATTAAAAACAATAAAACCAATATCAACTAAAACTTTTTTTTCATTTTTTTTTAATTCAATTTCAATAGTATGTGAGTGACCACCAAAATGATCCTCTTTTTCAAAAAGATCTACTTTGTGTTTTTTTGATAAATAATATGCTGCGCTTAAACCTGAAATACCTGAACCAACAACAGCAATTTTCATTAGTAATTATGCTGCATCTTCTTTAAATTCATCCATACTTGGACAAGTACAGAAAAGATTTTTGTCTCCATAAACGTTATCAACTCTCGCAACAGGGGGCCAAAATTTATTTTTTTTTAAAAAATCTGAAGGATAAGCGGCTTCTTCTCTAGAATATTTATGACACCATTCATTTGAGGCTAATTCTAAATCTGTATGTGGTGCATTTTTTATTGGATTATCATCTTTATCAAATTTACCAGATTTAATTTTATCAATTTCAGATTTAATTTTTATTAAAGTGTCGCAAAATCTATCTAACTCAGACAAACTTTCACTCTCAGTTGGCTCTATCATCATAGTACCTGGGACTGGCCAAGACATAGTTGGGGCATGAAAGCCAAAATCAATCAATCTCTTAGCAATATCTTCTTCAGTAATTCCAGTTTCCTTCTTAATCGTTCTAATGTCTATTATACATTCATGCGCTACATTGCCTTTGCTACCCTTGTATAATACTGGAAAATGATCTTTCATTCTGTATGCAACATAATTTGCATTTAGAATCGCAATCTGAGTTGCTAACTTTAACCCTTCAGATCCCATCATTTTTATATACATCCAAGAAATTGATAAAATACTTGAGCTCCCCCATGGTGCAGCTGAAACTGCACCAATTCCTGTAGCAGGTCCGCAATCTTTTACTACTGGATGTGTTGGTAAGTAAATTTCTAAATGTTTTTTACATGCGATTGGTCCCATTCCTGGTCCACCTCCTCCATGAGGTATGCAGAATGTTTTGTGTAAATTTATATGACAAACATCTGGTCCAAAATTTCCTGGTTTAGCTATTCCAACTAGTGCATTTAAATTTGCTCCATCCATATAAACTTGCCCTCCGTGTTTATGGATCAATTCGCAAATATCTGAAATTTTTTCTTCAAATACCCCATGGGTAGATGGGTATGTTACCATCAGAGCTCCCAAATTTTCTGAATAAAGTTCTGCTTTCTTTTTTAAATCTTCAAAATCAACATTGCCTTCCTTATCACAATTGATAACAACTACCCTCATACCTACCATTTGAGCGCTAGCAGGATTAGTACCATGCGCAGAACTTGGAATTAAACAAACATTTCTATTTTTTTCTCCTCTTTCTAAATGATATCTTCTTATAACCATTAACCCTGCATACTCTCCTTGAGCTCCAGCATTAGGTTGTAAGGAAACTCCTGAAAAACCAGTAATAGACCTTAACCAATTTTTTAAATCTGTAAAAAGTGTTCTAAAACCTTCCATTTGTTCAACTGGTACAAATGGATGTGGTTCAGCAAATTCTCTCCAAGATATAGGTATCATCTCAGCCACTGCATTTAACTTCATAGTACATGATCCAAGAGCAATCATAGAACGGTTAAGTGCAATATCTTTATCCTCTAGTCTTTTTAGATATCTAAGCATTTCAGTTTCCGAATGGTAACTGTTAAAAACTGGGTGTTCTAAATATTTTGATGTCCTTAAAAGATTTTTTGGTAAATTTGGTAAACTTTCAGTTGGATTATCTTTAATAGATTCTGCACAATTAAATATTTTTAATAGTTGATTAGCTCTATAAACATTTTTCTTTTCATCAAAAGAAACTGCTAACATTTCGGAATTAACTTTTCTAATATTTACTTTTTGATCTAAAGCATTTTTAAATATTTTTTCTGTCTTATCTTTTGTTTTTATTGCTACGGTGTCAAAAAAGTTATTAGAATATATTTCATACCCAGATTTTTTAATCTTATCTGCAAAATTATTAGCTAGTTGAGAAACTCTCTCTGAAATTTTTCTTATCCCGTTTGGCCCATGATAAATAGTGTAGGCTGCAGAAACAATAGCCAATAAAGCTTGAGCTGTACAAATGTTGCTAGTAGCTTTATCTCTTCTAATATGCTGCTCCCTTGTTTGAAGGGCAAGTCTGTATGCTTTATTTCCATGTCTATCGACAGAAACACCTATGATCCTACCTGGCATTGATCTTTTAAATTCATCTTTAGTTGCAAAAAATGCCGCGTGTGGACCTCCATAACCCATTGGAATTCCAAATCTTTGAGAATTACCTATTGCTATATCAGCTCCTAGCTCTGCAGGTGTTTTTAGTTTTGCTAAAGCGAGTAGATCACAAGCTAATATTGCTTTTCCATTTTTTTTTTTAATTTTACTAATCTGTTCGCTTGGATCTTTTATATCTCCTAGAGTTCCAGGATATTGAAGAATACCACAAATTATATCTTCTGGTATTTTGTCTAACTCAGTGTCTTGACCAACTATTACTTTTAATCCCATGGGTTCAGCTCTTGTTTTAATAACATCTATTGTTTGAGGATGACAATCAGTTGATACAAAAACTATTTTGCTATCTTTTTTATTTAATCTATGGCTTAAACCCATTGCTTCTGCAGCAGCAGTACCTTCGTCTAATAATGAAGCATTGGCTATATCCATACCAGTAAAATCAATAATCATTTGTTGAAAGTTTAAAAGCATTTCTAATCGCCCTTGCGCCACTTCAGCCTGATAAGGGGTATAAGAAGTGTACCATCCTGGATTTTCTAAAATATTTCTGACAATTACATTTGGAGTATAAGTTCCATAGTAACCCATTCCAATAAAATTTGAGTAAATTTGATTTTTTTTAGAAATTGCTTTGAGTTTTCTTAAAGCTTCATACTCAGAATTAGGCTCTCCAATACTTAGTGCGTCTTTTAATAAGATTTTTTCTGGTACGGTGTTATTAATTAATTCACTTAAAGATTTATATCCAAGTTGATTTAACATATTTTTTTCGTCCTTCTTCTTTGGACCTATATGCCTTCTAATAAAATCTTTTTGAGAATTATGTAACATTAGCTAGCACTTTCTTTTGCAAATTTTTCATATTCGCTTCTATTCATTAATGAATCGATTTCTGATTTATCCTTAATTTTTAGTTTAAAAAACCATGCAGAACCTTCAGGATCAGAATTAATTTTTGAAGGGTCGTCCACAATAGATTGATTTGTATCAACAACTTCGCCGCTTATGGGTGTATAAACATCGCTTGCCGCTTTAGTAGACTCTACTACTCCTGCAGTTCCATCCTTTTCAACACTTGATCCTTTTTCTGGAAGTTCTGTAAAAACAATATCCCCTAGCATTTCTGTTGCATGTTTTGTTATACCTATTGTTGCAACTTCTCCATCAATTGTAATCCATTCATGTTCTTTTGAAAATTTAACTTCTGACATTTATTTCTCCTTTTACATAGTTTTTTTTATAAAAAGGTAAGTCACATACGTTTGCTGGTATTTTTTTACCCCTTACCTCTAAATAAATTTTGGTATTTAATGAAGAGCAGTCATTTGTGACATAACCCATTGCTATGGGACCTTGTACACTAGGACCAAATGTTCCACTTGTAACACTTCCAATTAATTTATCATTTTGATCGAATATTTTTGTTTTTTCCCTAGCAATCACTTTAGTTTCTGGTTTTATTCCTACTCTAATTTTTTTTACTCCTTCGTCTATTTGTTTTTTAATAATACTGGATCCTGGAAAACTTGAATTAATTCTATTTTTAGATATAGCCCACTTCAAATTTGCTTCGATTGGGCTTATTTTTTCATTTAAATCATGTCCATATAAACACAAACCCGCTTCTAACCTAAGAGTGTCTCGAGCACCAAGACCAATTAATTTAGATCCATTTTTCAATAAAATTTCTACAAAACTTTCAACTTTAGAATTATCTATTGAGATTTCAAAGCCATCCTCACCAGTATACCCTGATCTTGTTATGTAAATATTTATATCTTCAAAAGTAAAACTATTTCCGTGCATAAATTTTAAATTGTTTGATTGTGGAATTATTTTTTCCAAAACATGTTTAGCTTCTGGTCCTTGTAAAGCAACTAAGGATAAATCTTCTCTAATTTTTAAGTCGAATTTTTTATCAAGTTTTTTTTCTATAATTTTAAAATCATTTTCTTTACAAGCAGCGTTCAAAATAATCATAAAACCATTGTCTACTTTAGTTATTATTAAATCATCATGTATTCCCGCATTATCATTCATCAAAAATGAATATTTGCTTTTATTAATTGATAAATTTGTTAAATCAGTTGGAAATATTTTTTCTAATTCTTTGGTTAAATCATCGCCGCCAATGATAAATAATTGTCCCATGTGAGATACATCAAATATGCCAGAGTGGGCTCTGGTATATTTATGTTCTTCAATTATACCTTCTTTATATTGTATAGGCATTTGATAACCTGCAAACTCTACAAACTTTGCTCCATTTTTTTGATGAAGATTGAATAATGATGTTTTTTTTACTTTCATATTAACTCTTTCATTACCCCCTCTGTCTTTGGTACCTGAGAGATTTGCTCCTTCGGCGAGAATTATTCTCTTTCCAGAGTTAATATGTACGGTCCTTTTGCCTGAGAGTTTCCGGGGTGGTTGCTCCTTCGGCGCTACTTCATCAGTAGTCTCTCCCGTATAAATAATAATAACATAATTTATGGTTATTTTTTATATTTTTTTTACCTTTTCTAACATTGAATAAAACTGCAAAAAAACTGCGAAAATAATTATTCCACCCCCCAATATTACTAAAATTGGTGGATTTTCGTTTGCAAATATCCAAGCCCATAGAGGACCAAATACTGCCTCTGTTAACATTATAATTCCAACCATTGCAGAAGGTGTGTTTTTTGCGCCTATAGTAATTAAAATAAAGCCAAAACCTATTTGAAAAAATCCTGCTAAAAAACCAAGTAATAAATCATGTAAAGAAACTGTAATTTTTGAGGAAATAATATAGCCAATAAGCATAGCTATAAATCCAGCAATTAATTGTAAAGGAATCATATCAACAGTTGGATATTTTCTTATAACTAAAATTAAAACTGCAAAAGAAATGGGCATTATAAAAGCTACAATATTCCCTGACATTTGACCGGGTGATAATGTACTACCCAATATTAGCAAGACCCCTGAAATTGCTAAAATTATAGAAACTAAAGTAATTGTAGTAATTTTTTCTTTGAGAAATATGTATCCAAATAAAGCTAAAAAAATTACTTGAGTTTGAATTATAAAATTAGTGTTTGCAACTGTAGTGTTGTACATAGCAAACACATAACTACTAAAGCCTAAACCTAAAACTATTCCTCCAAATAATCCTGGAATTCCAGATTTATATATAGCTTTAAATATTTCTTTTTTATAAGTTGAAATTAAAAAAATACTTACAACAAGAATAAAAAAAAATTGTCTCCAAAATAAAATTTGCCAAAGCGTTGCTCCTTCAAAAGATTTAACTATTAGTCCACCAAAACTTAAACAGAACGCACCCATAAAAACTAGTAAAGGTCCTGGGATTTTTGATATGAAATTCATTATATTTGACTTAATATGTTTTCAGTTTCTAAGTTATATAAATTATAAAGATTTTCAGCCTCTTTAAGATTAATTAATTTAAATTTAATTTTTGAACCAGGTGTTAGTTGTACTAACTTATCGTAGTCTGCACTTATTACAACAGCAATTTTTGGATAGCCGCCAATTGTTCCGTGGTCTGATAACATTATAATTGGGTTTCCATTTGCAGGTACCTGAATTACACCTCTAATTAATCCTTCGGATTTAATATTTGTATCCACAATATTTTTAAGTTTTGGCCCTTCTAATCTCATGCCCATTCGATCAGTTAATTTTGAAATCTTAAATTCTTTTGATAAAAAAATATTTTTTGCATCTTCTGAAAAATAATTATAATTAGTTCCTTTTATAATTCTTATAAATTCAATTTTTGAATTTAAATAATGTAATTTTTTTTTTACAAAACTATTAACACTTTCTTTTAAAAAAATTTTTTCATTATTAGAAAATTTTTCTCCATTATTCGGCCCTATTTTTGCTTTGGTATTGATTGAATAACTATTCCAGAATAAATCAATATCAAAACCACCTTTAACACTTAAATATCCATAAACAGATTTATTTGTTGATATTATATCTAGTTGATCATTAGGATTTAATTCATAAGTTTCATAGCAATTACCAGTTTCAACATTTGAGTTTTTTCTTATTATATTAAATTTAACATCTCCTGTTATTACAAAAATTATTTTGGAATTTTTTAATTTTAATAAAGGTCCTTGATAAGCAAATTCAATTACCCCAAATGATTTTTTATTACCAACCAGTTTATTGGAAATCAAAAAATTTCTTCTATCCATAGCACCACTATAGGGAATACCAATGTGGTAAAGTTCATTTCTA
>QCKR01000022.1 GCA_003215185.1 Pelagibacteraceae bacterium AG-410-D23
ACGATATTTTCTTTAGTTGGAAGGCCCCAAAAGCATGGAAAATTAAAGAATATCCATCAAATAAATTAGAACTACTTAATAAAAAAATAAGAAATGAATTGATGTTGTCTACAAAATTTCAAGGAAAAAATGAAAAATTACATACTTATATTAAAAATATTAAAAATTCAAAAATTGTGATTTCTATCGTTAATTTAGGATGTCATATATCTAATCTTTTTGATAAAAATTTAATAATGTTATCTGGACCCAATTATCATGAAGATAGCATGCTTAATAAAAGTCAAATTACAATTTTTCCAAAAAAATTTTGCAAATACCATGAAAAAATTTTTGAAAATAAAAAATATAAAAATAGAGTAGGTAGTTTGCCAAAAAATACTTATAAATGTTACTGTATGGAAAATATTGAGGTAAATAAAATTTATAATAAAATAAAAAAAATAAATGATGAAACAATTTAATCAAAGCTTGTCGCCAATAAAATTAGGAAATATTACTTTAAAAAATAGAATAGTTTGTTCTCCAATAAGTTTAAATATGTCTGAAACAAATGGTGTTATAACTGACAATTTAATAAGTTTTTTTTCTAATATAGCAAAGAATAATCTTGGAATGGTAATTGTGGGAAATGCATGTGTATCCAATATCGGAAAGGGTGCAGCAAATGAAATTGTTATTGGAAAAAAAATTCACTTAAAACAATTAAGCAAATTAGCAAAAAGTATTAAAAAAAATGGAACAGTTGCATGTTTGCAAATAGCTCATATGGGAGCACAAGGCAATACCCATTACACTGGAGAAAGAGTTGTTGGCCCTTCTTCTTACATAGTTCCTGACATTGGAATTGAAGCAGAAGTACTTACAATTGAGGAGATCAAACAAATAGAAGATGAATATGTTGATGGTATTGTTCAAGCTGACGCTGCAGGTTTTGATTTAATAGAAATTATGACAGCACATGGCTATTTAATTCATCAATTTTTGTCGGAACATACAAATAAAAGAGAAGATGAATATGGGGGATCTGAAAAAAATAGATTAAGATTTTTAAAAAATATTTTAGATAAAGTTAAAAAGAAAGTTGATACTTCAAGATTTGCAGCAAAAGTTACGGGAAATGATTTTTTACCAAAAGGATTAGATTTTAAAAAAATTAAATTTTTAATTGATATGTTAGATAATTATAATTTTGCTTATTACCAAGTTACCGCTGGCATTTACGAAACTGCTAAACAAAAATACATTCAAATGAAAAAAGGTTCTTATTGGGATTATGCTCAACAATTGAAAAAATTAACCAAAACGCCAGTGATGGCGCAGGGAAGTATTACTTCAATGGAAGAAGGTGAAAATATATTAAAAAAAAAACAAGGAGATTTTTGGGGTATGGGTCAAGCTCTTATCGCAGATCCACAAATAATAACCAAGACATTAAATAATCAAGAAGACGAGGTTTATAAATGTTTAGCACATTTAAAAGTGGGATCATGTCATAGATGTAGATATCTTAAGCAAAAAGACAAAAGTTTTGACTGTGTAACTCCTGGATCATGGAGAAGAATCGGTGAACCATCTAAAAGAAAGAAAGACTTGCAATTTTGGAATACAATGCTTAGTAAACTAGAACAATAATGACTAAAAACTTAAAATATAAAAATAAAATCAAAATTTATTACTATTTAAAATTAATTAGAGAAACTCAAAATCAGATTATAGAAAGATATCATCCAGCAGATAAAATGAGATGTCCGATGCATTTTTGTACTGGTCAGGAGTTAATGCCCTCAGTTCTAAACCAGTTTTTAAAAAAAGATGATGCTATTTATAGTCATCACAGATCTCATGGTTTTTACTTAGCTAAAGGAGGTTCAGTAAAAAAAATGATTGCTGAATTTTATGGAAAAAATACAGGAACAAACGGAGGATTAGCAGGATCTCAGGAATTATCTGATACAAATGTAAATTTTTATAGTGGTACAATTTTGTCAGGAGCTTTATCAATGGCAGTCGGTGATGCTTATGCAAAAATATATAAGAATAAAAAATCTATTTCAGTTGCAGTAATTGGAGATGGTGGAATGGAAGAAGGAATAGTCTACGAGTCATTAAATTTAGCTTCTAAAATGAAATTGCCAGTTCTTTTCATTTGTGAAAACAATAGCTATTCTACACATACACATTTAAGAGAAAGAGTGATTAATCCAAAAGCATATAGTAAAGTAATACCCTTTGATATAAAATGTAGTTATGTTAATCATCAAAATCCTGAAAAATTATACGTAAAATTAGATAAAATTATTAAGGAAATTAAAAAAACAAAAAAACCCCAGTTTATAGAAATTCAAACTTATAGATTTAATGGTCATGTAGGCCCAGAGGGTGACGATCATTTTAATTATCGTCCAAAAAATGAAATTGAGAATTGGAAAAGAAAAGATCCATTAATATTGTATAAAAAATCTCTATCAAAAAAATTAGAAATTTTAAAAATATTGATATTAGTTTAGATAAAAAAATAAAAAAAATTATAGATGATGCGTTTATTTTTGCAGAAAAAAGTAAATTTCCAAAAAATTATAAAAAATATAATTTTAATAATAATTATAGCAAAGTTGTTAAAAAATTTTTTAATAATAATATAAAATTATTTAAAGACCAAGAAGGTCACAAACCTAAACCCTATTAATTTTAAAGTGAAAAATAAAACTCAAAGAATTTTAACTTTTGCTCAATCCATAAAAGAAGCACAAATGCAAGCTTTTAAACTAGATAAAAATGTTTTCATATTTGGACAAGCGGTTGATAAAACTGGGCATGTTTTTCATACTACTGAGGGTATTCTTAAGAAATATGGTAAAAAAAGAATTTTTGATACTCCTAATTCAGAACAAGCAGAAACAATGTTCGCAGCTGGAGCAGCAAATTATGGATTAAGACCAATATTGATTCATCACCGTGTAGATTTTATGGCTTACAGTTTTGACCAGTTAATAAATTGGATATCTTTATGGTCATTCAAGAGTTCTGGTAAAAGTAGTATGCCACTTGTAATAAGAGCGATTATTGGAAGAGGTTGGGGACAAGGACCACAACATGCAAAAACACTTCACTCAATGTTTTCTTACTTGCCTGGCTTAAAAGTAATTATGCCATCATCTCCATCTGAAGCGAAGGGTCTTTTATTATCTAGTATAATGTCGAACGATCCTGTAATTTTTTTGGAATATAGAGCACTTTATAATACCAAAGAGCATGTCCCAGAAAGGCCATACTTTATTGACTTAAATGAACCCCGAAAAAGATTATCTGGAAAAGACATAACAATTGTATCAATGGGAGCATCAGTTTTAACTTCCATTCAGGCAGTAGAAATTTTAAATAAAAAATCAATAGGTGTTGATTTAATAGATTTAAGAAATATATCTAGTTTTAATATTTCAAAAATCTTTTCATCAATCAGAAAAACTAAAAGATTATTAATAGTAGAGGATGGATGGAGCAGTGGAAGTATATCTTCGGAAATAATTACAAGGGTAATGGAGTCAGGTATAAAATTAAGAAAACCACCACAAAGAGTTTGTTGGCCAAATAGTCATGTTCCTATGTCTTCACAATTAGAAAAAGATTTTTATTTTGATTCAAAAGATATATTTAAAGTTTGTGTTAAATTAATGAAAGCTTGATTAAAAAAACTTAATTTAATCAAGATCAATAATGAGTTTTTTAAATAATTTAGATAAGCATATTCAACAAATTAAAAGAGGTGGTTTCGTAGTTATTTTAAAAAAAATTAGATCTTTAATTTATTTAATATTTCAAACCCCTATATATTTAATATCATTTCCAATTGTTATTATAATTCGTTTAATTAGACCTTGGTATTTAATTAGATTGGGAGAGTTAATATCTACTAGAATAGGGCATTTTAGCATGAACGTTGAACTATATTGTTGCGAACAAGAAGCAGGTATCAACGTGCCATCCCAAAAATATTTAGACTTATTTTATTTGAGAAACATTATTTGCAATAGACAATTAGAAAAAATGTGGCGTCGACGTTTAATAATTATACCTAACTGGTTATTATCTCCCTTAAGCAAAGTAAATCAATTTATTCCCGGAGGAAATCATCATATGATTGGTTTTAATAATGTAAATGAGATTTGTACAAATGCAGATCGCGATGTTCATAATTTAATAGAAAAATTTCAACCACATATTAATTTTACTAAAGAGGAAGAACTTGATGGAAAAAAAATTTTAAATAATTTTGGAATATCAGAAAATAGTAAATTTGTTTGTTTGATTGTTAGAGATTCAGCTTATTTAGATAGAGATAAAAATTTTGATAATCTTAAAAATAGATTTGATTATCACAGATATAGAGATGGGGATATTGATAATTATGTTCTTGCAGCAGAAGAGTTAAGTAAAAGAGGTTATTACGTTTTTAGAATGGGAAGCAAAGTTTTAAAACCAATGAAATCAAGTGATCCAAAAGTATTTGATTATGCAAATTCAAAAATGAGATCTGAATTTATGGATATTTATTTGGGTGCTAAGTGTACTTTTTGTGTTTCTTTAGGAGGAGCTGGCTTTTTTGGCATACCTTTTATTTTTAGAAGGCCAAATGCTTACATAATGATACCATTTGGACACCTCTTTACTTCTAATAAGTATGATTTGATGATTACGAAAAATCATATATCAAAAATTAATAATAGTAGACTTAATTTTTCTGAAATATTTTCCTCAAATGTTGCACTTAGTTATAAAGCCGATGAATTTGAAAATAATAATGTTTTATTAGAAGAAAATAGTCCAGATGAAATCAAAGATCTTGTAGTTGAAATGGATGAAAGGTTGAATGGAAGATGGAAAGAAACCGATCAAGATGTCGAATTACAAAAAAAATTTTGGAAGATATTTAAAGATAATATGGAAAAACAAAATTTGAAAATCCCTCTTCATGGAGAAATTAAAGCCAAATTTTGTTCAGCATATTTAAGAAAAAACATTAACTTAGTTCAGTAAAATATTATTTACTTTTCATTATTAATATTCTTATAATTTTTTTAATTTTCTTTTTTAATGATTGAAATAAAGCTTTTATAATAGTTGTCAAAGATGCATCTTCTAATTTTGATGTTGCAGATGGTATATAAGTGTATGACATTTTATCTTTTAAATAGGCTCTATTAAAACCAGCAATGTTATAAATATCTTTAGCTATATTACCTTGATAAGGAATTTTAAATTCATCTTCATTAGTTTTTTTGTAATACACCATAAATTCCAATTTCCTTACCTGAGCTAATTGGACCTTGAAATTTTGATTGATCTATTACATCTAACATTTTGTGGTTTCTAGGAATATGAAATTCACTGTAGCTACCATTGCTTGTTTTTTCACCAGGTTTAATTAGATAAGAATTATAAATAATATTATAATTGTTTGCTGCTGCTATACCTTCAAAAAATGACTCATCAAATTTAAAATATCCGTTTCCTTTTAAAGTAGCTTGCGAAATAATTATAAGTCCACCAGATTTTGCTAAATTGTGCATTGTCTTATAACACTCACTTATATTAAAAACATGTTCGCACGATCCAAAATCTGTAACAATATCATAATTATTAAACTTACTTTTATCTTCAAAGGGTTTGTTTAAATCATGAATAATAGAACCATGTTCACCATTTACATCAATACATTGATAATTTTCAATACCTAATGCTTTATACAAATGTTTTGATGGACATCTAGGACTAAACGGCCAATTTTTAACATTTGGAAAATCTTCAATTAAATTGGTATTTAATCCAGCTATTTTAAAAAGTTCTTCTAAATCTGCCTTAGTTAAATGTAATTCTTGAGAACCAATTTCAACTACATTTTTAAAATTTTTAAAATAACCTAAATTATTTAATTCTAAAATATTTTGAATAGCAGCTACACCTAAACCCATAGATTTATATTTATATTATTTAATTTAATTATTCAATGTATTACAGTTTTACACCAGCTCCTTTTAAGAAGGCAGCATTTTTATCCAATGGCCATCTTGGTTTAGCTGGAAAATCTAGTTTATCAAATAACTTTGCTTTATATTTTTCTAAACCAACCAATGCTATCATTGCAGCATTATCAGTGCACAAATTAATTGGAGGAAAAATCGGTTGAAAATTTTCTTCTTTACTAATAAAGGCTAATTTTTTTCTAATTGCTTTATTTGAAGCAACACCTCCTGAAACAACAAAAACATTATTTTTATTAAAATTAGTTTTTTTAAATTCTTTAAAAGCAATAACAGTTTTTTTACACAATATTTCCTCTATTGTCTTTTGAAATGAAGCAGCTAAATTATATTTTTCTTGATTAGTTTTGATTTTTTTAGAAATTTTTAAAACTTCAGTTTTTAATCCAGCAAATGATAAATTACATCCTCCTCTATTGATTATTGGTTTGGGTAAAGAATAAAAATTTTTATCACCAAGCTTTGCATATTCTTCAATTTTTGGACCACCTGGAAATTCTATACCTATTAATTTTGCTGTTTTATCAAATGCTTCTCCAACAGCATCATCAATTGTCGTTCCTAGTCTTTTATATTTTCCCAAACCTTTAACATTTAAAAATTGAGAATGTCCACCAGATATTAACAATAAAAGATAAGGAAAATGGATTTCTGAATTCAATTTTGGACTTAACGCATGACCCTCTAGATGATTTACTGCGATGAATGGCTTATTTAATGAGACAGCAATTGTTTTAGCAAAAGTAAGTCCTACTGATAAGCAGACAATTAAACCAGGCCCAGCTGTTGCTGCAACGGCATCAATATCATGAATTTTTATTTTACTTTTTTTAATAGCTTTTTTTAATACTAAGTCAATTTTTTCAACATGTGATCTTGCAGCCAATTCTGGCACAACTCCACCAAATTCTTTGTGTACATCAATTTGACTTGAGACAATATTTGATAAAATTATGGGTTTACCTCTGTCATTTTCTTGAATTATTGATGCTGCCGTTTCATCACAACTTGATTCAATTCCTAAAATTATAGCTTTTTTCTTCATTAAATTAGTTTTTTTTAATAATACAATCTAAATATAAGAATGAATTATAAATCAATTAAATGAAAAATAAAAAAATTATTATTGGATCTAGAGGGAGCAAACTAGCTTTAATTTATGCAGAAAGAGCAAAAAATGAAATATTAAAGATTCAAGATCAACAAGATATTGAAATAAAAAGCATTACAACTAAAGGCGATATATTATTAGATCAAAGATTATCAGAATATGGTGGAAAAGGTTTATTTTCTAAAAAGATTGAAGAAGAGTTGTTAGAAAAAAAAATTGATATAGCTGTACATGCTTTGAAAGATATGCCTTCAGAAGAAACAGAAGGTTTAGTAACGAATTGTTTTTTAAAAAGAGGTGATCCAAGAGAAATTTTAATTAGTAAAGAAAATAAAAAAATTAAAGATTTAAATTCAAATGCAATAATAGGAACCTCATCTTTTAGAAGAGAATTTCAATTAAAAAAAATAAGAGCAGATCTTAATTATCAATTGATAAGAGGAAATATAGATACTAGGATTAAAAAATTAAATAATGGTTTATATGATGCAATAATACTTTCTTATGCTGGCATTAAATCATTAAACTTAAATCAAAATATTTCACAAACTTTTTCAACATCAGAAATTATTCCAAGTGCCGGTCAAGGAGTTATTGCATTGCAGTGTAGGAAAGATGATAGTAGTTTAATTGATATATTGAAAAATGTTAATCATCAACTTACCCACAATTGTATCTTAGCTGAAAGAAATGTTTTAAAAATTTTAGAAGGAGACTGTGAAACAGCTGTAGGAGCTTTTGCAAGAATAGAAAATAATAAAATTTACATTGAAGCAGAATTATTTTCTATAGATGGAAAAAAACGATTTTATAATAAAGCATCTAAAAATATTGACCAAGCTTTGGAATTGGGTAAAGAAGTTGGAGAAATTTTAAAGAAAGAATCTAAAAATTCATATAAAAGATAATTATGCACATATTATTGACTAGACCATTAAAAGATAGTCGTGAACTTATATTAAAATTTCAGAAACTTGGCCATATTGTTTCTCACTTACCATTAATTAGTATTGAAAAAAAAAATCATGAAAAAATAAATTTTTCTGAATTTAAATCAATTATTTTTACAAGCTCTAATTCAATAAATTTTTTAGATACCAAATTAATTGATAAAAAAATTATTTGTTTTTGCGTAGGGAGTGCTACTGAACAAGCAGTTAGAAAAAAAGGATTTCAAAACGTAATCTCAGCAGATGGAAATGTTGGAAATTTGAAGGAATTAATATTGCAAAATTTTGACTCATCTGAAGGTAAATTACTTTATCTTAGTGGAGAGATAATAGCGTCAAATTTAGATGAACAATTAATTTTAGAGGGATATTCTGTTAAAAGAATTATAAATTATATTGCCAAACCTATAGAAAAAATGAACGAAACTTTTATAGGCAAACTTAAGCAAAAAATGCCAAATATTGTATTTATATATTCTCAAAATAGTGCAATTAGTTTCTTAAATTTAATAAAAAACCATCAACTTGTTGACCTTTGGATGGATACTAATTTAATGTGCATCGGTGAAAAAACTTCTTCTGTTTTAAACGAAATTAAATGGAAAAAAATTTTCCTTTTTAATCCTGGAGAAGAAGAATTTTTGCTGTATAAAATTTAAATATGGAATTATTTAATAATTTTAAATCACTGTTTTTGTCGGTTTGGGAAAAGGGAATCCTCGGTGTAGATATTCTTCAAATATTAATAGGACTTGGCATATTTTTTATTTTTTTAATATTTAGAGGTATAATTAGTAAGATAATTATTAAAAGATTACAAAATATTGCAAAAAAAACTACAAATAAACTTGATGACTCTTTTGTTTTGGCAATGGAAGGACCAGCAAGATTTTTACCAATAGTTATAGGTTTTTTTATTGCAAGTTATTACATGTCTTTTTCGGAAGATAGTAGGGCAATTGTTGATACTATTAATCGAACCCTAATAACTATTTTTATTTTTTGGGTTATGCATCAAGTTATAGAACCAATTTCTTATATATTAAGTGGGCTAAACAAGATTTTGACTAGAGAACTTATTGGTTGGATAATTAAGTCATTAAAAATATTAATTTTTATTTTAGGTGTAGCGGCAGTACTTGAACTTTGGGGAATAAAAATTGGACCAATTATTGCTGGACTAGGATTGTTTGGAGTTGCAGTAGCATTAGGAGCTCAAGATTTATTTAAAAATTTAATTTCTGGAATATTAGTGTTAGTTGAAAAAAGATTTAAAATTGGAGATTGGATTTTAGTAGAAAATATAATTGAAGGAATTGTAGAAAAAATAGGATTTAGATCAACCGTTATAAGAAAGTTTGATAAATCAATTGCAATTATTCCAAACTTTCAGTTTGCAGAAAATGCAGTTATTAACATAAGCCAAACAACTAATTGGATTATCAGTTGGACAATAAATTTACAGTACGATTCTACAGTAGATCAACTTAAAACAATAAGAAAAGAAATTGAGGACTACATAAAAAAACATGAAGACTATAAACCAGATCTTGGTTACGCAGTAAGAGTAGATCAATTTTCTGATAGTTCTATAGATATGTATATTAGATGTTTTACAAAAACAGATGATTGGGATGAATGGCTAGCTGTTAAAGAAAGACTTGCTATTTCAATAAAACAAATTGTAGAAAAAAATGGTGCATCGTTTGCATTTCCAAGTCAGTCAATTTATGTTGAAAAAAAATGATAGCAATTTTTTATTTGGCTCTTCAGATTTTAAAAATCTATTCTTATGTAGTTATAGCCAATGTAATTGTTAGTTGGTTAATTGCATTTAATGTTTTAAATACACAAAACAGATTTGTTTATTCTATTTTAGAATTAACTTATCGACTAACAGATCCAATTTTAAATAAAATAAGACGTTTTTTACCAAACTTAGGCTCTTTAGATATATCCCCAGTAATATTGCTTTTGTTGATTTGGTTTATAGAAATGTGTATGAAGCTTTACGTGGCACCAATAATATTTAACTAATTCATGATATTAATAGACGGAAAAAAAATAGCAGCAGAACTAAGAGAAGAATTAAAGAAAGAAGTTTCTGAATTAAAATCTAAATATAATAAAGTTCCAGGATTAACTGTAATTTTAATTGGAGATATGGCTCCAAGCCAAATCTATGTTCGCATGAAAGAAAAAGCTGCAAATGAAGTAGGCTTAAAATCAGAAGTCATAAGATATCCTGGCAAAGTTGAGGAAAAAACAGTTTTAGATAAAATTGATGAACTTAATAAAGATGACAGTGTATCTGGGATTTTAGTTCAATTACCTTTGCCAAAACATATTGATAAGCAAAAAGTTATTGAAAAAATTTTACCGAGCAAAGATGTTGATGGATTTCACCCAATGAATGTTGGAAATTTATCTTCAGGTTACGATAGTTCAATTCCATGCACTCCACTAGGATGTTATTTACTAATAAAAAAGATTGAACCTAATTTAAATGGAAAAAAAGCAGTCATAATTGGAAGATCAAATTTAAATGGAAAACCAATGACTCAACTTCTTTTAAAAGAAAATTGTACAGTTACAATTACTCATTCTAAAACAAAAGATTTAAAAGATGAGTGTCTAAAAGGTGATATCGTAGTTGCCGCTGTAGGCATGCCAGAACTTGTGAAAGGCGATTGGGTTAAAAAAGATGCAATAGTTATTGATGTTGGAATTAATAAAACTGAAAAAGGTATAGTTGGCGATGTTGCGTTTGATGAGGTTTCAAAAGTTGCGAAAGCTTTAACGCCAGTTCCAGGTGGTGTTGGTCCAATGACAATAGCATGTCTTCTTAAAAATACTATTAAGTGCTTCAAAAGATCTAATTAATTTATAAAATTATATAACCTATAAGTTTCCAATGAAGTTAT
>QCKR01000023.1 GCA_003215185.1 Pelagibacteraceae bacterium AG-410-D23
GATGTATATGGATCAAGAGCAACATCACACATAATTCCTATTTTATTTTTGTATTTTTTTTTAATTAATCTTATACCTCTACAAACTAAATTATTTTCATTTAAAGCTTCATCTCCTGAATTGTTTTTTAATTTTTTATTTGTGTATGGAAATAGGGCAACCATTGGTATTTTATTTTTAATCGCTCTATCAAGTATTATTGGTATTTGATCTACACTATATCTAAAAATTTCTGGCATTGATTTAATTGATTCTTTCTTATTTTTTCCATCAATAATAAATATTGGTAGTATAAGATCATTCACTGATAAATTGCTTTCTTGAACCAATCTTCTAGACCAATCACTTTTACGATTTCTTCTAAGCCGCAAATTTGGATATTTTCCAGTGATAATCATTCTCAATTAAATTTTTATATGCGACAAAAGTTATATGTATTATAATTATAAATAAAGTATTTATTTAAACGCATGAATAACATAACTCCTATAAATAAAATGCAATCAACTAAAATAGTTGATGATTTTCAAAAACAAGATATGAAATTCGATATTATCAAGCTTAGAAAAGCTTGTAATGAGGTTTTAAAGATAAAAGGTTTTGATACAAGTTTAGGCATACCTCATTTTGCCGGAATCCCACTTAACCAAATACCTGGAGATCCTAATTCTATTAAAGGAAGCAAAGTAAGAGGAGTTTATTGGACAAAACCAGATTCGACGGGAAAAGAAGTTACAAGAGATGTTAGTATTGACGAAAGTAAATATACAGAATTTCTTAAAGATTTTGAACATACTTATTTTAAAGAAGTTTATGATCAATTATCAAGAAAATACAAATTAGGTAGAGTTAGGCTTTTATTAAAAGAACCTAGATCAACTTTAAGTTGGCATAGGGATCCAGAACCAAGACTTCATATTCCAATATATACAAATCCAGGTGCTATTATGGTAATTGATAAAGTGGCTCATCATATGCCTGCAGACGGTTCTGTTTGGGTTACAAATAATTTAAAGTATCATAATGCTTTTAATGGTGGAGAAGAGAATAGAGTCCATTTGGTAGCTTGCGTTTTGGACTACAAATTTAACTAAATTTAGCTTATAATACCAAATATTGAAGAATATTTTTATAGCATCAGATCACGCTGGTTATAGATTAAAAGAATACGTAATTTCTAAATTTTCCAAAAAAATAAAGCTTATTGATTTGGGACCTAAAACTGATGACTCAGTAGATTATCCTGATTTTGCAAAAAAAATTATCTAAAAAAATAGCATCTAAAAAAGGAAGTTTTGGTATTCTTGTGTGTGGTTCTGGCACAGGAATGGCTATAGCGGCAAATAAAACTAAAAATGTAAGAGCTGCATTATGTTATAGCATCAAAAATACGAAATTATCGCGATTGCATAATAATGCAAATATCATTACATTAGGACAAAGATTGATTAGTAAAAAAAAAGCATTCAGTCTAATAAAAATTTTCTTAAGTACAAAATTTGAAGGTGGTAGACACTTAAGAAGAGTTAAAAAAATATAATTATGTCTAGCGAGAGCAAATACTTAAACGATCAATATAAAAGTTTTTTTGAAGATAGTTTATCAAAAACTGATCCTGAATTACATAAAGCGATTAATGATGAATTGAAGAGACAACAAGAACATATAGAATTAATTGCCTCTGAAAATATTGTTTCTCAAGCTGTGCTAGAGGCTCAGGGATCTGTATTAACAAACAAATATGCAGAAGGTTATTCAGGAAAAAGATATTATAATGGATGTGAACATGTAGATGTTGCTGAAAACTTAGCGAATGAAAGATTAAAAAAAATATTTAGTTGTAAATTTGCTAATTCTCAACCTCATTCCGGAGCTCAAGCTAATGGTGCTACTTTTTTAGCTTTACTTAAACCTGGCGATACTTTTATGGGAATGAGTTTAAATTCTGGTGGTCATATAACTCATGGATTAAAAATCTCGATGTCTGGAAAATGGTTTAATCCAATAGGTTATGATGTTGATAAAGAATCCGAACTTATTGATTATGAGAATGTTGAAAAACTTGCATTAGAACATAAACCTAAACTTATAATAGCTGGTGGAAGCGCATATTCTAGAATTATAGATTTTAAGAGATTTAGAGAGATAGCAGATAAAGTAGATGCTTATCTAATGGTAGATATGGCCCACTTTTCTGGTCTCGTAGCAGGAAAGGGTTATCCAAATCCATGTGAACATGCACATGTTGTTACATCAACAACACATAAAGTCTTTAGAAGTGCAAGAGGAGGAATAATTTTAACTAATGATGAGTCGATAAGTAAAAAAATAAATACAGCAGTATTTCCAGGTTATCAAGGAGGTCCATTAATGCATATTATTGCTGCAAAAGCTGCTGGTTTTAAAGAAGCTTTAAGACCTGAATTCAAAGATTATATAAAATCAGTTATTGCAAATGCAAAAGTTTTGTCCGAAACATTAAAAAATAATGGTTTTAAAATTTATTCAGATGGCACAGATACACATTTAATGCTAGTTGATTTAAGACCATTTAACGTAAAAGGAAATATAGCAGCTGAAAGTTTATCTAGAGCAAACATAACATGTAATAAAAATGGTATACCTTTTGATAGTGAAAGTCCCATGATAACATCAGGTATCAGATTAGGATCTCAAGCCGCTACAACTCGTGGATTTGGATTAAAAGAATTTCAAAAAGTGGGAGAATTAATAACAAAAACAATAAAAGGTTTGTCAGTTGATTCAAAAGATAATACAAAAGTAGAAAATGAGGTTAAAAAAGAAGTTATTGAACTTTGTTCTAAATTTCCAATTTATAAAAATTTAAAATAACAATGATTTGTAATTCATGTAAAAAGGGTGAAACTTCAGTTGTAGACTCTAGACCTACAGAAGATGGTAATGCAATTAGAAGAAGAAGACTATGCGTTTGTGGTTATAGATTTACTACGTTTGAAAGAATTCAGTTTAGAGAATTAACAGTTGTTAAGAAAAATGGGAGAAAATCTTCATTTGACAGAGATAAATTGGCGAAATCTATTTATATAGCTTTAAAAAAAAGACCTATTGATACAGAAACTGTTGAAAAATTTATCAGTAAAATTTCAAGATCGCTTGAAGAGTTAGGACAAGCTGAAATTTCTACAAACACTATAGGAACAATGGTTATGGAAGGTTTAAAAGAATTAGATCCAGTAGCTTACGTAAGATTTGCCTCTGTATATAGAAATTTTAGAGAAGAAAAAGATTTTGTGCAATTTGTGGACAGGTTAGATGTCTACAAAAAAAGATAAACTTAATCAAAAAGATTATTACTATATGAAGCTTGCTTTTAAGCTGGCTGAAGATAATTATGGACTGACTGGTGAAAATCCTTCTGTCGGTTGTGTTATAGTAAAGAATGATAAAGTAATTTCTACAGGTAAAACTGGAATAAATGGTAAACCACATGCAGAATTTAACGCAATAAAATCATCTAAAGAAGCTTTAAAAGATTCAAAAATGTATGTATCATTAGAACCATGCACACATTACGGCAAAACTCCACCATGCTCAAAATTAATAATAAAATCAAAAATAAAAGAAGTAATATTTTCTATTATAGATATTGACGAAAGAACAGCATTCAAATCTTTTAAAATTTTTAAAAAACATAATATTAAAGTAAAAAGTGGTATTTTAAAAAATGAAGGAAAAATATTTTATAAATCATATTTATTTAATAAAATTAAGAAATTACCTTTTGTCACTGGTAAACTAGCTGTATCAAAAGATCATTTTATACTTTCTAGTAAAAAAAAAAGAATAACAAATGAGTATTCTGATAATATTACTCAATTGTTACGTTATAGAAATGATTCAATTTTAATATCGAGCAAAACATTAAATTTAGATAACCCAAAACTTAACTGTAGACTTCAAGGCTTATCATCATTTTCACCTAAAAGATTTATAATAGATAGAAAATTATCTATTAATAATAATTCATTTATTTGTTCAACAGCAAACACAAGAAATACAATAATATTTTATAATAATGGGTTAAAGAGTAAAATTAATCAATTAAGTAAAAAGGGTATAAAGCTTATTAAACTACCTATTGATAAAAGAAATTTTTTCGATTTAAAATTAATATTATCTAAAATTTATTCTTTAGGATGTAGAAATTTATTAGTAGAAGGTGGAAAAAATTTAACTAAAAGTTTTTTATCTAATAAACTTTTTAATCAATTTTATTTATTTAAAAGTTCTACTAAATTTGGATCTAGTGGAAAATTAAAAGTTACTGGTGAATTACGCCTATTAAATTATATATTTAAAAATTCAGAAAAAATAAATACATATACAGATAAAGATATAATTAAACTATACTCTAAATAAAATGTTTAATGGAATTATTTACAACCAAGGAATAATAAAAAAAATTAAAAAAAAAAATAAAGGTGTAGAAATATCAATTAAAACTAACTTGAAAATTTCGAAAAGAGATACTGGAATATCTGTTTCATGTGATGGTGTATGTTTAACAATGGTAAATTACAATGATAAAATGATGGAATTTTATCTATCTAATGAAACAATTAAAAAATCAAATTTTAAAAATATTAAAATTGGTAAAATTGTTAATTTAGAATTGCCACTAAAATTCGGCAAAAAAATATCTGGACATATTACCCAGGGTCATGTTGATTGTACCGGAAAAGTAATATCTATCAAAAAAATTGATCGTTCCTATCTATTTAATTTTTCTCTCGCTAGCAAAGAAAGAAAAAATCTTGTAAATAAAGCATCTATTTCAATAAATGGTATTTCTTTAACTATATCAAAAATAACTATAAAAGGTTTTCAAATTTGGGTAATTCCACATACTTTTAAATTTACAAATTTGTCAAAACTAAGGAATAATGATTTAGTAAATATTGAAATAGATATTCTTTCTAAATATGTAAGAAATTATATTAATGATAAATAAAAAATTTAGTTCAATTGAAAATATTATAAAAACTGCAAAAAAAGGCGGAATGTATATTCTTGTCGATGATGAGAATAGAGAGAACGAAGGTGATTTAGTTATTCCAGCATCAAATATTTCACAATCTGATATCAATTTTATGGCCAAGTATGGACGTGGTTTAATTTGTCTATCTTTATCTAATAAGCAGGTAAAAAAACTTAATTTACCTTTAATGTCACCAGTTAATAAATCACGAAATCAAACCGCCTTTACAGTTTCTATTGAAGCAAAAAAAGGTGTAACAACAGGAATTTCTGCTAAAGATAGAGCAGTTACAATTAGAACAGCAATTAAACCAAATGTTAAAAAAAAAGAAATTATATCGCCAGGACATATTTTTCCAATAATTTCAAAAGATGGCGGTGTACTCGTTAGAGCTGGACATACAGAGGCTTCCGTTGATATTTCTAAACTTGCGAAAAAGAATCCTTCAGCTGTTATTTGTGAAATAATGAATGATAAAGGTACAATGGCTACTGGCGCAGAATTATTTAAATTTGCAAAAAAACATAAATTAAAAGTAGCTAGAATAGATGATTTAATCGCCTATAGACTTAAAAAAGAAAAATTAATTAAACTTAAAAAAACTGAAAAAATTCTTATTAAGAATCAAAAGTACCAAATTAATATTTTTGAAAATCTTTTGGATGGATCTGAAAATTTTGCCTTAATAAAAGGAGATTTAAAAAATAGCAAAAATCCCAGAGTGAGAGTAGTTTCTTCGAATATTGTTCAAAGCTATTTAATGGGACAAAAATTACCTAATTCCTTCAATAGAACTTTAAAGCATTTTAAAAATCATAAGGAATGCGTTTTAATTTTTATTAGAGACACAAATCTTAAATCAGTTTCTCAAACTTTAAGGGACTATAAAAGTAGTAAATTTTACAAAAAAGGACAGGATAAGCTTATTAAAAACTATGGTATAGGTGCACAAATTATTAAGTCATTAAATATTAAAAACATGATATTGGTTACAAGGTCTAAAAAAAAAGTTGTTGGTTTAGATGGATATGGAATTAAAATAGTTAAACAAGAAATTATCAAATGAAAAAAAAAATTTTGATTGTAATTGCTGAGTTTTATCCCAATATATCGAAGGAACTTCTTAGAACAGCTCAAAACCAATTGAAAAATTTTAAAAAAGTTAAAGTTATTAAAGTGCCCGGTGCTTTTGAAATACCTATTACAATATCAAAGAATATAAAAAAGTTTGATGGATTTTTAGCCCTTGGTTGTATTATTAAAGGAGAAACACCTCATTTTGAATTTATTTCTAGAACGATCATTAATGCAATAATGAATATTTCTCTTGATTATAATAAACCTATAGGAAATGGTGTTTTAACTTGTCTTAATTTTCAACAAGCAAGAAAAAGAGCATTTGATAAAAAAAAAGGCACAGAAGCTGCAAAGGCTTTGATATCAGTTCTATCCCAAAAATAATGCAAACGTTATATAGACCAGATCAAAATCCTAGAGTAATTATAATTCAAAAATTATATGGAAAGTTTTTTAACAAAAGCGAAAGATTAACCTTTAGTAAACATAGATTTAAAAAATTTATTAAAGATGTAGTTAATGGAACTATTGAAAGAGATGAAATAATAACTGATGAACTAAATACACATTTGCAAGGTGATCTTGAACTTTCAAAACTTGATAAAATATTTCAAATTATTATCAAATCTGCTGTTTTTGAACTTTTATACAAAACTAAAACTTCAACAAAAATTATTATTAAAGAATATTTAACCGCTTCAAATTCATTTTTAGATAATTCCCAAACCAAATATTTGAACGCTTTATTAGATAAAATAGCTAAAAAAATTAGATCTTCAAATGAATGAGTTTGAATTAATTAATAAATATTTTTCTAAATTATCAAATAAATCTAAAAATTCGCTCAACCTAAATGATGATGTATTTTTTGACAAAAATAATAGGCTAGTTATCTCAGTTGATACTTATACTGAAAAAAATCACTTTCTCAATTTTAAAAATCCAGAACTTGTAATAAAAAAAATAGTCAGATCTTCCATTTCAGATCTTATCTGTAAGGGTGTTAAACCTAAATATTATTTTATATCAGCTTCTGGTAATAAAAAAAATTTTAATAAAAAAAATTTATTAAAAATTAGTAAATCTTTATCTGAAGAACAAAAGAAATATAATATAATATTAGGTGGTGGTGATACTGTTTATTCAAATAAACTTAGTTTTACTATTTCAACAATTGGTTTTTCAAATAAAATTGTTTATAGAAATAAATCAAAAATTAATGATGATATATATGTTACCGGAAATCTTGGTGATAGTTATCTTGGATTATTAATTTTAAAAAATAAAATTAATATAAATAAAAAAATTTCAACATATTTTATTAATCAATACTATAAACCAGATATTAAATATTCATTGATTCAAGATATTAATAAAATTGCAACCTCATCAATAGATGTATCAGATGGATTAATTGCTGATTTAGAGAAGTTAACTAATAAGCAAAAAAATTCTTACAAATTATTTTTAGAGTCAATTCCAGTATCTAAAAATTTTAGTTCAGTGATAAGTGTCAAAAATTTATTGAAAAAAAATTTAATATCTAGAGGTGACGATTATCAAATACTATTTACATCTAATATAAAAAATAGAATGATTATTAAAAAAATAGCATCTAAAAAAAAAATTAAAATATCTCGAATAGGTAAAATTCTCAATAACTCTAAAAAAAGCTCAATTATAGATAGAAATGAGCTTAAAATTAAAATAAATACAAAGGGTTATCTCCATAGATTTGAATAAGTTATATATTGCCTTTTGTTCTTTTTTTTGTAATGTCCGGTTTTTAAATAAAAAGTTTTAACAACTAACAATAAAGGGATTATGAATTTATCAGTAGAAACAATTTTAAATTATACAATTTTAGCAGGCGTTCTTTCAATAGTTTACGGATATTTTACTGGTAAGCATATTTTAAATTCAAATCCTGGTAATTCAAAAATGCAAGAAATTGCCTCAGCAATCCAAATTGGTGCTAAGGCATATTTAAATAGACAATATAAAACAATAGCTATTGTTGGTATAGTAGTTTTAGTAATTATTAGTTATGCCTTTAGTATTTTTGTTGGATTAGGATACTTAATTGGCGCAACACTCTCTGGCTTAGCAGGTTATGTAGGTATGCTCGTATCAGTTCAGGCTAACGTTAGAACTGCTGAAGCTTCAAGAAAAGGTTTATCTCAAGGTTTATCTATAGCTTTTAAATCTGGAGCTGTTACAGGAATGTTAGTTGCAGGTTTAGCTCTTTTATCAATTTCTGTTTATTACTACTTTTTATTAAAGGCTAATGTAGATGAAAGAGAACTAATTAATGCACTAATTGCTCTAGGATTTGGAGCATCTTTAATTTCAATTTTTGCAAGACTGGGGGGTGGTATTTTTACAAAAGGTGCTGATGTAGGTGCTGACCTTGTAGGAAAAGTTGAAGCAGGTATTCCCGAAGATGATCCAAGAAACCCAGCAGTTATTGCTGATAACGTTGGAGATAATGTTGGTGATTGTGCTGGTATGGCAGCAGACTTATTTGAAACATATGCTGTTACGATAGTTGCAACAATGGTTCTTTCTTCAATATTCTTTCATGGCGATATGAATATGATGTTATACCCACTTACTATTGGGGGAGCATGTATACTTACATCTATCCTAGGTACTTTTTTTGTAAAACTTGGAAAATCAAAAAATATCATGGCAGCTTTATATAAAGGTTTTATAGTTACAGCAGTAACATCCTTAGCTGTTTTATACCCAGTTACAGATTGGGTTATTGGTTTAGATAATGTTTATACTGTAAATGATAAAAATTTTAATGGTATGAATTTATATTTTTGTGGAGTTATTGGATTAATAATTACTGGATTAATTATTTGGGTTACTGAATATTACACTGGAACAAATTATAGACCAGTAAAGAGTGTAGCCTCTTCCTCAACAACTGGTCATGGGACAAACGTAATTCAAGGTCTTGCGGTTTCAATGGAAGCTACCGCAATTCCAGCTTTAATTATTGTTGCAGGAATTCTTGTTACTAACTCAATCGCAGGACTTTATGGTATAGCAATCTCTGTTACTACTATGTTAGCTTTAGCCGGAATGGTTGTTGCTCTAGATGCGTATGGACCAGTAACTGATAATGCCGGCGGTATAGCTGAAATGTCAAACCTGCCTAAAAATGTTAGGAAAACAACTGATGCATTGGATGCTGTTGGTAACACAACTAAAGCAGTAACTAAGGGTTATGCTATAGGCTCTGCTGGACTAGGAGCTTTAGTTTTATTTGCTGCATATACAGAAGATATAAAATTCTTTTCACAAGTAAAAGGTTCAAATTTAGAAAATGTAATAGTAACATTCGATTTGTCTAATCCATTTGTTGTTGTAGGTCTTCTAGTTGGAGGTATGTTACCTTATTTATTTGGATCTATGGGAATGCAAGCTGTTGGAAGAGCAGGTGGTGCCGTTGTTATTGAAGTAAGAAGACAATTTAAAAAAATACCTGGTATTATGAAAAGAAAAGCAAAACCAGACTACGGTAAACTAGTTGACTTATTAACAAAAGCAGCAATAAAAGAAATGATAATACCTTCTTTATTACCTGTTCTATCACCAATAATTTTGTATTTAGTTATATTACCAATCGGAGGACAGGTTGCTGCACTTTCTTCTGTTGGTGCCATGTTGCTTGGAGTTATAATTACAGGATTATTTGTTGCTATATCTATGACAGCAGGTGGTGGAGCTTGGGATAATGCAAAAAAATATATTGAAGATGGTAAATTTGGTGGAAAAGGTTCAGAGGCACATAAAGCAGCTGTTACCGGTGACACGGTGGGTGATCCATATAAGGATACAGCAGGTCCAGCGGTAAACCCAATGATTAAAATAACTAACATTGTAGCCTTACTTTTATTAGCAGTTATTGC
>QCKR01000024.1 GCA_003215185.1 Pelagibacteraceae bacterium AG-410-D23
TATTACTTGAACTGTTTTTATATTTTTAAATATATATTTATCATCAGGCACTTTTTCAGTTGATCCATCATTAACAATATAAGCAGATACTTCTGCATCCCAAGTTGAGAGATGAATATCAATATTTAATAAAAGCTTAAATACAGATTTCCAATCATTATAAATAGGAATTAATATAATAGTCTTTTTCATTTAATTATTTCCAACACATACTTCATCGATACATATAAATTTGTTATAACTATTTAATTTATCTTCAGTAATTTTACCTTCCCAAATAGGTCTAGATTTTAAATGATATGAAAGATTTCCGGCATTCCATTCATTTCCTAAAACAACATTAATAGGTTCAACAAAATTTTCATCCCATTGTTTTTGCACTTTTTTTGCTATTTGTTTTCCTGGATAATCAGTTCTTTTGTCAGTTTGAGTAATTGAAATATAAGAATAAATAAAAGGAGACAAAATGAACAGAAATAAAAACACAGAAGTAAATTTTTTTAAATTATTTAAATTAATTTTTGATTGAAAAAGGTAAATAGCTAGAACTCCAAAAAATAAATAAAAAGGTGTCATCCACATTGTCCTTATTTTTATACCTACAATCATAGAGGTCAAGAAAATCAATATTAGTGGAATAAAAATTACCATAATCAAAAATAATAGTTTGGTATCTTTTAAATTTATTTTTATTTTAACTCTAGAAATTATAAATAATAACATTATAAAAAATGGCATCAATATTCCAATCTGTTTAGCTAAAAAAATGAAAGGATGTTCGAAATGTTCTGAAAAATTAAAACTTTCAAGTCCAGTTCGATGCATGCCATAAGTTATAGTAACAAAATTATTTTCTTTAAGCCAAATTAAGTGAGGAATTATAATTATTATAAAAACAAATCCAGAAATAAAATATTTAAAATCAAATTGTCTATCTTTGTATATTCTATACCAAAAAAATATTTTTATTCCTAATAAGAGATAAATAAACAAATAATGTGATAAGAAACCTACTGCCGAAAATACTCCAAGCAATACCCAGCTTATAATATTATTTTTACTATAACCTTCCCACGCAAAATAAACTGTTAATGCCCAAAAAGGTAATTCACATACATAAACATTAAATTCTGGTGTGGTATAATTGTAATAATAAATGCCCTCTAAAAGTAATACGGCTATTAGACTATGAATTTTATTTTTTAAGAAATCTTTAGATAGTTTCCAAACAACAAAAAACGCAACAGTAACACAAACTTGACTTAAAAAATAATATGCCCAGTCATTAGCTCCAAAAATTATATAAAAAATTTCCACAAAAAAAGCACTTGCTGGAGGATGCTTGTTAAAACCCCAATCTAAATTGCTTCCCCACGCTAAAGCTTCAATTGTATCTAACGGCAAATTATTATTTGTTAACGTTGGAGCTAAAGTCCAAATAATTAAATGAAATGTAATAAAAATGTAAAATAAATTGTTTAAGTTCTTTTTAGCAAGTGTCATTTACTTATATTTATAAGATTTAAGCTATCTTGACACCAATTAATTGCTGAATATACTCCGGCACGTTTTTTAAAAAGACTATATGGTAAAAATCTCTAAAACCTACATTCCTAGCATTAAAGAAAAGTATATGTGTGAAAAACATAAAGCTTTTTTTAAAAAAAAACTTATTGAATGGAAAACTGATATAATTAGATCGAATAATGAAGCTTTATATAATAGCTCATTAGACGATAATAGTGCTTCTGCTGACATTGTTGATCAAGCAAGTTCTTACACTGAAAAAAATGTTGAAATGAAAGCAATCAATAGACAAATTAAACTAATAAGCAAAATTGACCAAGCTTTAAAGAAAATTAAAGATGGTACCTATGGATACTGTGAAGAGACAGGTGAGCCTATAGGAATCAAAAGATTGATTGCAAGACCTGTTGCCACACTATGTATTGCTGCCCAAGAAAAACATGAAAAAGAAGAAAAGGTTTACGCAGATATCTAGGGTTTGGGTATTGTCGATCCATTTTTAAAAAAGTCATAACCTTTAATTACTGCATCCCTACTAGCAATATCTAAATACCATCTAGTTAAATTTTTAAATTTTTTAAGACCAATATCGTGCCATTCGTGTCTAGCTATCCATGGCCATGTCGCTATATCAGCTATAGTATAATTGTTACCTGATAAATATTTTGATTTTTCTAATCTCTCGTTTAAATCTTCATAAAGAGTTTTAGTTATTTTATAATATCTATTTTCTCCAAACTCACTTTTTCCAGGATTGTAGTGATGAAATTGATGATGCTGTCCAATCATAGGTCCGATTAAACCCATTTGTGCCATTAACCATTGATTAATAATATTACGATCACTAGCTTCATAAAATTTATTACTCTTTTCGCCTAAATAAATCAAAATTGCTCCTGATTCAAAAATTGAAACATTGTTTTTATGATCAATGATTACTGGAATTTTACTAAACGGACTTATTTTTCTAAATTCTTTTTTAAATTGATCTCCATTGCTAAGATCAACTTTGGTAAGCTTATATTCATAACATATTTCTTCCAACATTATTGAAATTTTTTTTCCATTTGGTGTGTCAGCAGCAAAAAGTTCAATCATTGGGTTTAACGCCCAGCCTACTCTGAACATTTTTTGAGGTAGTTGTAAATTCAAATTTCAATTTTTCATTAGGTCTTGCATATTTAAAACAACCTCTAGCAGCAAGTGCACCTTCATGGAAGCCTGAAAGAATTAATTTTAATTTACCAGGATACGTGCATATATCACCTATCGCAAATATTCCATTTTGATTAGTTTCAAAATTTTCTGTATTTACTTGGATAGTTTTTTTATCTAAATTCAAACCCCAATTAACTATCGGACCTAGTTTCATTATTAGTCCAAAAAAACCTAAAATATAATTAGTTTGAATTTGTTTAATTGATCCATCATCATGTTTAATAAGAATATTGTTAATATTTTTTTCACCTTCTACTTCATTTAATTGATACTTTGTGAATATTTCTATTTTACCTTTTTTTTCTAATTCTTTAACTTTTTGAACACTTGAATCTGCTCCTCTAAATTCATCTCTTCTATGAATTAATTTAACTTTAGAAGTTTTCGATAATTCAATAGCCCAATCTAAAGCTGAATCTCCACCTCCAAATATTGAGACTATCTTGTTTTTAAAAATATTTTTATCTTTAACGTAGTAGAATATTTCTTTTCCTTCAAATTTTTCGCAGTCTTTTAAAAGAAATTTTCTTGGCTCAAAAGAACCGACTCCTCCTGCTATAATGATATTTGGTGCTTTAAATTCTTTCCCTTTGCTAGTTTTAATTACCCAATGATCATTATCTTTTTTAACCTCTTCAACTCTATCGCTTAAATGAAATTTTGTTTTAAAAGGTTTTATTTGTTCAATTAAATTATTTGTTAATTCTTCTCCGGTACATTCTGGTATTGCTGGAATATCATATATTGGTTTGTCTGGATAAAGCTCAATACATTGTCCTCCAATTTTATCCAAATTATCTACAACTTCACAATTCAAACCAATTATACCAAGTTGATGAACACAAAAAAGTCCTGTAGGACCAGCACCAATAACTAAAACATCTGTATTAATCATCAAGCTTGCTTTTCTGGAAGTTGAACAGTTAATCCTTCTAAATCATTTGAAACAGTTAACTGACAACTTAATCTACTATATTTATTTGGTTTGTATGCCATATCAATCATATCTTCTTCTCCATCTTCTTTTTTTGGAAGTTTATTAAACCATTCTTCTTTGACATAAACATGGCATGTCGCACAAGCCATAGATCCTCCACAATCAGCATCAATACCTGGAATATTATTTTGAATAGCTCCTTCCATAACAGTTAAACCGTTTGCAACTTCAATTGTATGTTTTTTTCCACCATGTTCTATGTAATTAATTTTTGGCATAGTTAATATATAAGCACAAAAAAAAACAGGGCAAGTACTTTATACTTGCCCTGTTTAAAAGTTGTAAAACTTTAATTATTTGCCTCTTCCGCCAGAACTAACTGCCGCAGCCCAGATTACTAGACCAAATGCAATTTTGTTTACGAAGTCTGCAATGTTGTAAATTACGTTTAATGAGTTAGCGTCTACTCCACCTGTTAGGTAACCAAATACATAACCTAATGGATATATACACCAACCAACAGTAACGATCATTCTTAATGCGCCAAATGCAGTAACAAGTGCTTTGTTTCCGCTTTTAGCAGCAGTTTTACCTGCTTCACCTGAGAAGATTTCATATAAAACATAAATCCAACCACCCATACCAATTACAAATCCAAGCATTGGGTTGATGTATCCTGCTTCTCCACAATATCCTCCAATTAACATTACAAGTGATCCAATTAAAAGTCTCCAGAAAATTCCGCTAGAAACTTTTCTTACTGCTGATAAGATTAAATAAAACTCTACCATTTGTAATGGTACAGTAATTAACCAGTCAATATATCTGTATACAGTTGGTGAGTCTCCAGTTTGAACCCAAACACCTCTCATATACATATAGTGAATGAATGCAATACCAGTGATCAAACCTGCTACTGTTACTGATGTTCTCCAGCCTGCTGCTACTGAGCCTCTTTCCATGAAAAAGAAAGCTGTAGAAGCTAACATACCCATTGAAATTATCCAAAACGAAATTCCAACAAAGTCATCAGAAGCTAATAGCACTGTCTCTGCGTTTGCTGCACCTGACAAGCCTATAAGACCTACAAGAGCAATACCAAACATTTTTAGTTTATTCATAAAAAACTCCCTCTTTAGTTAGTTTTTACTTTAGTTTAAATTTAAACTACAGTCACAACTTGTGTTGTAACTAAAGTTGGAGTGACATTAGCAAAATTAATGGTTAATTGAAGACTTTTTTACTGTTATTTTTTGTTGATTTTATTAGTTTTTTTAACTTAAATACCCCTTCTTGTTGAAAATTATTAAGAAAAATAATGAAAAAAACAAATCACTATGAATCAAGAATTTTCTGAAATTTATACCAATTCAATAAAAAATCCTGAAGAATTTTGGAAAAAAGTATCTGAAGACATGTTTTGGTTTAAAAAACCAAAAAAAATTCTTAACAGATCTAATCACCCTTTCTACAAATGGTATGAAGATGGCACCACAAACACTTGCTACAATGCTCTAGATCTCCATGTTGATAATGGACGAGGTGATCGAACCGCTTTAATCTACGATAGTCCAATAACAGGTAATAAAAATAATTTTACTTATAAAGAATTAAAAGAAAAAGTTTCAAAATTTGCAGGTGCTTTACAAAATCAAGGAATAAAAAAAGGTGATAGAGTCATAATTTATATGCCAATGATACCGGAGGCTGTTATAGGTATGCTTGCTTGTGCAAGAATTGGTACAATTCATTCTGTTGTTTTTGGGGGTTTTGCATCAAATGAATTAGCAAGCAGAATAGATGACAGCAAAGCTAAAGTATTACTTACAGCTTCATGTGGATTTGAACCTGGTAGAACAGTTCAATATAAACCTCTTGTAGACGAAGCTTTAAAGTTAGCGTCTCACAAAATTGAAAAATTAGTATTATTTCAAAGACCAAACAATGAAGTAAAATTAAATGCTCCAAAAGAAATTAGTTGGGAAGAAGCTTTGTCAAATGCAAAAAATACAGATTGTGTTGAGATGGGCTCAAACGAATTTGCATATATTTTATATACTTCAGGAACAACTGGTATTCCAAAAGGAATTGTAAGAGACATAGGTGGTCACATTGCTGCTCTAAAATGGACGATGAAAAATATATATAATATTGATCAAGATGATGTCTGGTGGTCTGCAAGCGACATTGGTTGGATTGTTGGTCATTCTTATATTGTGTACGCTCCATTGTTTAAAGGATGTACGACCGTACTATTTGAGGGCAAGCCTGTTGGAACTCCAGATGCAGGTGCCTTTTGGAAAATAATTTCTGACTATAAAGTAAAATCTCTATTCACTGCTCCAACAGCTTTTAGGGCAATTAAAAAAGAAGACCCTGAGGGTAAGTTTTTTTCTAAATATGACTTAAGTTCATTTGAAAGTTTATTTTTAGCAGGAGAAAGAGCAGACCCAGATACAATTAAGTGGGCAGAGTCTCTTTTAAAGGTTCCAGTAATTGATCATTGGTGGCAAACTGAAACTAGTTGGGCAATAAGCTCTAATTGTACTGGTATAGAAATGATGAAAACTAAGTATGGTTCAGCTTGTAAAGCTGTTCCAGGTTATGATGTTAAAGTTATAAAACCAGATCAAACTTTAGCTAAACCAAATGAGATGGGAGATATAGTGGTTAAACTACCATTGCCTCCCGGTACTTTTCCTACTTTGTGGAATGCTAATGAAAGATATAAAAAAACTTATATGTCGAACTATGAGGGATACTACCAAACTTATGATGCGGGCCACATCGATGAAGATGGATATATTTGGATAATGTCTAGAACTGATGACATTATAAATGTAGCTGGCCACAGATTGTCAACTGGAGCTATTGAAGAAGTTTTGTCAGAACACCAGTCTGTTGCTGAGTGTGCAGTTATTGGAATTGCCGATAAGTTAAAAGGACAATTGCCAATAGGTTTAATAGCTCTTAAAGCAGGAGTTCAAAAAGATAATGAAACAATATCGAAAGAATGTATTCAAATGGTAAGAGATAAAGTTGGTCCTGTTGCAGCGTTTAAAACGGCTATTGTTGTAAAAAGATTACCAAAAACGAGATCTGGAAAAATTTTAAGAGGTACGGTTAGAAAAATAGCTGATAAAGAAGAGTATAAAATGCCAGCAACAATTGATGATCCTGCTATTTTAGAGGAAATTAAAGAAGATTTAATAAAAAATAATATTTTAAAATAATGGTAAAAACTTACTTATTCTTGTTTGGAGCAGTTATTTTTGAAGTTTGTGGCACTATGTTATTACCTGTTACACAAAACTTTACTAAATTAACTCCTACTTCAATACTTGCAGCTTTTTATTTAGCAGCATTTTATTTACTCACATTTGTAACAGACAAACTTCCAATAGCTATTGTTTATTCTACGTGGAGTGGACTTGGAATATTTACTATCGCAATATTAGGTTATATTTTTTTTAAACAAACTCTAGCTTGGCAAGCAATTTTAGGACTATTTTTAATTGTGATTGGTGTAATTCTTGTAAATAGTTTTACAGTAAAACTTAATTAAATTCTAAGGGAGTTCCCTCCGGTTCTCCAATTATCTTTCCATCTTTCATTTTAATTTTGCCATTAATTATTGTTACAGTAGGACTTCCTTTAAATTTATATCCATCAAATGGAGACCAGCCACATTTGCTTTCAATATTTACATTTTTAATCTCAATTATTTTGTTGATATCAACAATTGTGAAGTCTGCATCATATCCTTCTTTAATAAATCCTTTATTTTTAATTCCAAAAATTTTTACAGGATTTTCACAAACAAGATTAATTAATTGGTTAAGTGATAATTTTCCATCGTTTACGTGGTTTAACATTACCGGCAATAAAGTTTGTACTCCTGGCATACCTGATGGTGAGTTTGGATATTCTTTTTCTTTATTTACTTTTAAATGCGGAGCATGATCTGACCCGATTGTATCGTTAAAATTATTTCTTACTCCATACCATAATCTTTCATAATGGGATTTATCTCTTAAAGGTGGGTTCATCTGAGCATAGGTCCCAAGTTTGTCATAACAATCAGGAGCATATAAAGTTAAATGCTGAGGAGTAATTTCAAATGTAATATTTCCTTTATGTTGTGATAAAAAATCAATTTCTTCTTTTGTTGTAATATGAAGAATATGTGCTTTTTTATTGTGTTTCTCAGCAATCCTTACAATCCTTCTTGTAGATGACATTGCGCATTCTGCACTTCTCCAAACTGGGTGAGTATGAACATCACCTTTTTTAATTAATTTTTTATTTACATTTAAAATAGCTTCATCTTCTGAGTGAACAGCAACCACTTTCGAACTACTTTTAAACACTTTCTCAATATCCGCTTCATCTGCAACTAATAAATTACCAGTTGACGATCCTGCAAAAAGTTTAATTCCACAACAACCCTCCAAATCTTTTAAATCAGATAAATCATTTGCGTTATCAGCTGTTGCGCCAAAATAAAATGCATAATTGCAATACATTCTATTTTTAGCAAGATCTAATTTTTTTTTGAATTCTATTTTGTTAGATGTTGGTGGGTTAGTATTTGGCATCTCAAATACACTAGTAATTCCTCCAACAATTGCAGCTCTACTTCCTGAATGAAGATCTTCTGTATCGGTTGATCCAGGTTCTCTAAAATGTGTTTGGGTATCTATACAACCTGGTAAAACAATTTGATTTTCTGCATTTACTATTTCTTTTGCTTTTTCTGTAATTTGACCAATCTGCTGAATTTTTTCATCTTTAATAGCAACATCAACATCTTTTAGCTCACCATTAATATAACATTTTCCATTTTTTATTATTAGATCTAACATTTTTTAGAAAAGTAACTATATTATAAATCATTAGTAATCAAATATGAAAGTAAATAGTGCTTGTATTCTAGAAGATAGAGGAATTCTCTTTATAGATGGAGAGGACTCAAAAGATTTTTTACAAAATATTATAACTAACGATATAAATAAAGTTACTGATACTAGATCTTGTTTTGCCTCTTTACTAACTCCTCAAGGAAAGTTTTTATTCGATTTTATAGTTGTTAAATATAAAAAAGGATATTTTATAGATTGTGAAAAATCCCAAATTGATGAATTGTTAAAACAACTATCACTATACAAACTAAGATCTAATGTCCAACTTTTAAATCTTAGTAATGAATTTGTTATCGCTGCTTTAAGTCATGAAAAATTTATGTCAATTAATGGTTCAAAAAATGAATTGGGTTTTACTTTTAAATTTAGAGAAGATCCAATTTTGTTAGATCCTAGAAATAAAAATCTTGGAGCAAGGTTAATTATAAATCTTGAAAAGCTTTATTTATCACTAAAAAAACTTGAATTAAAATCAACAAACCAAAAGGAATATTATAACTTGAGTTTTGATTTGGGAATTGCCCAAAAAAATACAGATATGCTTAAAAATAAATTATTTGGAATCGAATGTAACTTCGATGAATTGAATGCAATTGATTTTAAAAAAGGATGTTATGTGGGTCAAGAAAACACTTCAAGAATTAAATTAAAAAATAAACTATCAAAAAGATTACTTCCAATTAAAATAATTGAAGGAAGTATTAATGAAGGAGATTCAATAGTTAAAGACAATACTGAAATAGGAAAAATTTTAATAAGCAAAAATTATCCATTTGCTTTAATAAAACACACATCAGATAAATTTGATTATAATTTTACCTTTGAAATTAAAGGTGCCAAGATTAAAATAATAAAACCTAATTGGCTTTAAATTTAAACTCTTTTCTTTCCCTGTACTACTCTATCAAGAATTAAAGCTACGAATAATATAGCTATACCTGCTAAAATACCCTGGCCAACGTTTGCATATTGTAAAGCCTCTAATACGTCCTGGCCCAAGCCCTTGGCGCCAATCAAAGAAGCAACCACTACCATCGCTAAACTTAGCATTACAGTTTGGTTTACTCCTGCAAGGATAGATGGTGTTGCAAGTGGCAGATCTACTTTTCTTAGAAGATACCATTT
>QCKR01000025.1 GCA_003215185.1 Pelagibacteraceae bacterium AG-410-D23
TTTTTTTATTTTTATACTTGCAATAAGTTCTCATTTAGAGTTCAATTCATTTTTTTAAGAGGGGTCTTAATGGAAGAAAATTTTAATAAACACTTAGGTAATAAGTTAAAACTTAGAAGATTAGCGCTAGGATTAACTCAGACAAAAGTAGCTAAAGCAATTAATGTTACGTTTCAACAAATTCAGAAATATGAAAAAGGAACAAATGGTGTAAGTTCAATTAGATTGTTACAACTTTCAAACTATCTAAAAGTTCCTATTAATTATTTCTTTGAAGATTATCCTGATTACTTAATAAATCTCGAAAAATCTAAAGAAGGTCATCTTAATGTAAATTACAATTTCCTAGTTAAATTGTATTCTGAGCTAACCAATGAACAAAAGATTAAGTTTAGCAAAAACTTACAAAATATAAACGCAGTAATTGCTAAGACAGGCTAATTTCTAGAATTTAAAAAAATTTTAGAAATTAAACTTAAATTATTTTAAAGCAACAGATGTTGTTAATGAAATAATTTTTTAGTGGCTCCTCGGGCAGGACTCGAACCTGCGACCAATTGATTAACAGTCAACTGCTCTACCAACTGAGCTACCGAGGAATGTAAAAATCAAAACTTACTTTTTTTTATGACTAAAACAACCGTTATTTTTGGAGGCAACGCCCGGAATCGAACCGGGATACAAGGATTTGCAATCCTCTGCGTAACCATTCCGCCACGTTGCCATGTAAATGGATAATAAATCAATTTAACACTTGTTTATATAATTGTTTTTTCTAATTAGTCTATAAATTTTAACCTAAAATAGATGATTGTTTATTCAAATGATTAATTTATAAACTAAAAAGGGATATGAGTTCTGATAAATATAATCATTCTGAAGTTGAAAATCGAATATATCTATATTGGGAAAAAAATAACCTTTTTAAGCCAAAAAAAAATAAAAAGAAATTTTCTATTGTAATACCACCACCTAATGTAACCGGAAGTTTACATATGGGTCATGCTCTAAACAATACTATTCAAGATTTGTTAACTCGTTATCACAGAATGAATAATTATGAAACTTTATGGCAGCCAGGTACAGATCATGCTGGTATAGCAACTCAAGCTTTAGTAGAAAAAAAATTAGCAAACGATGGTATTAAAAAAAACGATCTTGGCAGAGATAAATTTATCGAAAAAGTATGGGAATGGAAAAACCAATATGGAGACATAATAATTAACCAATTAAAAAAACTTGGTTGTTCCTGTGATTGGTCAAGAAATGCTTTTACTATGGATAAAAATTTGTCACAATCCGTTATAAAAGTGTTTATTGACCTTTATAATAAAAAATTAATATATAAATCAAAAAAACTTGTAAATTGGGATACTGTCCTTAAAACAGCAATATCTGATTTAGAGGTAGATCAAAGAGAGGTTAATTCTAAACTTTATTATATAAAATATCCAATTGAGGGAACAAGTGACTTTATAATAATTGCAACTACTAGACCAGAAACAATGCTTGGCGATACGGCTGTTGCGGTAAATCCTAAAGATAAAAGATACAATAAGTTTGTGGGTAAAAATGTTGTATTACCTTTAGTGGGTAGAAAAATTAAAATTATAACAGATAATTATGCTGATCCAGAACAGGGAACTGGAGCTGTTAAAATTACACCAGCTCATGATTTTAATGATTATGATGTAGGTGTTAGAAATAAACTTGAAATTTTAAATATATTTACTGACGAAGGTAAAATTAATAATAATGCGCCAAGTGAATTTATTGGTTTAGATAGGTTTGAAGCTAGAAAAAAAATACTAACTAGTTTGGCTGAAAAACAGTTGTTAGTTAAAGAAGAAAATATCAAAAATAAGGTACCTTATGGTGACAGATCAAATTCAATTATAGAACCTTATTTGACTGAGCAATGGTTTGTTGATGCAAAAAAACTTTCTGTAAAAGCAAAAAAAATTGTTAAATCAAATAAGACAAAATTTTACCCTGGAAATTGGTCAAAAACTTATTTTCAGTGGATGAATAATATTGAACCTTGGTGTATTTCTAGACAACTTTGGTGGGGCCATCAAATCCCTGCTTGGTATGGACCTGATAAGAAAATATTTGTTGGTAAAAATGAAAGTGAAGTAAAAAAAATTGCGAAAAAATATTATAAAAAAGATACTAAATTAATTAGAGATCCTGATGTTTTAGACACTTGGTTTTCGTCTGGATTATGGGCTTTCGCAACATTGGGTTGGCCTGCAAAAAAAGATTATGTTAAGAAATTTTACCCAACATCTGTTTTAGTCACAGGCTTTGATATTATATTCTTTTGGGTTGCACGTATGATCATGTTTGGTATGGAATTTTTAAATAAAGAACCATTCAAAGACATTTATGTTCATGCATTAGTTAGAGATGAAAAAGGACAAAAAATGTCTAAATCCAAAGGAAATGTTATTGACCCATTAGAACTTATAGAAAAGTATAGTGCTGATGCTTTAAGATTTACATTACTTTCAATGGCCTCACCAGGAAGAGATGTAAAATTATCTGAAGATAGAGTTAAAGGTTATAGAAATTTTTTAAATAAGCTTTGGAATGCTAATAATTTTTTAATTCAAAATAAGTGCTCATTTAAAAATATTCAAAAAAAACCAAAAATTTCAATCAATATTAATAAGTGGATATATGCTCAACTGTTAGAGACCAAAAGCAATGTTGAAAAAAATATAAAAGATTATCGTTTTGATGAGGCAGCAAGAAATTCTTATCAATTTGTATGGCATTCTTATTGCGATTGGTATTTAGAGCTTACGAAAACTATTCTTTATTCTAATGACAAAAAATCTATTAAGGAAATAAGAGAAGTATCTAGCTATATTTTTAAAGAAATTCTTATATTAATGCATCCTTTTATACCATTTATAACTGAAGAAATTTGGCTGAAAAATAGGATAGATAACACTAAAAAAAATTATCTTATGTTGGCTAACTGGATATCCGGTATCTCAAAAAAAGACAAAGATTTTAAAGAAGTTGAAAAAATTATTACTATAATTTCAAAAATTAGATCTTTTAAAAATGAGTTAAATGTAAGTCCTGGTTCATTTGTGGATATATCTTTGAGTAAAATTAATGCAAATAGTAAAGCTTTTTTCAAACATAATGACACTGTTCTTAAAAAATTAGGAAGAATCAATAATTTTTTTGATAAAGATACGGAAAAACCTTCAGCAACAATTGTTATTTCTGGAGATATATTTAAAGTTTATTTTGAAGAAAATGTAGATTTGAACGTAATAAAAGAAAACTTATTAAATAAACAAAAAAAATGCCAAAATGAAATAGATAAGATCAATTCTCGCCTTAATAACAAAGATTTTATATCAAGAGCACCAAAACATATTGTTGAGCAGGAAAAAACTAACTATAATAATTTGAAAAACGATATTAAAAAAATATCATTAACAGTAAAAAGTTTATAATGCCAAAGTTTAATAAAAAAAAATTACCAAGTAGACATACATCATTAGGCCCAGATAAAGCGCCACAAAGATCATTTTATTATGCGATGAATTTAACTGAAAAAGATGTCGCTAAACCATTTGTAGGAGTTGTTTCAACGTGGAATGAAGCAGCACCATGCAATATAGCATTAATGAGACAAGCACAGTCTGTTAAAAAAGGCGTTAGCCTTTCGGGTGGTACACCAAGAGAATTTTGTACAATTACTGTTACTGACGGTATTGCTATGGGCCATGAAGGAATGAAATCTTCACTTGTATCACGAGATGTTATTGCTGACTCTACTGAACTTACTGTAAGAGGACATTGTTATGATGCCTTAGTTGGAGTAGCAGGTTGTGATAAATCCTTACCAGGATTAATGATGGCTATGGTTCGATTAAATATTCCAAGTGTTTTTATTTATGGAGGTTCAATTCTTCCAGGAAGATTTAATGGTAAAGATGTAACTGTTGTTGATGTATTTGAAGGTGTTGGAAAATATTCATCAGGAAAAATGACAGCTCACGCATTAAGAAAATTAGAACTAAAAGCATGTCCAAGCGCAGGTGCATGCGGAGGACAATTTACAGCAAATACTATGGCATGTGTATCTGAAGCTATCGGTCTTGCTCTACCTTATTCAGCTGGTACACCAGCACCATATCAACAGAGAGATAAATATGCTTTAGCAAGTGGTAAAGCCGTAATGAATTTATTAGCAAAAAATATTAGACCTAGAGATATTGTAACAAAAAAATCTTTAGAAAATGCTGCAACAATAGTTGCTGCTACTGGTGGATCTACTAATGCAGCACTTCATTTACCAGCCATAGCAAATGAAATTGGTATTAAATTTGATTTAATGGATGTTGCAAAAATATTTAAAAGAACTCCTTATCTTGCAGATTTAAAACCAGGAGGAAAGTATGTAGCCAAAGATATGTGGGTAGCTGGAGGAGTTCCAATGCTTTTAAAAACTCTTTTGGAAGGTGGTTACATTCATGGAAATTGTATGACTGTTACTGGTAAATCTATGAAAGAAAATTTAAAAAATGTTAAATTTAACCCTAAACAAAAAGTTATGAGAAAATATAACAATCCTTTATCTTTAGATGGTGGGGTAGTTGGTTTAAAAGGAAACTTAGCTCCTGATGGAGCAATAGTAAAAATTGCAGGGTTAAAAAAATTACAATTTACTGGCAGAGCGAGATGTTTTGATACTGAGGAAGCAGCTTATAAAGCTGTTCAGAAAAAAAAATATAAAGACGGTGATATAATAATAATTAGATACGAAGGTCCAAAAGGTGGTCCAGGAATGAGAGAGATGCTTCAAACAACAGGAGCTATTTATGGACAAGGTAAAGGAGAAAAAGTTGCACTTATAACAGATGGAAGATTTTCTGGAGCAACAAGAGGGTTTTGTATCGGACATGTTGGACCTGAGGCATCAGTAGGTGGACCAATAGCTTTACTTAGAAATGGTGACATAATTGATTTAGATGCTAAGAAAGGGACAATTAATGTTCGTTTGTCTAAAAAAGAACTAGCTAAAAGAAGAAAGAAATGGAAACCAAAGAAAATTAACTTTGGAAATGGAACACTTTGGAAATATGCACAAACTGTTGGACCAGCTTATTTGGGCGCTCCAACCCATCCAGGTGGTAAAAACGAAGTAAAAACTTACGCAGATATTTAATGAAAATAAGACCTGTAATTCTTTGCGGGGGAGCTGGAAATAGACTTTGGCCTAACCAAAAAAAACATCAAGCAAAGCAATTTATAAACTTTGGCAACTGGACTTTGCTAGGCAAAACTCTTGAAAGAGTAAAAACATCTATATTTGATGACCCAATAATAAGCACCAATTCAAAATATCTAAAGCAAGTAAAACAACATCTTAAAAAACATAAAATAAGAAAATTTAAAATAGTTTTAGAGCCTACCAAAAGAAACACAGCTCCTGCTATATTAAGTACTGCATTAATTAAAGATATCCCAAATGAACAACCGCTTATGTTTTTAGCTGCAGATCATTTGATAGAAAAGGTGAGTTTATTCAACAGAGCTATTAAAAAAAATCAGAAAAATTTAACTAAAAGTAATATTTTTATTTTTGGTATTAAACCAACAACGCCTTCAAGTGAATTTGGTTATTTTCTAACTAAAAAAATTAAAGGAAATATTGATAAAGTATCAAGATTTGTAGAAAAACCTAAAAAAGCAAAAGCAAAACAAATTATTAGAAAAAAAGGTTATTGGAATTCTGGTATGTTTTATCTTAGAAAAGATTCAATCATAAATAATTTCAAGAAATATCAACCAAATATTTACCGAAACTGTAACAAAGCTTTAATAAAGGCAAAATATAAAAGCAATGTGTACTATTTAAATAAACAATCTTTTAATCAAGTAACAGCAAAATCATTTGATTATGCTGTTTTAGAAAAAGCAAAAGAAATTAATGCTATAAAATTAGATATTCCTTGGTCTGATTTAGGTTCTTGGAAAGAGATCTGTAAAATGTATGGACGTAATAAGAAAAAATACTTTAAAAAGAAAAATGTCTTTTATAGACCTTGGGGAAGCTATGTTAATTTATTTGATGGTAAAGAATTCCTAATTAAAGAGTTGTACGTAAAGTCTAAAGGTATTCTAAGTCTTCAAAAACATCATCACAGAGCAGAGCATTGGGTAGTTACTCAAGGTAAACCTAAAATTACTTTAAATAAGAGATATTTTACAATGAAACCTGATGAAACTATTTTTGTACCTTTAGGATCGATTCATAGAATAGAAAATCCTTATAAGAAACCAGTTAAGATTATCGAAGCACAAGTCGGGTCTATATTGAAAGAAACTGACATAGTAAGATATCAAGATATTTACGGTCGTATAAAGTAATTATTTTTTATTTACATATGTATCTAAACATTGAGCAAAAAATATACCTAAAATTTTCAAATTATGTTCTATAGCAGGATAAAGTTTTTTAGAAATTTCTAAATTATTTAGATCACCAGTAGCATATCTTTTAAACTTATCTTTTTTAATTAGTCCAATTTTTTCTAAATGTGAAATTTTTCTTAGAACTGTTGTTCTAGGTATTTTAGTTATTTCTGCAATTGAAGTAGCATTTAATCCCTGAGAAGTATTTAGTTCGTGAATCCTATAAAATAAATCCTTTACATTCATAGTTTTTGAATTCTCTTTTTTTTGAGATAGAGTATTTAAACTTACAAGCAATGTAATAAAGATCGATTCAATATCTATAAAAGTTTTAAAATTAGAAAAATAGGATATTTGAAAATCTAAGAATTTAGTCAAATATATTAAAAACTTTTTATCAAGATCTTCTTTTATTTGTTCACGTTTTATTTCTTTTATAAACAATTTGTTCCTTGCAAAAAAAACAGAAAATTTATGTAAAAATTTACTTACATTGTTCATTTGAGCATCTATAATTTTTTTATCAATTTTAGATGTATTCAATGAGTAAGTTTTTTTTTTATTGTCTACAAATATAAGTTTATCTTTAATTAGTTTTTCTTTTTTTCTTCTTACTGTTTCTCTTGGTAAATTAATTTTTGAAGATATATCTTTAATTTTTAAATAAGAAATTGGTATTTCAAAAACTTCTGATTCATAAAAATATTTCATTGATGTATTTTCATGCAATGGATCATTAAATTGATTCTTGTAAATACTATTTGTTAAAACCATTGCTACTAAGGAAGCGTCTAAATCATCATAAATAATGTTTAGTGAAGCCATATACTCAGTTTGCATTTCGTAAAAATCAGTCATTAGATGGGAAAAATTCTGTTCTATAATTTTAGAGATTTTTATTGGTTCGAATTTCATTGCTATTTTTAATAGAAATATTATTGTCCATTTTGGGAAATTAATCAAATGGAATTAGTAAAAATTGCAGGACCTTTAATTTTAGCATTTATTATGTTTTCGCTAGGTATTGGTCTAACTTTAGAAAATTTTAAAAGAGTATTTTACCAGCCAAAGGATTTTTTTGTTGGCGCATTTTCTCAGGTAATTCTTTTTCCTTTAGTAGCTTTATGTTTAATTTTATTTATTCCAATTTCTATTGAATTAAAAGTAGGTCTGATGTTGCTTGCTGCAGCTCCCGGTGGAGTTACAACAAATATCATTTCAAAATTTGCTGATGGCGATGTTGCTTTATCAATTTCACTTACTGCGGTTATTAGCTTACTATGTTTTTTAACTATTCCTCTAATTTTTACATTAACATATCCTATGATTACGGGTCAAAGTTTACCTTTTGATTATTCTATATCGAGTATTATTGTACAAATATTCTTAATAACAACTGTACCAGTTATTCTTGGTATGATTTTTAAAAAAATATTTCCAAACTTTTTTGCAAGGACTGAAAGATTTTTTGTAAATTTTTCTTTTATTTTATTTCTAATATTTTTGTTTTTAGCAATTTACCAGGAGCTTGATAGTATTGTGGATTATTTTGCAGCAAGTGGTTTAATTACATTAATTTTGAACATTGTGGTTGTAATAGCTGCTTTTTTATTATGTGGTATTTTCAATATAGAAAAAGCACAAAAAAGAACAATATTAATTGAAACAGGATTGCAAAACGGAACTCTGGCAATAGTTGTTACAGGGCTAATTTTTAATGATCCTATTTATCTGGTCCCAACAGCAACTTATGCATTAATTATGTATGCAGTTATATTTGTCTACGTAATTGGGCTAAAGTTTAATAAAAGTTCTTAAAACATTTTAACAAATCTGTAACATTTAAATGAGATAATTTTTTATGGAACTTTTAACATTTGTTTTGTTAATCATAATAGCTATTTTGTTATTTTTTCTTTTAAAAAAAGAAAGAGTATTAGGTATTAATACTGAAGTTAAAATCGAAGATAATAAGTTAAATGAAGACGAAAGTAAGAATTATAGAGAAACTATTTATAATCTTTTAAATTACATTCCAGAAGGAATTATAATTCTAAACAAATCCAAGGAAATAATATTTAGTAATAGTTCAGCGAGTAGAAGATTTCAAACAAAGTTGAATGAAAATATAAGTGGATTTTTAAGAAATCCCGACTTGTTAAGTTCAATTGAGAAAGCTTTTAATGGAGAAAATTCTAATGATCTTGAAATAGAGCTACGAAACCCTTCAGTTCTTAGAATGAATGTAACAATTTACCAAGATAATCATAATTTATTTTTTGATGAGCCATCTTGCTTACTTTTTATGAGAGATTTAACTGAATTTCATAAATTTCAACAACTAAAATCAGACTTTGTTGCAAATGTTTCCCATGAACTAAGAACTCCACTGCAATCTATTAAAATGGGACTTGAGACATTTGAAAATAACGCAGATTTAAAAAAGAATTCTGAAGTTACTAATTTATTATCAGTAATGACCTCCCAATCTGAAAGAATGGAAAATTTAATCAGAGATTTATTATCTCTTTCAAAGATTGAGTTGCAAGAACATA
>QCKR01000026.1 GCA_003215185.1 Pelagibacteraceae bacterium AG-410-D23
TGCAATAAATTATTTCTTGCTGATTTGTTTAGTTTTGGTGAAAAAACTCTATCTTTTTTCCATTTATTTTGAATTTCATTTAAAGACTTAAATTCTCCAATTTGGTATGCAGCTAAAAGAGCGACTCCCAAAGCAGTTGTCTCTTGAACTTTAGGTCTTACTACATTTAAATTGATGATATCTGATAAGAATTGAGAAAACCAATTATTAGCTACCATTCCTCCGTCAACTTTAACTATTTTAGGTTTAAGTCCATCTTTTTTCATAGATTCAAATAAATCGTAACTTTGATATGCAACAGACTCTATAACTGCTCTAACAAAAATTTTCCAATCACTATTTCTGGTTAATCCAGTAATGATGCCTCTTGCATCTGGTCTCCAGTATGGGGCTCCCATTCCACTAAAAGCTGGTACTACATAAACACCTTCATTATCTTTTTTTAATTGAGCAATCTTTTCTGTTTCATACGCATTATCGATTAGTCTTATTTTATCTCTTAGCCATTGTACTCCTGCTCCTGCTATAAAAATTGAACCTTCTAGGGCATAAGTATTTTTTCCATTTAACCTATAACAAATTGTAGTTAACAATTTATTTTTTGATAAAATCTTCTTTGAACCAGTATTCATAATAATAAACGCACCAGTTCCATAAGTGCTTTTTATTGAACCTTTGTCAAAACAAGCTTGGCCTACTGCAGCGGCTTGTTGATCACCAAGCACAGCAGATATTGGAATTTCTGTTCCAATAACTTTACTATCTGTGATTCCAAAATTGTCAGCTGAATTTTTTACTTCGGGAAGAATTTTATAAGGAATTCTTAATTTTTTTAATATATTTCTATCCCACTGATTTATATTTATATTAAATAACATTGTTCTAGAAGCATTAGTTGCTTCGGTTAGATGTTTTTTACCTTTTGTCAGTTTCCAAATTAAAAAAGTGTCAATAGTCCCGAATAGTAAATTATTAGATTTTAAAAGTGATTTAGATTTTTTTACATTATCTAATATCCATCTTATTTTTGTTGCTGAAAAATAAGGATCAATTAATAAACCAGTTTTTTTTCTAATATAGTTTTCATAATTATTTTTTTTTAAATGCTGACAATATTTTTGGGTACGTCTATCTTGCCAAACAATTGCATTATAAACTGGTTTACCATTTTTTTTATTCCATAAGATAGTGGTTTCTCTCTGATTTGTTATTCCAATACTTAATATTTTTCCATTTAGTTTTTTTGCTTTTTTTATAACTTTCTTTAATAATTTAAGTGTAGTTTGCCAAATTTCATTTGGATTATGTTCTACCCAACCATTTTTTGGAAAATATTGTTTAAATTCTAACTGAGATATAAATTTTAAATTGCCATAAATATCAAACAAAATTACTCTTGTTGATGTTGTTCCTTGATCAATGGAGACAAGAAATTTTTTCACAATTTTAATCTATGCCAAGATGTTTTTTTCTCTGTTCTACCCAAGTTCTAATTAAATTATCAAATATCAGGCCTATGAAAGCTACACAAATACCAAGCACTAATCCTTTGCCTCCACCAGCTTTATCAGATAAAGCTTTTAGAATATATTGTCCCAAGTCTTCAGTTCCAATAAATGCTCCTATTATTACCATAAACAACGCAAATACGATTGTTTGATTTAATCCAAGCATCATATGAGGAAATGCTAAAGGAAATTCTATTTTAAATAATCTTTGAAATTTTGTTACACCTGACATTGTGGCTGCATCATGCAAAGCAGGCGGAACACTTCTCAACCCTTCAATAGTGTACCTTGTTGCAGGTATAGTTGCATAAACAATTACTGCAATTAAAACTGATGTATCTGTAACTCCAAATAACATCATTACTGGAATTAGGTATACAAACGAAGGAAATGTTTGAAAAATATCACAAACTCCTAACATAAAATTTGTAGTATATTTGTTTTGTTGACATAAAGTTCCAACAATAAATCCAATTGTACAAGATATAACAACTCCAAAAGTTGCCATGTAAGTCGTCACTAATGCTCTATCCCACCATGGACTTAGAGCAATAAATAATGTTAATGCACCCACTGTTAAAGCTGAACGTATTCCACCAATTATATAACCTGCTCCAACTACCAATACTAAAGTAGCTACTGCTGGCATTCTTAAATATAGAGCTCTCATTGGTTGAAGAACTTCTGTTATTAGCCATGTATTAAATGCTTTTATGTATACAAAGAACGTATCAAAAATCCAATCAACACCTTTGTTCCAAAAATCTGCTGTTGATATTCCTTTGTTATGTGGAACCTCATATAAATAATTAAAACCTTCTTTAAAAAAAAGAGACCCAATAATAGCAAGTATTGTTCCGATCAATACAGCCCCTCCAAAAAATATTGTGTTTTTATAACGCTCGTAAAATGTCAGGTTACCAAAATAGTCAGTTTGTTTATTTGCCCAGGCCAAAGACATTTTATCTAAAAGTATTGCAATCAAACTAATACACAAACCCGCCTCTAGAGCTAAACCAATATTCAGTTGATTTAAAGCTAACAATAAATTCCATCCTAATCCTTTAGCACCTATAAAAGCTGATATAACGGCCATAGAAAAGCAAACCATAATGACTTGGTTAACACCAATCAGAATATCTCTTCTTGCAGTTGGAATTAATACCTCGGTCAAAAGTTGCCAATTACTACATCCGCTCATTTTGCCAGCTTCAATAACTTCCGGAGATACACCTCTAAGACCTATCAAAGTTAATAGGATCATCGGTGGAATAGCAACAACCATTGTTATTATAACTGCAGCATGATCACCAATACCAAACAAAACCATAGCAGGAACTAAAACAGCGTATTGAGGCATGGTCTGCATAACTAGAAGTATTGGATATAATGCTTTCTCAACGCGTTTGCTCTTATAAGCCATAACACCTAAACTTAATCCAAAAATAAAAGAAAGTGGTGCTGCTACCAATATAAAAGAAAGTGTTTGCATTGAAGGTTTCCATTGACCAAACACTGAAATATAAATCATTACCAAACCAGCAAATATTGCCAAACCCTTGCCACTTAATTTGTATGCTAATATGGCTGCACCCGCAGCAACAATTGTCCAAGGCAAACCTGGTAATTTTGCCCATGGATATGCGCTTACAAAATTCCAACTTGTAAATGCAACAATTGTTTCAACTCCACCTAATAAAATTTCTCTAATAAATTCTATAAGAAATGTCATAAACGCTGTTATATTTCTTGATATTTGTAGAACTAAAGGTCGAGTTTTATATTCTTGTGTAGCTGAATCCCAAAACTCCATTGGCATCCATTCATTCAATAGGAAAAAAAGGCCATCGTTTATCCAAATAGGTAACCATCCAAGTAACGGAGGCAGTCTCCAGAAATTATCAAATGCATAATACCTTACTTCTTTACCGAAGAGTATGTAAAAACTTTGGTTTGGGTCTTTAATAAATTCAGCTTGACCTCTTATAAACTTATAGGTTTCTGGAACATCAATTGCAAAACATAAAGCAAAAAAAACAATTAACAAAAACAACCATTGAAATAGTTTTGGATATTTTTTTAATAATTCCATAATTTAACTGTTTTCTTTTCTTCCTCCAAAAACAGTATGAATTATTTTTGAAGGATGAACAGTCCCAACAATTTTATTATTTTTGTCTATTACACCTACTGATTTTTCTTGAGATAAAATCTTTTCAGCTACATTTTCTATTATCTCATCTTTTGAAACTTTTAAATTGCTTAAATTGTCTGAGGTTGGTGCATCCATTACATCTTCTATTATTAAAACTTTTTCTCTTGGTACTTCTTCAGTAAATTTTTTTACATATTCAGTTGCTGGGTTTAAAACAATTTTTGCTGGAGTGTCTAACTGTTCAATTATTCCATCTTTCATAATCGCTATACGATCAGCAAGTTTTAATGCTTCATCAAAATCGTGAGTAATAAACATGATTGTTTTTTTTAATTTTTCTTGAAGTCTTAAAAATTCATCTTGCATTTCTTTTCTAATTAATGGGTCTAGTGCAGAAAAAGGTTCATCTAAAAACCAAATATCAGGTTCTACAGCTAATGATCGAGCGATGCCTACTCTTTGTTGTTGCCCACCTGAAAGTTCCCTTGGAAAATAATTTTCTCTTCCATCAAGACCAACAAGTTTAACCATATCCATAGCTTTATTAATACTCTTCTCAGTCTCTATTCCTTTGATTTGAAGTGGAAAAGCAATGTTTTCCAAAACTGTTTTATGTGGAAGCAAAGCGAAACTTTGAAAAACCATTCCCATTTTGTTTCTTCTAAGTTCAATAAGTTCTTTTTCTTTTAATGAAAGCAAATCTAGACCTTCTATATAAATTTTTCCACCAGTAGCATCTGTTAATCTAGAAATACATCTTAATAATGTAGATTTTCCTGAGCCCGATAAACCCATTACAACCAACATTTCTCCTTTTGAAACTTCAAAAGAAGCATTGTTCACACCTACAATACATCCATTTTCTTGGAATGTTTTTGCGTCTACATTTCCATTTGCTTCTTGAAGCATTTTTTTGGCATTTGTACCAAATATTTTGTATACGGATTCACATTTAATTACAGCATCAGTCATTTCATTTAACAAGTTATACGATATTCAGTAAAAATAAAATCTATATAATTGTTGTTTTTCCTCCCTAAAAATTTTTAATAAAATAAACTCTGGTATCAATACCTGTACTTAAAAAACTTAAAACCTCTCCAGTGACAGTTGCTGTTTCGTTTACTCCAACATTACTTCCACTTACGGTGTAACCAGCAAAACATTTATTTTTATCTTTGTCCCATTTAACAAATGTATCATCAATTTTATTACCGTTGATAGTATATAGTTCATAAGCTTTATAATTTAAAAAATGGGCGGCCATTATAGCGCGTTGAGGAATAAGTTTAGTTATATTGCAAACTGCTTGGTATTGTTCTTTAGACAATCTATAATGATCAGTTCCATCATAATATACCAGAATACCTGACGGAAGACTTGAAATCACTTCATTTACTTTTCGTTCTTTTTCAATTCTTTCCTCTTCGATTTTCATTTTTCTAATTAATTCATCACCACCACCCCAATAAATATTTAAAATAGCAAAAGATAAAATGATAAAAACTGTTATTGTGACAAGACCACCAATTTGTCTAACTGGTTCTGGTAACACTTTTATTTTATTTAAATACTCATGTATTATCATAATTTTAACTACTCTTGTAATTTACCGTTTTTCCAAATTCCTGTTTTTTGTTTTCCATCTGGCCAGGTAAATGTTCCTTTTCCATTCATAAAACCATTGGCCCATTCTCCTTCGTAAGTTGCACCGTTTGGAAAAGTTAAAGTGCCTTGTCCACTCCACTCGCTGTTTTTAAATTCACCTTTGTAAATATATCCATTGGGCCAAATTTCGATTCCTTGACCATTTTTTTTTGTTCCAGCCCATTCTCCTTCATATGTTGTGCCATCTGTAGAAACCCACAGGCCAAAACCATTTTCGCAATTCCCTTCTTTACATCCTACTTTACGAGCTAAAGCCGAAGATGAAATTAAAAAACTTAAAAATATGATAAAGAGATATTTTTTCATTGTTATATTTTACACAAAATTTTATAAAAAAAAATCCCCCCCAACATACGTTGGGGGAGATTATAATTTGTTAGCTTTTATTCACTATAATTAGTTCATCCAAGCTTTCCAAACTGACTCGTTGTCAGCTAACCATTTTTTAGCTGCATCTTCATGAGTCATTTTGTCAAGGTCAACTAAAGCTGCCATTGCACCAATTTGTCCTGTAGAAAATGACATTTTCTTGAAAATTGCTGCTGCTCCTGGATGAGTTTTTGGAAAGTCTGCGTTAACAGCCTTTTTCAAATAACCATCTGGCGAACCACATTTACCGTCACCACCATCTTCTGGTCTGCAACCAGCTGTGTATGGAGGGAATTTTATAAATGTGAAACCAGCACCATCTGTAAAGTTTGGTGTCCAGTTAAAGATGATAGTTCCTCTATCTTCTTTTTTAGCTGCTTCTAATTCTGCCCAAAGTGCATCTGCACTTCCAGCAAATTTAACCCACCAAAGATCTCCTAAACCTAAAGCTTCAATTCTTTGAGGTATTAAATCACCGTGCCAAGTTTGTGGACCTTCTAGCATTCTTCCTTTTCCATCTGAATCAGGTGTTACAAAGTTAGCTGCACAATCAGGATTTTTTAAAGCTGTCCAATCAGGTAGACCTGGACATTTCTCAGCAACCCAATCTGGATATCCCATATCTTCAAGAGTTCTTGCTTCGTGATCTCCCCAGTCAAGTATTCCACCCTTATCAAGAGCTGTTGTAAATGATTTACCAAAAGCAGATTCCCAAACTTCATGTGATATCGTTACGTCACCTATACGAATTGATTCATAAACTGCCTGAGAGTCAGCTGGAACATACTTAACGTTGTTACCATTAGCTTCAAAAATACCACCTATAACGTAAGCCATAACCACTTGGCTAGACCAGTTGTGAGTTGGTATTACAATCGGTTCAGCACTATCACCTGATTTCTTTGCAGTTTTGTCTCCACCCTGCATAAAGAAAACAAGTCCGATAACTACTAAAACAATTATACCAATAATCATTGGCATATTTTTATTCTTCATTATTTTCCCCTTTCTTAATATATTAAGTTCTTAAGTATGTTCCTTATTATATATATAGTCAATAAGAGTTAGATATATTATGGTCATTCTAGGTTATTTATAAAATGCTTATAACTAGTTCAGAAATAAAAGAACCAGGGTTAAATGTTCTTCCACCTGGAGTTGAAAGATATGTTGTAAATGGAGGTGGAATTACAGGAATACAAATTTTACCTGATGATGAAATAGAAATTATAAATGATGAAGGAAATCAAATTTGTGAAATTTCAGTTTTTAATAAAGATGGAAAATCTGAGCTTTCAATTTTAAATTTAAAAGAAAGTAAAAATTCATCTGAAATAAAAAAAATATTATTAAGAAAAGATGAAAGTTCTCAAATTGCGGCTTATCAGTTAAAAAAAAGAAATTTAGATATTGCTAAAGCAAAATCATCAATAGTTTTTGATAAGAATACAAATTGGGGAGAAAAAATAAAAATAAAATCAAGAGACAAATGTTATTGTATTTTTTCGGCTCCAGGAAATGAAATGTTAATTCATGAACAAAATCCACCAACTGATTTAACTATTTTTATTAAAAGAGCAAAAATTAAAAAAGATAAAGAACACTATGTAATTCCAGATCCAATGTTTGATGCACTTAATGAAATGAATATTGATCGTGCAACTGCAATTTCATTTCAAGTAAAAGAAGGAGATTATATTCAAGTTATTTCACCAACAGGAAGACAATGTTCTGATTTTGTAGCATTTGATACATCAAAATTAGATAAAAAAATTGAAAAAGGTCTAGACTGGCAAACTACAAGAACTTTTATGGGAAACACTTTTCCTGGACCAGGTTTATTTTCTAAATTTTATGATACTGATCATGAACCTCTAATTGAAGTAATTAGAGACACAGTAGGAAGGCATGATACTTTTAATTTAGCATGTACTTCAAAATATTATGAAGACGCAGGTTATTTTGGACACCCAAATTGTTCTGATAATTTAAGCAATTCTATGAAAAAGTTTGGAGTTCAAAAAAAAAGAGGTTGGCATGCCATAAATCTTTTCTTTAATACTTCTGCAGGTGGGCTAAACTCTGTATTATCAGATGAATCATTTTCAAGACCAGGAGATTATGTAACATTTAGAGCTCTTAAGGATTTAACCTGTGGAACTACAGCATGTCCAAGTGATATTGATGCTTGCAATTCATGGAACCCTACTGATATTTTTGTTAGAACTTATGATAAAAAAAAAGAATTTACAAAATCTTTTGCATTTAGGATGAAAGCAGACTCTGAAACAAAACTAACCAGAAATACTGGTTTCCATGAAAGAACATCAAAGCTTACAAGAAACTTTGTTGACGCTAGAGGATTTTGGTTGCCAAATGATTATACTAAACATGGAATAACTAATGAGTACACAGCTTGTCGAGAAAAAGCTGTTGTTATAGATTTATCTTCATTAAGAAAATTTGAAATCTTAGGACCTGATGCAGAAGAATTAATGAATTATACTCTTACAAGAAACATCAAAAAACTTTCGGTTGGTCAAGTAGTTTACTCTTCGATGTGTTATGAAAATGGATCAATGTTTGATGATGGTACATTGTTAAAATTAAGTGACCATGGCTTTAGATGGATATGTGGAGATGAATATGCAGGAGAGTGGTTAAAACAACAAGCTAAGAAAAAAAACTTTAAAGTTTTTATAAAAAATTCTACAGATCAAATTAATAATATTTCTTTACAAGGGCCTAGCAGTAGAAAAATACTTGAAAAGTTTATTTTTACACCTCCAACTCAACCTACTATTTCTGAACTACAATGGTTTAGATTTACCATATGCAGAATTAAAGATTTAAAAGGAATACCACTAATAGTTTCTAGAACTGGCTATACAGGAGAATTAGGATATGAAATATGGTGTCATCCAACTGATGCACCAAAAGTCTGGGATGTGGTTATGGAAGCAGGAAAAGATGAAGGATTAATTCCAGCAGGTTTTGGTGCCTTGGATTTATTAAGAATTGAAGCTGGTTTAATTTTGTTTGGAAATGAATTTGATGGTCAAGTAGACCCTTTTGAGGCGGGTGTTGGTTTTACTGTTCCATTAAAAACAAAGACTGAAGATTTTATTGGAAAAGAAAGTTTAA
>QCKR01000027.1 GCA_003215185.1 Pelagibacteraceae bacterium AG-410-D23
ATTTTGAAGGCAATTATATACATTATGGCGTAAGAGAGCATGCCATGTGTGGAATAATGAATGGACTAGCTTTACATAGTAAACTAATTCCATATGGCGGAACATTTTTAGTATTCAGTGACTATTGCAAACCATCTATAAGGCTCTCTGCAATAATGAAGAAAAGAGTAATTTATATAATGACACATGACTCTATTGGTTTAGGTGAAGATGGTCCAACTCATCAACCAATCGAACAATTATCTGGCCTAAGATCAATTCCTAACTTAAATGTTTTCAGGCCAGCGGACACATTAGAAACTTTGGAATGTTGGCAACTTGCTATAAAAAATAAAACTACGCCAAGTATTCTTGCTTTAAGCAGACAAAAGCTTAACCCTATACGAAAAGAATTTAATAAAGAAAATAAATGCTCATTTGGTGCTTATGAATTGCTAAGAACAAATAAAGAAATAGATCTAACTATTTTTGCAAGTGGGTCTGAAGTAAATCTAGCAATTGAAGTTAGTCATAAATTAGCCACAGAAAATATTTATTCAAAAGTTATATCCGTACCTTGTCAAGAATTACTAGATAAACAAACAAATGCTTATAGACAAAAAATACTAAATGAAACAAAATTTAAAATTTCAGTTGAGGCAAGTTCGTCAAACACATGGGAAAAATTTATTGGTGAAAATGGAATAATATTTGGTATAAATGATTTTGGAAAAAGTGCTCCATACAAAGATGCTTTTAAACATTTTGGTTTTACAAGTGAAAATATAATAAAAAAGATAAAAGAAAAAAAATATAAATAAATTATGTCTGTAAAAATTGGAATTAATGGTTTAGGTAGAATTGGTAGAATGGCTGTAAGATCACTTTTTGAAAATGGCAATAAAAATATTGAAATTAAACATGTAAATAACAGAACTAGTCTAGAAAATAGTAGCTTATTATTAAAGTACGACTCAATTCATGGGAGGTTTAATGCTGACGTCAGTTATGATAAAAACAATTTAATAATTAACAAAAATAAAATATCCTTTTCTCAAGAAACTGAATTAGATAAAATCAGTTGGAAAAAATATGGCGTAGATATAGTTTATGAATGTACTGGTAAATACAATTCAAAGGAAAAATCAATACAACATATAAAAAATGGTGCAAAAAAAGTAATTGTTTCTGCTCCATGTAAAAATGCTGATAAAACTATTGTTTTTGGTGTTAATCAAAAAATAATAAATAAAAATGATTTAGTAATTTCTGCTGCCTCTTGCACTACAAATTGTCTTGCTCCAATAGCATATATAATTAACAAAGAATTTATAATTGAAAAAGGATTCATGACTACTATTCACTCTTACACAACTGATCAAAGACTTTTAGATAATTCTCATAAAGATCCAAGACGTGCAAGATCTGCTGCACAATCAATTGTTCCGACCTCAACAGGTGCCTCAAAAGCACTTGGAGAAATTATTCCTGAATTAAAAGGAAAACTTGAAGGTGTTGCAATGCGAGTGCCAACACCAAATGTTTCACTTGTAGAATTTGTTTTTAATTCTAAAAAAGATTTATCTATTAAAAAAGTTAATGATGCTTTTGTAAAAGCATCAAAAAAAACATTAAAGAATGTCCTTGATACTACTGAAGAAAAGTTGGTCTCAGTAGATTTTAACCACAACTCAAATTCTGCCATAGTGGATTTATCTCTAACTAACGTGGTAGGTAAAAATATGGGAAAAATTTCTGCCTGGTATGATAATGAATGGGGTTTTGCTTCAAGAATGAATGATTTGGCTGATTATATTCATAAAATTTAAATTTTATGAAAAATCTTTTAGATAAAAATCTCATATTAAAAAATAAAAAAGTGTTACTTAGAGTTGATTTAAATGTTCCTATGAATAAAGGATCAATAACCGAAACATCAAGAATAGAAAAAATACTACCTACAATTAAGTTCTTATTAAACAAAAAAGCAAAAATAATAATTTTATCTCATATAGGACGACCAAAAGGTAAGTTTGTAAGTGAAATGTCTTTAGAACCAATCTCAGAAAAACTTTCAAAATATTTGAATAAAAAAGTTTTTTTTAACAAAAATGAAATTAGTGAAAGTACTATTTCTGAAATCAATAAAATAATGAGTAATTGCTCAATAATGATGTTAGAAAATATACGTTTTTACAAAGGAGAAGAATTAAATGATAAAAAATTTGCGAAAACAATTTCCAGTTTGGGTGATGTGTATATAAATGATGCATTTTCTTGTTCTCACAGATCGCATGCCTCGATTGATGCTATAACCAAATATCTTCCTTCTTATTTTGGATTACAAATTATTGAGGAGATTGATGCACTTAAAAAATTAACATCGGATATAAAAAGACCAATTACATGTATTATTGGTGGTTCTAAAATTTCAACAAAAATTAATGTAATAAAAAATTTAGTTAATAATTTTGATAACATGATTATAGTTGGTGGTATGGCCAATACTATTCTTGAGTATAAGGGTGTAAACATTGGAAATTCGATATGCGAAAAAGAAACTAAAAGCTTAGTAAAAGAAATTTTTGAAAAATCAAAAAAATATAATTGCAAAATTATTACTCCTATAGATGTTGTTGTTTCAAAAAACATAGAAGGATCAGCAAAAAACAAAAAGCTAGATGAAGTAGAAAACGATGACATGATATTAGATATTGGTCCAGAAACAATTTCTTCAATTAAAAATATAATTGAAAAATCAAATACCGTACTTTGGAATGGACCAGCGGGTTATTTTGAAAATCCAAATTTTGAAAATGGAACAAAAAATATTTTAGAAATAATTTCAAATAAAACAATTAAGGATAAAATTTTTTCTGTTGCTGGCGGGGGCGAAACAGTTGCAGCTATAAATAAATTTAAAAAGTTAGATTCTTTTACTTTTGTTTCAACTGCTGGTGGAGCTTTTTTAGAATTTCTTGAAGGTAAAACTTTACCTGGTATAAAAGCAATAAATTAATAATGTCAGAATTAAATAAAATTGCTTTAAAAATAATTTCAAACGGTAAAGGTATTTTGGCTGCTGATGAAAGCACAGGTACAATGACCAAAAGACTGAATAGTGTTAAAGTTGAATCAAATGAACAAAATAGATTGTTATTTAGACAAACACTTTTTAGCTCATCAAGCATGAAGGATTGTATAGGAGGTGTTATACTTTATGACGAAACAATAAAACAAAATACTACATTAAAAAAAAAAATCCCTGAATTGATTTCTAGCTCTGATACAATACCTGGAATAAAAGTTGATACAGGTGCAAAAGTTTTAGCTAACTCGCCTGATGAAAAAATTACCGAAGGTCTTGACGGATTAAGAGAAAGATTAAAAGAATATTATAAATTGGGTGCAAGATTTGCAAAATGGAGGGGAGTTTATATAATCTCAGATAAACATCCTAGCAAACTATCAATTTATTCAAATGCACACTCGTTAGCCAGATATGCTGCACTAGTTCAAGAAGCTGGCATGGTACCAATTATTGAACCTGAAGTTTTAATGGATGGAAATCACAATTCAGAAGTATGTTTTAAAAAAACTTCAGAAGTAATTAAAAAAATGTTATGAACAATTAGAAATTCATAAAGTTGAGCTGAAAGGGACAATACTTAAACCAAATATGATTTTACCTGGAGTAAATTCTGATGAAAAAGTTGATAGTTCAAAAATCGCAGAAATGACAAACAAATGCATTGAGGATTCAGTTCCTTCTGAAGTGCCTGGTATAGCATTTTTATCTGGTGGACAAACTGAGAAAGAAGCAACAAAAAATTTAAATGAAATTAATATTAAAAATAAAACAAAATTTATAATGACTTATTCTTATGGAAGAGCTTTACAACAAAGCGCATTAAAATTTTGGTCTAAAGACATTAATAATATTAAAGGTACTCAAGAAATTTTTAATCACAGAGCTAAAATGTGTAGCCTTGCCTCTAAAGGCAAATGGACAGAAAAAGTTGACAAAAAATAAAATAAGTAAAAAATTTATTTATTTAATATCTCCAAGTAAAATTAAAAGTAAAGTTTTTTACAAACAATTAGATCAAATTTTTAAATTGAACAAAGTTGCCTTTTTTCAACTAAGAATGAAAAAAGACAGTAAAAAAAATAAAATAATAGCTGGAAGAAAAATACTTAAAATCTGCAAGAAATATAGAGTTAAATTTATTATTAACGACGATCCTTTCTTAACAAAAAAAATAAATGCTGATGGTTGCCACTTGGGTCAAAAAGATATGAGTGTTCTTAAAGTAAGAAAAATGCTAAAAAATAAAATAGTTGGTGTAACATGTCATAATTCATTAAAATTGGTTAGAAAAGCTATAAACCAAGGTGCAAATTATGTAGCGTTAGGAGCATTTTACTCAACAAATACAAAAAAAGTTAAATATAAAGCTAATATTAAAATCTTATTATTAGTAAAAAAAATAACTAAAATACCAATTGTTGTCATAGGAGGCATAAAATTAAGTAATTATAAAAAACTTTTATTGAATAAAGCAAACTTTTTAGCTATCTCAAGCTACATTTGGAATAATAAAAAATATAAACCAATAGAAGCTATAAAAAAGTTAAAATGAAAATATCTGGAAACGAAATTAGAGTTGGAATGTTAATTGAATATAAGAATGATCTCTGGCAAGTATTAAAAACCCAACATGTAAAACCTGGAAAAGGTGGTGCGTTTGCCCAAGTAGAAATGAAAAGTGTAAACAAAAACACAAAACTTAATGAAAGATTTAGATCTAGCGACACAGTTGAAAAAGCTTCGCTAGATGAAATTAAATTTAATTTTCTATATGAAGATGAAAAAAATTATTATTTTATTAATCAAAAAAATTTTGAACAAATTAATATAAATAAAAATTTAGTTGGAGAAAAAGGTAAAATGCTAACAGAAAATTTAGAAGTTAATATTAGTTTTTATAATGACACACCATTAATGGTAGATTTGCCAAATCAAGTAAATTGTAAAATAAAAAAAACAGATGTTGCATTAAAGGGTCAAACCGTATCATCATCTTATAAACCAGCAACTTTAGATAATGGTTTAAATATACAAGTTCCTCCTTTTATAGAAAGTGGAGATACTATTATAGTGGATACGAGAACTTTAGAATATATAAAAAAAATTTAGTTTACAATGAACTCCATTTCACCAAACTTGAATGTTATGATAAAGGCGAGCGAAAAAGCATCTAAAATTTTAATTAGAGATTTTGGAGAAGTAGAAAAACTTCAAGTATCAATTAAGGGCCCGGCAGATTTTGTCTCTAGCACAGATACAAAAGTAGAAAAAATAATTATAGATGAGCTAAGCAAAGCTAGAAAAGATTTTTCAATACTCAGTGAAGAGAGTGGAAATATTAAAAAAAAAGATCAAAATAATGTTTGGATTATAGATCCTATTGATGGGACTACCAATTTTTTACATGGTGTTCCTCATTTTGCAATTTCTATTGCATTAAAATCTAATGATGAAATTATTTCAGGCGTGATTTATGACCCAATTAAAGATGAAATTTTTTATGGTGAGAAAAATTCTGGTGCATTTTTTAACAACAAAAGAATTAGGGTTTCGAAAAAAAAAAAATTAGATGAATGTCTATTTGCTTGTAGTGCAAAAGATATTAAAACTATTGAGCAAAGCATAAAAAATAAAACTACAATTCGTAACTTAGGAAGTGCTGCACTAGATATGGCTTATGTTGCTGCAGGAAGATATGATGCTTATTTTCAAAAAAATGTTAGTTTATGGGATATTGCAGCAGGAATTATCATTCTTAAAGAAGCAGGAGGGTATATAAACAATTTAGATTTAAACAAATATAAGAATGTTAGTGTTGTTGCTTCAAATTCTTCAATAAATGAAAAATTAGGGAAAAGCTTATCGAACTTTTAATTGTTTTCTTAATTTGTTTTGCTATAAGTCTCGTTATGAAAAAAAAAATCCATCCTAATTATCATAAAATAAAAGTAGAAATGACTGATGGTAGTCAATTTGAAACAAGATCAACTTGGGGTTCTGAAGGAGATGTATTAAAATTAGAGATTGATCCAAAGTCACATTCAGCTTGGACTGGTGGAAAACAAAAAATTTTAGACAAAGGAAGAGTAAGCAAATTTAATAAAAAATTTCAAAACTTCAGGTCAGAAAATAAAAAATAAATGAGTAATGCACCATTAATGCCGATGGCAACAGCTGTTTGGTTAGTAGAAAATACAACTCTAACATTTAAACAAATTGCGAACTTTTGTCATTTACATGAAGTTGAGGTGCAAGGCATAGCTGATGGAGAAGTTGCAAAAGGAATTGTAGCTTACAACCCAATAATTTCTGGTCAATTAACTAAAGAAGAGATTGAATTGTCATCAAAGGACGCTGAAAGACCAATGCAAATCAAAAGCACAGATATAAAAATATCAAATGAAAATTTAATAACAAAAAAATATGTACCTCTTTCAAAGAGACAAGACAAGCCTGATTCAGCTCTATGGCTTATTAAAAATCATCCTCAACTTAAAGACTCCCAAATTGCAAGGCTTGTATCAATTACAAAAAATTCTGTAACCGCTATAAGAAAAAAAAGTTATTGGAACTTTAATAACTTAACTCCTAAAGATCCAGTTGCAATGAGTTTGTTTACTCAAAAAGAGTTGGTTGAAGCAATAGAAAAGGCTGAAAGAAGAATAAAAAGGGAAAAAAGTGCAAAAAAAAAATAATTATTACACATTTAATAAATTTAATAGACATCAAATTTGTAAAGTGATATCACAACTTTTTTTTGGAGGTGGTTATTAAAATAGAAGTAAAAGATAATAATGTTGAACAAGCTCTCAGAGTTCTTAAGAGAAAACTACAGAGAGATGGTTTTTTTAAAATTATTAAATTAAAAAATAATTACGAAAAGCCATCTGAAAAAAAAAAAAGAATAAAACAAGAAAATATTAAAAGAGCCAAAAAACTCCAAAAACTTAGAAATAGAATTTAAATAACGCGGGGTGGAGCAGTCTGGTAGCTCGTCAGGCTCATAACCTGAAGGTCGGCGGTTCAAATCCGTCCCCCGCAACCAAATTTTATGAAGATTAATTCATTATCTATAGTCTTTCCATTTTATAATGAGAACTTGAGAATAAATAAATGTTTTCAAGATATAAAAAAATTTAACAAATTTAATAAGTCCTTAAATATAGAATATATTTTTGTTGATGATGGAAGTTCGGACAATACATGCAAAAAAATACTTGAATTTATTAATAAAAACAAAAAAAAATTTAACAAAAAATATAAATTAATTAAATTAAAAAAAAATATTGGTAAAGGAGAAGCATTAAAAAAAGGTGTTTTGAAAAGTAAGAAAAATTGGATACTAACGTTAGATGTTGATATATCTGTTTCTCTAATGCAGTTAAATTTCTGGTTAGAAAAAAAATTTATAAAAAGCAATAAAAAAATTTTTTTCGGTTCAAGAAACATAAAAAAATCTAAAGTATATTCTAAATTTCATAGAAAATTTATTGGTTTTTTTTTCAGATCAATAGTTAAATTATTGTTTTCAATTAATTTGAATGACACTCAATGTGGTTACAAATTATATTATAATAAAATTGCAAAGAAAATTTTTTCAAATTTGACAGAAAAAGGCTTCATTCACGACGTAGAAATAGTGCTTTTAGCAAGAAAATATAATTTTAAAATAGAAGAATTGCCAGTGATTTGGACTCACAAAAAAAATGGCAAAATAAATTTAGTATTAGATAGTATTAAAATGTTTTTATCTTTAATTTTTCTAAAAATTAAATTTATTTAGTTATTTCAAAATCAATTAATTTTAAAAATTTTTTAGACTCATTTAATCCAATTTTTAAATCTCTCAAAGACACCGGATTACTATAATGAAAATCTATAACTTGTAAATTATTATAATTACAATAAAATTTTACCGGTATTTCAATTTTATTGATATTTTTTATGTTATATTCTCCTAAAGATTTCTGATTCAACAAAATTTTAAATTTATCATCTGAATTTTTTTTAAAAGCATCGATAGAAAAAACAAGATTTAATTCTTTTGAACAAGAATTATCATCAATATTTAATAAAATAGAT
>QCKR01000028.1 GCA_003215185.1 Pelagibacteraceae bacterium AG-410-D23
TCTCGAAGTTAAAGATGGTCATAGAATTGTAGAAATTGGGTGTATAGAATTAGAAAATCAAATTCCAACTTCTAATAAATTCCATTATTATTTAAATCCGGAAAGAAAAGTTTCTGAAAAAGCGCTTGAAGTTCATGGTTATACAGATGAATTTTTATCTTCAAAAAAAAAATTCTCTGAAATATGTGATGAATTTTTAGAATTTATAAAGGATAAAAAATTAATAATCCATAATGCTGCATTTGACTTATCACATTTAAATAATGAACTTAATTTAATTGGAAAAAAAAAAATTAATAAGGAAAGCGCAATAGATACCTTGGAGTTAGCTAGAAATAAGTATCCAGGCTCGCAGATTAGTCTTGATGCACTTTGTAAACGCTTTAGAATTGATAATACCAAGAGAATAAAACATACAGCATTAGTTGATTGTGAATTATTATCAAAAGTTTATATAAATTTAATAGATCAGAAAGAACCAACTTTAGATTTTAAGGTTATAGAAAATGATAAAAGTTCTCTTAATCTTTCTTCAGATAGTTATTGTAAGAAAATAATTTTTCCAACAAAAGAAGAACTAGAATCACACAAGCAATATTTAAAATCAAATTTAAAAAAAAATTTTTTTAATTAAATTTCTTATTATAGAGATCATTAAAATCAATTTTTTTTTCCATTTTTACCCCAGGAAATCCAGAGTCGTTTAGTAAATTTAGAAAGGCATTTTCTATTTTTGGATATATTTTATTTTGAAGATCGCAAAGAATAATTTTTTCTAATTCTTTTTTATCTTTTACATTTTCATCTATTTTAATAATTGATATATAGTTTATTTCAAAATAAGATTTTTTTTCATTTGGTTCTTTATCTTCAAATTTTAAAATTGTATTTACCTCTATCATTTTATTTTTTACAGCTTTTGAGGTAATATCTATATTTAATTTATATTTTGAAATATTATCTTTAACAAAAAGATATGACTGAACGTCAGGAGTTTCACTAGACATATCTTTTATAAAATTTGCTAAGATATTAAATTTCTCACTCATTTTTCATCCTTATCTTCAAATTCTCCATCAATATAATCTCGTTTTTGTTGATTGTTAGTATTATACTTTTTTGAAAAACTTTTTAATAATATTTTTCTAGACGGTGGAAATATTAATATTAATCCAATTAAATCAGTGGCAAATCCCGGTAAAATAAGTAATAGAGCAGCAAATGCCAATGCTCCTCCTGATATAATTTCGTATATAGGTAACTCATTTTTTATTAATTGAGACATTCCTGACCTAAGAGTATTAAATCCTTCATATCTAGCATATGCGACACCAACAACAGCAGTTATAAAAATTAGAGAAATTGTATTAAAAGCTCCAATATAGGAACCTATTTTAATAAATAAGTAGATTTCTAATATAGGAATAGAAATTAATAATATTAATATTGTGTTCATCTATTTCTAATGTAAATTGCTAGTTGAAATTTAGCAATATACTAAATATTATTTATCACAATGAATTTTAATTTTGAGTACATAGATATAATACTTTTGGCGATGATTGCTGGATTTATTTTCCTTAGATTAAGAAGAATTCTTGGTAGAAGATCAGGATACGAAGAAAATTTAGATTCTGGTATTTCACAAGAATTTCCATCAAAGAATACTATTTTAAATGATTTAGAAAAAACAGGTTTTGATGATGATGCAAAAAATGATTTTTTAAAAGGTGCTAAAATTGCATATGAAACAATTATTACAAATTTTTCTAATGGAAACTTAAAGAATATAAAAAATTTGTTAAATAAAAAAATATTTGATCAATTTAATGAAGCGATTAATGAAAGAAAGAAAAAAGGTTTAATTTCAAATACTACTTTTGTAGGTATTAATTCTGCTTCAATTAAAGAACATAAAATAATAAATAATATTTTAGAGGTAACAGTGGATTTTGTAAGTGAAATTATATCTCACGTTAAAGATAAAAATGATAAAATTCAATCAGGAGATCCTGAAAAAATTAAAAAAGTACATGATACTTGGAAGTTCTCTAGAGATATAAGATCAAAAAATCCTAATTGGTTTTTAACTGATACTCAAACTTAATTAATAATTGAACGACAAACTTACAGATAAAGATAAGAAAGATTGGAACAACTTTGTTTCAAGTAAAGATCAAATTCCCAATAAAGACCAAGAAGAAAATATAATAAATAATAATAAATTAACAAAACTTATAGATCTTCATGGTTTTTCATTAGAAAGTGCTAATAAAGTTATTGAAAAATTTATTATAAACTCTTACGAAGTCGGAGTTGAAAAAATAATTATAGTAACTGGAAAAGGAAAAAGATCTAAAGTAACTGAAAATCCATATGTTTCTGAAGATTTAAGTATTTTAAAAAATTCTGTTCCTGAATTTATTAAATCAAATTTAAATTTAATGAAAATAATAAAAAAAATTACTACTGAAGCAAATATTGAAGATGGAGGATCTGGAGCTTTTTATTTATATTTAAAGAATAAATTTAGATAGATCTGTATCTTTAACTAATTCACCAAGGTTATTTTTTACATATTCAGAGTTTATAACTATTTTTTCTCCACTCCTGTCAGTTGCTGTAAAACTGATTTCGTCAAGAACTTTCTCAATAATAGTATGTAATCTTCTTGCACCTATATTTTCAACTGAAGAATTTACTTCAGTTGCAAGATTAGCAATTGTATCAATACCATCATTTGAAAACTCTAAATCAACATTTTCAGTTTTAAGTAGTGCTTTATACTGTTTTATTAAACTGTTATCTGGTTCTTTAAGAATTCTTTTAAAGTCTTCACTTGTTAAAGCGTCTAGCTCTACTCTAATTGGCAATCTTCCTTGTAATTCTGGTAATAAGTCAGAAGGTTTTGCAAGCTGAAATGCACCAGAAGCAATGAATAAAATATGATCTGTTTTTATTGGACCATATTTTGTACTTACTGAAGTTCCTTCAATTAGTGGTAATAAATCTCTTTGTACACCTTCTCTAGATACATCCCCACCAACTCGATCAGTTCTACCTGATATTTTATCTATTTCATCTAAAAAAACTATTCCATTATTTTCAGTTGAATTTTTTGCAGATTTAATAATTTTTTCTTGTTCGATTAATTTGTCAGATTCTTCATTTATTAAAATTTCATGTGATTCTTTAACGCTCATTTTTTTCTTTTTTGCTTTACCTCCCATGGATTTGCCAAGCATTTCACTAATATTAATCATTCCGACATTAGCTCCAGGCATTCCAGGTATTTCAAAGGAAGGCATAGAATTAGATTCACTAATTGCTATTTCAATTTCGTTGTCATCTAAATCACCATTTCTTAATCTTTTTCTAAAACTTTCTCTTGTTGCTACGCTTGCTCTATTTCCAACTATTGCATCTAAAACTCTTTCTTCAGCTAATTTTTGTGCTTTTATATAAACTTCTTTTCTTTTTTTTACTTTTTCCATGGCTATTGCAATTTCAAGAAGGTCCCTCACAATTTGTTCAACATCTCTTCCAACATATCCAACTTCAGTAAAACGAGTTGCTTCAACTTTTACAAATGGTGCTTCTGCCAATTTAGATAAACGTCTTGATATTTCTGTTTTACCAACACCAGTTGGTCCAATCATTAATATATTTTTTGGCAATACTTCATCTCTCATATCACCTTTTAAAGCCTGTCTTCTCCACCTATTTCTTAAAGCAATGGCCACAGCTCGTTTTGCATTATTTTGTCCTACCACATATCTATCTAGTTCGGATACAATTTCTCTAGGTGACAAGGAACTAATAAAAGAATTTTTATTATCGCTTTTTTTATTTTTTGGTATAATTGAAGTAACGTTTGATTTTTCCATTATATTTTTTCAATATTTAAATTATTATTTGTGAAAACACATATATCTGATGCAACTTTTATAGATTTTTTTGCAACTTCTTCAGCAGATAGATTTGTTTCTATCAAAACCTTTGCCGCTGCAAGAGCATAATTTCCTCCAGAACCAATTCCTATAACGTCTCCTTCAGGTTCCAAAACATCACCCGTACCAGAAATAATAAAACTTTTTTCTTTATCTCCAATAGCCATAAGTGCTTCTAACCTTCTAAGATATTTGTCTGTTCGCCAGTCTTTTGCTAATTCAACAGCAGCTCTAGATAAATTTCCTGCATGCTTTTCTAGTTTTGACTCTAATCTTTCAAATAAAGTTAATGCATCAGCAGTAGAACCTGCGAATCCTGCAATCACATTTCGTTTTTCAATTTTTCTTACTTTTTTTGCAGTACTTTTGATGACAGTGTTACCCATGCTAACTTGTCCATCACCTGCAACTACTACTTCATTATTTTTTCTTACTAATACAATTGTTGTCATGTCTATTAAATGGATATTAATTCTTATAGTTCAAGGGTTAGATACTAATATTGATATAACAAAATAATGTATATATACCTATAAAAATTATGAAGAGAAAAGCAAAAATTTCAAGGAAAACAAAAGAGACATCAATCAACGTAGATCTAAATATTGATGGTAAAGGAAAATATAAAATTAAAAGTGGAATTGGTTTTCTTGATCATATGTTGGAGCAATTAACCAAGCATTCATCTATGGATTTAAATCTTATTGCAAAAGGTGACACACATATTGATTTACATCATACCACCGAAGATACTGGAATTGCTATTGGAGAATGTCTTAAAAAGGCATCAAAAAAATTTATAGGAATTAAAAGATATGCTCATGCTATAATTCCAATGGATGAAACACTGACTAGAGTTGCAGTAGATGTTTCAAACAGACCTTATTTAATTTGGAAAGTAAAATTAAAAGTTGAAAAATTAGGAGAAATGGACACAGAACTTTTTAAGGAATGGTTTCAAGCCTTTTCTCAAGCAGCTGGTATTACATTACATGTTGAAAATATTTATGGAGATAACAGTCACCATATTATTGAATCTTGCTTTAAAGGTTTAGCACGATCTCTTAGATCTGCTTTAGAAATAGACCCAAGGAACAAAGGCACTATACCTTCTACAAAAGGTTCTTTATAAAAAAAATTAATGAAAGTTACAATTGTTGATTATAATTCAGGCAACATAAGCTCTGTAATAAATTCATTTAAAGAAGTTGCTGAAAACAAAGTTAGTATTGAAGTTACTTCTGAATTGAACAAAATTAAATCAAGCGACAAGGTTGTTTTACCAGGGCAAGGATCATTTAAAAGTTGTGTAAACGCATTAAAAAATATTAATGGTTTAGTAGATAGCTTAAATGAATTTGCAATAAAGAACAAAAAACCTTTGCTTGGAATTTGTGTAGGTTTACAAATGTTTGCGGATATTGGTTATGAAGAAACAGAAACTAAAGGATTAGGTTGGATTTCTGGAAAAGTTTCTAAAATTGATAATAAAAATGGAAAATACAAACTTCCTCACATTGGGTGGAACCAAATAAATATTGTAAAAGATAGTAAGATTTTTAAAGAAGTAGAAAATAATTCTCACATGTATTTTGTTCATAGTTATGAATTTGTGCCAAATGATAAAAATGTAATTTCAGCAACGACAGAATATTCCACAAAAGTAGTTTGTTCTGTGGAAAAAGAAAATATTTTTGGAACTCAATTTCACCCTGAAAAAAGTGATAAAATTGGCCTAAAAATTATTAAAAATTTTATCGACATTTGAGAAAGAAATATAAGAAAAAATTTTATTAAAAATTATGAAAATATTTCCAGCTATAGATATTAAAGACAAAAAATGTGTGAGGTTAGTCAAAGGAGACTTTGATAACAAAACTGAATATGAAATGTCACCAATTGATCAAGCTGGGAAATATAAAGACCATGGATTTAAAAATTTACACATTGTAGATTTAGATGGAGCTTTAACAGGAGAGACAGTTAATTTGGACATTATCCAGGAAATAACAAGAAAATTTGAACTTAAAATTGAAATAGGTGGTGGGGTTAGAACCTTTGAAAGTATTAAAAAATATATTGATGTTGGTGTTGAAAAAGTAATTTTAGGAAGTGCTGCTATAAAAGATAAAAAATTTTTAAAAGAAGCATGCCAAAAATTCCCGAATAAGATTGCTTTAGGATTAGATGCAAAAGATGGATATTTATCTGTATCTGGATGGAAAGAAAATTTAAATCAATTAACTTTAGATTTTTTAAAAGAAGTAAATGATTATGGAGTTAGCAGGTTGATTTACACTGATATTAATAAAGATGGCACTAAATCTAGCCCAAATTTTAAAGAAACAGAAAAAGTTGCTGAAATATCTAATTGCCCAGTGATAATTTCAGGTGGAGTTTCTTCAATTGATGATATTAAAAAAGCCAAAAATTTAAATAATAAAAATATTGAAGGTATAATAGTCGGTAAAGCTATATATGATGGTAATATAAAATTAGATAAACTTGTAAAAGAATTAGATGCTTAAAAATAGAATTATACCTTGCTTAGACGTTAAAAATGGTCGTGTAGTAAAAGGTATTAATTTTGTAGATCTAAAAGACGCAGGAGATCCAGTTGAGCAAGCTAAAATTTATAGTGATGGTGGAGCTGATGAAATTTGTTTTTTAGATATCACTGCTTCAAATGAAAATAGAGACACTATTTATGATGTAGTAGAGAAAACATCTAAAAAATGTTTTGTACCCCTGACTGTTGGTGGTGGTGTTAGAAGCGTTGAAGATATAACAAAATTATTAAATTGTGGCGCTGATAAAGTATCTATTAATACTGCTGCTGTTAAAGATTCTAAAGTAGTATTAGATGGATCAAAAAAGTTTGGATCTCAATGTATTGTTGTTGCAATAGATGCAAAAAAAAAAGGAGATAAATGGGAAATTTTTACTCACGGTGGTAGAAATAATACAGGCACTGATGCAATAGAATTTGCAAAAAATATGGAAAATTGTGGTGCTGGAGAATTATTGGTAACATCTATGGACAGGGATGGAACTCAGATAGGCTATGACGTTGAACTAATGAACAAAATATCTTCCAAAGTAAATATTCCAATTATCGCATCTGGTGGAGTTGGTAATTTAGATCATTTAGTTGATGGAATAAAACTTGGAAAAGCAAGTGCTGTTTTAGCAGCATCAATTTTTCATTATGGAAAATATACTATTAGAGAAGCTAAGGAATATTTGAATTCGAAAAATGTATCAGTAAGGTTATGTAATGTTTAAAAATTTAGAAGAATTAGTAAAAATTATTAGAGATAGAAGAAAAAAACCTCAGGAAAAATCCTACACTAATAAATTGTTAAATGATAACAAATTTAGCCTCGATAAAATTAAAGAAGAAATTGGAGAGTTAATTGAAGCTGTGGAAAAAGATACAAATAAAGTTCACGAAGCTGCTGATGTTATATATCATTTGTTAGTTTATTTAGAAGCTAACAATATTAAAATAGAAGATGTGTTACAAGAATTAGAAAAAAGAAAAAAATGATTTACGATGATAACAATATATTTGCTAAAATTTTAAGAGGTGAAATTCCTTGCAACAAAATATATGAAGATGAATATGTGTTATCTTTTCATGATATAAATCCACAAAAAAAAATTCATGCTTTAGTAATACCAAAAGGTAAATACATAGATTTAGATGATTTTAATTCTAAGGCATCAGATAAAGAAATTGTTGGTCTTTTAAAAGGAATATCAACTGTAGCAAAGAAATTGGGAATATCATTGGATAAAGGAAAAGGATATAGAACTCTTTCAAACTTAAGTGAAGATGGAGGTCAAGAAGTTCCACATCTACATTTCCATCTGTTTGGTGGTGAAAAAGTTGGGAGAATGGTTCAGTGATTGAAGAAATTTATAGAAAATATTTAGAAATTAAATCTATTGAAAATTTGATAGAAGTTAAAAAACCATCCAAGAATTATTATATTAATTTAGTTTTTCCAAAAGATTTTCAATTAAATAAGTTTATGTATAAAC
>QCKR01000029.1 GCA_003215185.1 Pelagibacteraceae bacterium AG-410-D23
ATAAATACATCTATAAAATTACCAATGACAGTTTTTTTACCTTCTAAAGATTACAACAAAATTCAATTATTTGAAAAAACATTAAATGATCTAGATTTAGTCTCAGATTTTTATGTTCTTCATTTTGATAATAGTAATGTTTTTTATAAAGTTATTTACAATGGTTCACCAAATAAGTTTTTAGATGAATTAAGTGAAAAAGATTTAAAAATAATTAAGAACGATGATAATTGGCAAATAAAATGAAAGATTTAAATCAACTACTTTTAAATTTTGATATAAAAAAAAATTATCAAGATGAAGACTACTATGTAAGCAAAAGTAATTTTTATGCATACAGTCTAATTAACAAATGGCCAAAATGGGAAAAAAATATTGTAAATATTAATGGCGAAAAATTTTCTGGTAAAACTCATTTAACAAATATTTTTTTAAAAAAGTTTAAAGGTAAAAAAATAGATTCTCATAAATTTAATGATGAAAGTTTAAAAAGTTTTAAAATTTTCGAAAACTTAGTTTTAGATAATTTTGATGAAAATGTTAATGAACGTTTGATGTATTCTTTATTTAACGTAGTAGATCAAGACAATAAATTTGTTATTATAAATTCTTTGATTCCAATAAATAAAATAAATTTCAAACTCGAAGATCTTAATTCAAGAGTAAAAAATTGTTTGTTTGCTAAAATTGAAAAACCTGATGATGAACTAGTTTTTGCTATCTTATTAAAAAATTTTTCTGATAGGCAAATTACCATAGAAAAAAGACTCATTGAATATATTATTAAACACATTGATAGATCTTATGGAAAAATATATGAATTTATATATAAAATTGATGAAATAAGTTTAAAAAAAAAGAAATCTATAGATTTTAAAATTATAAAAGAAGCATTGAAGGTTTAAATTGAATAAATTTAGAACACATAACTGTGGTGAATTAAATAAAAAAGATAATAATAAAAAAGTTTTCTTGTCTGGTTGGATTAATAAAAAGAGGGATCATGGAAATTTATTGTTCATTGATTTAAGAGATAATTATGGAATAACACAATGTGTTATAGATAAAAGTAGTAATTTTTTTAAGGAACTAGAAAAGATTCAGCTAGAAAGCGTTATAAAAATTGATGGACTTGTTGTTGAACGTACAAAAGAAACTATTAATAATGAATTAAAAACTGGTGAAATTGAAGTCAAAATAATTTCTTTTAAAATTTTAGGAGAATGTCGAGAACTACCTATGCCTATTTTTTCTGACCAAGAGTATGCCGAAGACATTAGATTGAAGTATAGATTTTTAGACTTAAGAAGAAAAAAAATTCATGAAAATATAATTTTAAGATCGAAAGTAATTGCATTTATTAGATCTGAAATGTTGAAATATGGTTTTTTAGAATTTCAAACACCTATTTTAACATCTTCAAGCCCAGAAGGTGCTAGAGATTTTTTGGTTCCTAGCAGACTAAATCCAGGAAAATTTTATGCTCTTCCTCAAGCACCACAACAATTTAAACAATTAATCATGGTTGCAGGTTTTGATAAATATTTTCAAATTGCACCATGCTTTAGAGATGAAGATGCACGTGCTGACAGAAGCCCAGGTGAGTTTTATCAATTGGATTTAGAAATGTCATTTGTAGAACAAGAAGATGTATTTGAAGTAGTTGAAAAATTAATGGTTAATTTATTTAAAAAATTTTCAAATAAAAAAATAAAATCTGAAAAATTTCAAAAAATTTCATATGAAGAAGCAATGACAAAATATGGAACTGACAAGCCAGATTTGAGAAACCCATTAATAATATATGATTTAACCAATATTTTTACTCGTGATGATGTTAAGTTTGATATATTTAAAAAGTTAGTTAAATCTGGATCTAAAGTTAGAGCAATTATTACAAAAAATACAAAAGATAAAGCTAGAAGTTTTTTTGATACAATTGACAAATGGGCAAAAGAAGAAGGCGCTTCAGGACTTGCTTATTTTACATTCGAAAAAGATAATAAAATTTCAGCAAAAGGACCTATCGGAAAATTTTTTTCGGAAGATTCATTAAAAGAAATAATGAAAATAACTGAAGCAGAAATTGGAGATAGTATTTTTCTTGCTTGTGGAAAAGATGGTGAAGTTGAAAAAATTACCTCTTTAGCAAGAGACAAAATAGCCAATCAGTTAAATTTAATTAATGAAAACGAATTTGCTTTTTGTTGGATAGTTGATTATCCAATGTTTGAAAAGGATTTAATTTCAAAAAAAATTAAATTTAGTCATAATCCATTTTCAATGCCACAAGGGGATTATAATAAAATAGATTTTAACAAACCTTTAAATATTAAAGCATATCAATATGATATTGTTTGTAATGGTGTTGAGCTATCTTCTGGAGCTATTAGAAATCACATACCAGAATTAATGTACAAGCTATTTTCTATTGCTGGTTATGAAAAAAAGCATGTTGATCAAAAATTTAGTGGTATGATTAATGCTTTAAGTTATGGAGCTCCTCCCCATGGAGGTATAGCTCCTGGAATCGATAGAATAGTTATGCTTTTAGCAAATGAAAAAAATATTAGGGAAGTAACAATGTTTCCAATGAATCAAAATGCACAAGATTTAATGATGGAAGCACCTTCAGAAGTTGACTTGGAACAATTAAAAGAACTAAATTTATCGATTGTCAAAAAAAAATAATTTTATTTTTTTCCTTTTAAATTTATTTTGATATCTGAAAGATCAACTAAATTCTTTTTATAATTATTTCTAACAAAGCCTTTACTAGTTATGTCTTTTACAATTTTTAGGAATTTATTTTGATCATCAGAAACATCATCGTTTTCTTTTTCAATTTTATCGGAATTACCTATTGATGGAGTGTGTGCTAAATCTTCTCTGTTTTGATAAGATATTGCAAGTTCTCTAAAAATATAATCTAAGATAGAGGAAGCGCTTAATATTCTATCATTGCCATAAACTTTTCCAGAAGGTTCAAATTTTGTATCTACGTATGCATTTATAAATTCATCTAGAGGTACCCCATACTGAAGACCCAACGATATAGCAATTGCAAAATTATTCATTAAAGCTTTTACTAGTTCACCTTCTTTACTAGTATCAATAAAAATTTCACCTATTTTTCCATCCTCATATTCGCCTGTGTGTAAATAAACTTTGTGATCACCGATTGCTGCTTTTTGAATATAACCTTTTCTTCTATCTGGCATTTTAAATCTTTTACTAACACCGTCATTTAATTTTTTTACAAAGCCTACATTTGATTCATTAACAACAACTTTTGGTTTAATTATTTCTTTTATATTTTGTTCTTCTTTAGAAATTTGTTTTTTCTCAATTGATGATTTTTTTTCTAAATTTTTTGTTTTTCTATTGTCTAGCTTAATATCTAGTATTTCAAATTTTCCATCATCTCTTTTCTCAAGATTAGAAATTTCATTTTCATTAACATTATCTAGATAGTGCTCGACTTTAAAACTACAAGTGTAATAAGTTTCTACAAGGTATTTAGCCATTTATATATTTTTAAAATAATTTTTTGAGTCTTTTGACAATTAATGTATATACAAATAATTAATTTAGTCTAATTTATTTTTTACAATTAAAAATTGAAAAAAAATAAGAAAAAATATGTTGACACTCTTTAAAGAAATTTTTATTTGGTGGAATCGTCAAACTTTAGGCACCAGACTGCATACATTTTTTTTTGGAAAATTTGTTGGAGTAGATGATATTGGAAATAAATATTATAAAAGCAAATCTGGAAAAAGATGGGTGATATATAAAGACGAAATTGATGCATCAAAAATACCTGAAGAATGGTATTCTTGGATACATTTTACAAATAACAAAATTGAAGATAATCATAATTTGGAAAAATTTAGTTGGCAAAAACCACATCTTTCAAATCAAACGGGTACAGAGAGCTCTTATCATCCAAACAAAAATAATCATGAAATTAAAAAAAAATATAAGAATTGGAAAAATTAATATTTACATTTTAACCTTTTTTTTAAACATATTTTTTATTTTTTTTTTACATGCAGATGAAAACAAGGCTTTATCGCTTGATATAAAATTTGTTGAATTAAATATATTAGACAAAGTAAGCTCCAAAACAATAAATATAAAATTGGATATTGGAAAACAATATGAATTTAAAAATTTGGCTCTTAAAGTTTTAAAATGTAAGAACTCTGAATTTGATGATAATCCAGAAGTAACAGCTTATTTACAAGTAAGAGATTTAAATAGTAAAAGCAATGACGAAGTATTTATATTTAATGGTTGGACTTTTGCATCAAGTCCATCTTTAAAACCTTTCGACCACCCTGTTTATGATATTTGGTTAATCAAATGTTATTAGATAATTTTTTCATTATCTAACCAACTTACGTTAAAATCTGAGTTTATAAATTTTTTATGTTTCAATAATTTTTTGTGCAGTTCAACAGTTGTAGTTATTCCTTCGATTACGAATTCATCTAATGAACGCAACATTCTTTGTATTGCTTCTGTTCTATTTCTGCCTTGACAAATTAGTTTACATACCATGCTATCGTAATAAGGAGTTATTTTATATCCTTGATAAATTGAACCATCTACTCTTGTCCTAAAACCAGAAGGTTGATGACACATACCTATAGTCCCGGGTGAAGGTTGAAAGTTTTTAGCTGGATCTTCAGCGTTAATTCTACATTCAATGGCGTGTCCTCTTGGATTTATATCGCTCTGTTTTAATGCTGTTTCCCCATTATAAGCTATCCATATTTGCTCTTTTATAATATCTATACCTGTAACCATTTCTGTTACAGGGTGTTCAACTTGAACCCTTGTATTCATTTCTAAAAAATAAAATTTTCCATCTTCATATATAAATTCTACAGTTCCTGCACCTTCATAACCAATTTTGCTCACCATAGTTACTGTTTTTGTGAACAAATCTTTACGTATTTCATCAGTTAATATTGGACTGGGAGTTTCCTCAATTAGTTTCTGATGCCTCCTTTGAACAGAACAATCTCTTTCATGTAAATGAACTGTTCTATTTTTTCCTGAGAGAACTTGGACTTCGATATGTCGAGGATTTTGAAAAAATTTTTCAATATATACTTCTTCATTTCCAAAATATTTTAAGGCTTCAGTTTTTGCAGAGCTAAAAGCTATATCAAAACTTTTTTCATCATTAACAATTTTCATACCTTTTCCTCCACCTCCACCAGCAGCTTTAATTAATACAGGAAAACCTATTTTTTTTGATATTTTTTTTCCTTGATTTAAATCTGATACTCCACCTTCTGAACCTTCTATGACAGGTAAACCATACTTTTTAGCAACTTTTTTTGCTTCAATTTTATCACCCATCATTTTTATCAACTTTGGTGAGGGTCCAATAAATTTTATTTTATTTTCTTCAAGGATTTTTGAAAAGTTTGCGTTTTCCGACAAAAACCCATACCCTGGATGAACAGCTTCTGCTTTTGTTAATTCAATAGCTGACATTATTGCAGGTATATTTAAATAACTGTTTGCTGGTTGATGAGAACCAATACAAACACTTTCGTCTGCTAGCCTCACATGCATACTTTCTTTATCTACGTTAGAGTGAACAGCTACTGTTTTAATACCCCATTCTTTACAAGCTCTAATTACTCTAACAGCAATTTCACCTCGATTGGCAATCAATATTTTTTTAAACATTATTCAAGAATAATAAGCACCTGATCGAACTCAACTGGCTGACCATCTTCCACACAAATTTTTTTAACAACACCATCTAAAGTAGAAGGTACATGATTCATTGTTTTCATTGCTTCAACTATCATTACAGTTTCACCTTTTTTTATTTTTTTTCCTACAGAAACAAAAGATTTTGCTCCTGGTTCTGCTGCTAAATAAGCAGTTCCAACTATAGGACTTTTTACTACTGAATTTGAAATTTCTATTTCTTTTTCTTCTGAAATATCTTCGCTAACAATATCCTGCCCTTTCAACGATTTCTTTAATTCTTCTAAAGATTCAACTAATTTTTTTATTATTTTTTTATCAATTTCCATTTTTTAGCAATTCTTGCATTGCATTTATGGCCAAAATATAACCATTGGCTCCTAATCCACAAATTATTCCTGTAGCAACACCGCTTATCATAGATTTGTGTCTAAATTCCTCTCTTTTATATATATTTGAAATATGGAGTTCAATTATTGGTTTTTTAAAAATAGATAGTGCATCACGAATTGAAACAGATGTATGAGTAAATCCTGCAGCGTTAATTATTAAACCATCGTATTTTTTTCTTGCTTCTTGTATTAATGTTACAATTTCACCTTCAATATTAGACTGTGCAAAACTTACGTCAATTCCCAACTTTTTAGAATATTCTAGGCATTGATTTTCTAAATCTTTATATTTAATAGATCCATATTGTGATTGTTCTCTTTCTCCTAATAGATTAAGATTTGGACCATTAATAACTATAATATTATTTTTCATTTAACCTTTATATATTATGAAAAAAATAAATAAAATAAAAATAAAGATAAATGGAAAATTTATCAAAATACAAGACAAAACAACTTTACTAAACTTGATTAAAAAATTAAAAGTACCAATTAAAAAGGTCGCAATTGAATTGAATCAAATAATAATTAACAAAAAATCTTTGAATAAAATTATAATAAAGAAAAATGACAAAATAGAGATAGTTCATTTTATTGGTGGGGGATAATGAAAAAAATTGATAGTTTAATAATAGCAAAAAAAAAATTTAAGTCTCGCTTAATAGTAGGAACAGGTAAATATAAGAGCATGTCACAGTGCGCTAGAGCAATAAATTTGTCTGGAGCAGAAATAGTAACAGTAGCAGTAAGGCGAGTAAATATAGTTGATAAGAAAAAACCATTATTAATGGATTTTATTGACCCCAAGAAAATTATATATTTACCAAATACAGCAGGTTGTTTTACTTCTGAAGAGGCTTTGAGAACTTTAAGATTAGCCAGAGAAATAGGAGGATGGAAATTAGTAAAATTAGAAGTTTTAGGTGACAAAAAAACTTTATTTCCAGATATGATTGAAACTTTAAAATCAACAGAAGTTCTTACCAAAGAAGGTTTTAAAGTTATGGTTTATTGTAATGATGATCCTTTAATGGCAAAAAGATTGGAAAATGTTGGAGCTTGTGCAATCATGCCATTAGCAGCTCCAATAGGTTCTGGACTAGGAATACAAAACACAACAAATATTAAAATAATAAAAAATAATGCAAAAGTTCCTGTGATTATTGATGCTGGTCTAGGACAAGCTTCAGACGCTACTATTGCAATGGAACTTGGATGCGATGCAGTTTTAATTAATACCGCAATAGCTCAAGCAAAAAATCCGTTCCAAATGGCCA
>QCKR01000030.1 GCA_003215185.1 Pelagibacteraceae bacterium AG-410-D23
TAATAAATTATGCTTCCCATGAAATTCGTTCCATTGATTATAAATTGGATTTTCATTAAAAATTATTAATTTTTCTTCATCCATATCAATAAGTATTGGGATTAGTAAAATTTTTAATTTTTTTGGTATTGATGGAAATATATTTCTTTCCTCAAAAAATTTTAAAGTGCTTTTCTTGTTAAAATTTACATTAAACTTTGCATAATATTTGTTATCAATAAACTTTTCGTCACTTACAGTAAAAGAATCGATTAGATTTTTAATTGTTATTAATTTTATATTTTTTATTTTTTGTTTATCTTTAGACGTAATAACCATGGTCGTTAACTTATTAAATGCCAAATTAAATGCTTTATCAAATACCTTTTTTTTATTAAAATCTAAATCAAATTCTTCTGCTATCTCTAATTCTGTTATGTTAAACGAAGCAGCGTGTAATTTTAAAGTTAAAAGTGTATTTAAAAATAAAACAGATGTAATAATAATTAAAAAAATATTTTTAAAATTATTTAATTTATTTATAAAAAGCATATTTAATAATAATGAAAAAACATAAATTTACATACGAAAAAAGTGGCGTAAATATAGATGCTGCTGATAATTTTGTTAAATTTATATCTAAAACTTCTCAAAAAAATAAAAGTAATAAAAAATTTAAAAATATTGGAGGGTTTGGCTCTATTTCAAATATCCCAAAAAATCTGAAAAACCCTAAAATTGTGGCTAGTACTGATGGTGTTGGTACAAAAATTGAAATATCAAATATCTTAAATAAGTACGATACAATCGGAATTGATTTAGTGGCTATGTGTGTAAATGATCTTATAGTGCAAGGTGCTAAACCATTATTATTTCTAGACTACATATCAATTAATCAAGTTGATTTAACAAAACTTAAATCAATAATAAAAGGTATTGTTGAAGGGTGCAAAATTGCAGGATGTGAATTAGTAGGTGGTGAAACTGCAGAAATGCCTGGAACATATCAAAAAGGTAAATTTGATATAGCAGGATTTTCAATCGGACTTGTTGAAGAAAAAAAAATTCTTTTAAAAAAAAAAATTAGTAAAAATAATTTAATACTTGGTGTTCCATCAAGTGGAATTCACTCGAATGGCTATTCATTAGTTAGATATATTTTAAATAAAAAAAAAATTAATTTAAAAAATAATTTGTTTCTTAAAAAAGAATTAATGAGACCTACAAAAATTTATGTGAAAGAAATTTTAAATTTGATTGAAAGGAATCTTATTAATGGATGTGCTAATATTACTGGCGGTGGTCTTAGTGGTAATATTCAAAGAGTTATACCAAAAGGTTTAACTGCAGAAATAAATTTAAACAATATTAAAATAAAAAAAATATTTAGATGGTTAAAAAATAATAATATTAGTGACAGTGAAATGCTTAAAACTTTTAATTGTGGTGTTGGTTTCTGTCTTATAATTGATCCAAAAAATTTAAGTAAAGTAAAAAAATGTTCTCTAAAGAGTTTAAGCCTTATGTTATTGGAAAAATAGTATATGGGAAAAATAAAATTAAACTAAATGAAAAAATTAATTGGTTTAAAAAAAATTAAAACAGCAGTTTTTATTTCTGGAAGAGGAAGTAATTTAAAAAATTTGATTAAATTTGCTAATAAAAAAAAATTTCCAATTTCAATTAACTTAGTAATTTCAAGCAATAAAAATGCTAAGGGTTTAAAATTTGCAAAAAAAAATAAGATTGAAAAAAAAACGATAAATTTTGCTAATTTAAGAAAAGCAGAAAATAAAATTCTGTATTTGTTAAGTAAAAAAAAAATAAACTTTATTTGCCTTGCGGGTTTTATGAAAGTTTTATCAGCTAATTTTATTCAAAAATTTAATGGTAAAATTGTTAATATTCACCCTTCTTTATTACCAAAATATAAAGGATTAAATACACACAAGAGGGCCATGGAAAATAATGAAAAGTTTTCTGGGTGTACGGTTCATTATGTAACCTCAAAACTAGATTCTGGGAAAATAATAATGCAAAAAGTAGTTAAAATAACAAAAAATGATACAATAAAATCCTTAGAAAAAAAGATTCTTAAAAAAGAATATATTTTATACCCTCTTGCAATAAAAAAAATATTAATTAATCTTTAAAAAAAAAATCTATTTCTATTTTTGCGTTTTCAATGCTGTCCGATCCATGAACAGAGTTTTTGTCTATAGAAATTCCAAATTTTTTTCTTAGTGTGCCATCTTCTGCTTTTTGTGGGTCTGTGGCTCCCATTATTCTTCTATTTTCTAATACAGCATTTTCCTTCTCAAGAATCATAACTATTATTGTTCCTGAAGAAAGATACTCACATAAATCATTAAAAAACGGCTTTGATTGATGTACTTGATAGAATTTTTCTGCATCGACTTTATCTAATTTAACTTTTTTTTCTTTTAAGATGTTAAATCCATTTTTTTTAAATTCATTTTTAATTTGATCTGACAAATCTCTTTCAACTGCATCAGGTTTAATTATTGATAGTGTTTGTTCCAAATTACTCATAATTATCCTCTACAAATTGATTTAATAATCTTACACCATAACCTGTTGCACCACTTGGATTTACGGCTCCTCCATATTTTGAAAAAGCCATTCCAGCTATATCTAGATGAGCCCACGGTGTTTTATTAATTATAAATCTTTGCAAAAATTGTGCTGCAGTAGTTGATCCGGCACCACCAACATAATTAATATTTTGCATGTCTGCATTTTTAGAGTTTATCAGCTTGTCAAAGTTTTTATGAAGAGGCATTCTCCATAATTTTTCATCAACTCTTTCACCAGCTTCAAGTAATTGTTTTGATAGTTTATCATCGTTAGAAAAAAGCCCTGCATACTCTGAACCCAAAGAAACAATTATAGCTCCTGTTAATGTCGCTAGGTCTACCATTAATTGAGGTTTGAATTTTTTTTCAGTGAAAGTTAAAGCGTCTGCTAAAACTAATCTTCCTTCTGCATCAGTATTTAAAACTTCTATTGTCTTGCCGCTATAAGATTTTACAATATCTCCAGGTCTTTGAGCATTTCCACTTACCATATTCTCAACTAATCCTACAACGCCAACAGCGTTTATTTTTGCTTTTCTTAAAGCTAAAGTTTTCATTAAACCAACTACAGCAGCTGAGCCTGCCATATCATAAGTCATATCCTCCATAAATCTTGCTGGTTTAAGTGAGTAACCACCAGTATCAAAACAAACTCCTTTACCAACAAAACTTAAAGGTTTTGATTTTGATTTAGATCCTTTCCATTCAATAGTTACAAGATAAGAACCTCTTATACTTCCCTGCCCAACTCCTAGTAAAGCATTGCATCCTAATTTCTTTAATTTTTTTTGATCATAAACTGTAACTTTTAATCCATATTTTTTTAATTTAATTAATCTTTTTGCGTATTCGTCTGGATGTAAAATATTTCCTGGCTCTGATACTAAGTCTCTAGTAAAAAATGTTCCTTCTTCTAAAGCTTTAAATTTTAACTTATTCTTTAATGATAAAGTATTTTGCTTTCCAATTAAATTAATAGTTATATTATTTTTAATTTTTTTTGATTTGTATATATTAAATTCATAAGACTTTAATTTAAGTCCGTGCATAAAACGACCTATAAAATCTTTTCCAGGTTTATTTTTTATACTTTCAGAATATATGGAAATGTTTTTAATTTTATTTTTTTTAATATAGCTATAAAATTGAGCTCCTAAATTTTCTACTCCATAACCTTTTAAATTTTTTTTTATTTCTATTAAAATTACCGTAGATTTGTCGTTTAAGTTAAATGAAATGATGCTTTCTTTGGTATTTTTTTTATTTTTTAAAATTCTTTCAAAATAGTAAACTTCATCTTTTGAAAAATAATTACTTATATTTTTTATTTGGAATTTTTCTTCTGTAAATAAAGTGATTACACTCAGATCACTTGATTTAGCTTTGTTTATATAGTTAACTTGAACAGTCATTAATTTTATATATATACTTATGGTTGAAATGTTATATATGTTCATATTGTCATTTTTTCAATGGAAAAATTAATTTTTAGAAAGTTCTCGAAAGATCATGCTATTTTTTTTCTATATATAGCTATTAGTATATCTCTAATTGTATGGGTAATACAGGCTGTGAATTTTTTAGACATTGTATCAGAGGATGGACATAGTTTTAGAATTTACTTCCTTTATACTATTCTAAACTTGCCAAAAATTTTTAGTAGAATTCTTCCCTTTATTTTTTTTATATCCATGTTTTACATTATTATTAAATATGAAAATAATAATGAATTAATAATTTTTTGGAATACTGGAATAAAAAAAATTGAATTTGTAAATACAATTATAAAACTTTCACTAATTTATCTTTTAATTCAACTATGTCTAACATCCTACATAGTTCCAAAGACTCAAGATGAGGCAAGGTCATATATAAGAGCTTCAGAGTTAGATTTTTTTCCAGGACTCATTAAAGAAAAAAAATTTATTGATCCTGTTTCTGGTTTAACAATATTTGTCAACAAAAAAAGTTCTGATGGAACTTTAGAAAAAATTTTTCTTAAAGATAAATTAAGTAATAATAAGTACCAGATAATTTATGCAAAAAAAGGTAAAATAGTAAACTACGAAAATGCTAATTTTTTGGTACTTCAAGAAGGTAAAGTTATTAGTAATGATGGAAGAGATCTTACAGTTTTTAATTTTGAAAAAACAGAGTTTAACTTATCAAAATATGCAACAAAAACTACAACTCACCCTAAAGTTCAAGAAATAAATTCTGATATTTTATTTAGCTGCATTCTTTCTTTAAAAAAAAATGAAATTCCTAGTGAATTATTTGAAGAATATTTCGCTTGCAATGAAACAAATTCTAAAAATATGAAGCAAGAATTATTTAAAAGAATTGTAATACCTTTTTATTTGCCTTTAATATCTTTATTCGCTGCAATGTTAATTATAAGATCAAAGGATCATTATAGTTATAACCAATTTAAAATATTATTATTTATGTGTGGAACTGTAACAATTATTTTTTCAGAAGTTTCAATAAGGTATTCAGGCGTAAGTGAACTTATAAGTTTAATATTTATGATAGTTCCTATTTCTTTATTTATTATAACTTATTTTTTATTATCAATTAGATTAAAAATTTTGAGGTAAATAACAGAATGATATTTAAAACTTACCAAAAATATATAATAAGATTTTATTTAGCTATGACATTTCAAATATCATTAGTTTTTTTTGGTTTGATACTTATTTTAAACATTTTTGAGGAAATGAATTATGTAAAAGATTTAAATGTAAATTTATTATATCCATTACTTCTTACCACTTTAAATTCTCCTTCAGTGCTCTATACAATATTTCCATTTATTTTTTTAATCTCTACTCAATTTTTTTTCTTAAGAATAGATGAAAAAAATGAACTAACGTTGTTTAAACATTCGGGTCTAACCAATATTAATTTGGTAAAAATAATATCTTTAGTTTCTTTGTTTTTAGGAGTTTTAATTATAACTTTTTTTTACCATTTTTCATCAAAACTTAAACATATGCACCTTGAAATTAAAAATAACTTTTCAGAAGATAATAAATATTTAGCAGTAATTACTGAAAATGGTCTTTGGATTAAAGATGAAATGAATGGTACTACAAACATTATTAATGCAAATAAAATAGATAATAATTTTTTGATTGACATTTCTATTACTCAATTTGATCAGAATTTTCAGCTAATAAGAAATATAGAAACAAAAGAAGCTAATATTAGTAATAATGATTGGATAATAAAAAGTGCAGTAGTTTACGAAGTAGGCATGGAAGAAAGAAGAGTAAATAATATTATTTTTAAAACTAATTTTAACAAAAAAAAAATTAATAGCCTTTTTTCTAATTTATCATCACTTTCGTTACTTGAGCTGTATAAACTTAAAAAAGATTATGAATCATTGGGATATTCAACTATCGAAGTAGATACACATGCTTTGAAAATTTTTTCATATCCAATATATTTAATGGTAATGACTATTTTTTCTAGCATAATAATGTTAAATATAAAGAGAAATAAACCTAAAATATTTAATCTTATTTTGGGAATTTTACTATCAGTAATAATTTATTACATTAATTTTTTTTCAAATCTACTTGGCGAAAGTGAAAAATTGCCAATTGAAATTTCTGTGTTTATGCCATTAACAATTCTTGTTTTAATAAGTGTAATAGGTTTGGTTAGATTAAATGAAAAGTAAACATAAATATTTATTTTTTGCTATTTTATTTTTTTTCTTAAAAATTGGCAATTTGTATTCAAACGAACTGAGCTTTGAAGCATCAGAAATTCAAATTTTAGATAATGGCAATAAAGTAAAAGCTATAGATGGAGCTGAAATCTTAACTGATGACGGTGTAAAAATTAATGCTGAAAAATTTGAATATAACAAAATTAATTTAATATTAATTGCTGAGGGAAATGTAAAAGTATTTGACCCTATAAATCAAATAATTGTTAATGCACCAAAAATTATTTACTACAAAGACAAAGATATTATTGTTACCGAAGGAAAAACAAGTGGAACAATTAAAGAAATTTATAATATAGCAACAAAAAATATAACTATTAA
>QCKR01000031.1 GCA_003215185.1 Pelagibacteraceae bacterium AG-410-D23
CTAAAACAAGAGAAATTAAGATTTCAATTCCAAGAAAGACAAAGAATCAGGGAAGAGATACAAAAAAAAAAAGATGAGGCATTACAATTAAAATATTTAGAAAAACAGAGAGTTAGAGAAGAAAAGCAAAAAATAAAAGATGAAGAAAAAAGACTAAAGGATATAGAAGTTAAAAGACAAAAAGAAGAAGAACAAAACCTACGAGAAATAGGCCATAAATTACAATATGAAAAACAAAAATTAACAGAAACCGCACAAAAATTAAGAGAGTTAGAGACGGAAAGGATAAAAGTAAAGGAAGATCAGATATTAGCAGAGCAGGAAGCGCATAGAGAAAAAGAAGAAGAGATCAAGTTAAAAGAACAACTACAAAAAGAAAAAGAAAAAGAGCAGAGAGCAATAATACAAAAACAAAAAGATGAAGAAGAAGAACGTAAATTAATAGAAGAAGAACTTAAATTAAAAGAGAAAGAAGAACAAACAAAATTAGAATCCAAAATTGAAGAGGAAAAAAGAATTGAAGAGGAAAAAGAAAGATTAAGACAATGGGAAATAAAATTTGATGAAGAACAAAAAAAAAAAGAAGAAGAGTTAATAAGAAAATTTTATAGTGATACCAAGGAAGAAAAAAATTATAAATAATGCTAATAGAGACTAAAGGATAACCAAATTTAATTTCTATTTGCCTAGTCGCTCGTTGTCATTTTCTTTAACTAAGTAAGTTTCCCCTAGATTCATGGCTAAATTACTGGTAGAATCCATTATGAAAGTAATAAGACCTTTTGGTCCAACGATAGCCAAAGCCTTGATGTCTGAAAGTTTAGTTAAAGAGCTAAATGACTATGTTGATAAAACTTTGATAGATAAACAAAAAACACAAGAATTAGATTATGGAAGAATGTTAGCTGGAAATGTACAGCAAGAATTTCTTTTAGATAAAGAGTTTACCACATTATCTGGATGGGAGTTTTTTTTAAAAGAAAATACTGAAAAATGGATTTTTGAATCTACTAATAAAAAAATTACTGAATTTAAAATAATTGATACTTGGATTGTAAGACAATTCGAAAATGAATATAACCCTTTACATTCTCATGGGGGACATATTTCTGGAGTAGGATATCTAAAACTACCAGATAATTATGGAGAAACAGTACAAAAAAACAAAGAAGAAAATTACAATGGAAATCTTCAGCTTGTACATGGGTCAAAAAATTTTTTATCACCCATTACTTTAAATATTAAACCTAAAGTTGGCGATTTTTATTTTTTTCCTAACTATTTGATGCATTCAGTTTATCCCTTTAAAAATAAAAATGCAGAAAGAAGGTCAATTTCTTTTAACGCATATATTGACGATACCATTTATATTTCTCATGGGAAAAAAATATGAATACTACAGAAGCAATAATTTATAAATAATCCAACTCTATCATTTCTTTTTTAAATTTATTTTCAATCAATTTAATCAAATTTGTAGATAATTTAGATTTCCATTCATCAATTAATCCTTTTCTAAAAAAATTTTCATTTCCCCATCTTTCAGAAAAGCCAAAATTTTCTTCTTCTCGTTTTAAGCTATTAAAACTACACTTTGCTGTATTTCTGGAAATTTTATTTTCATCTATATCTATTTTCATAAATTTATTAATAAAAAATAAAATTTTTTTAAAATTTATAGATGTGTCCTTATGTAGATCTTCATATTTTATTATAATTCTAGGATAGGGTGATTTTGACCATGATAAATAATTTGTTTTCCAAGAAGATCTAAAAGTCAAAACTTTATCTTCATCAATAGCTGTATTATTTTCATTTGTTATTATTTCTATAGATTTTTCATAAGAAATGTTGCTGTGATGTGCATAAGAAATAGCTACTGATCTAGGATCTCTGACAATATAAATAAAACCTAAAGTATTTTCTTTATTTGTAAATTTATTGTTATTTATAGTACCACAACAACTATGAGTTTTAAGAAAATTAATTTTATTATTAAGGTTTATTCTATCTTGAGATAATAAGAAATATTTATAAAGGTCTAATTCTTGAAGTCCAGTATTTGCTTCACTATATAAATTTTCAAAAAAATTTTTTTTTGGATACTCTCTAATATATTTTAAATTAGAAAATAACTTTTTGTCAGAAAATAAATAATTTGTAAGAAGTATCCTTAACCAAGTATTTCCACTTTTGGGAAAACTGGACAACCAAATAATCATTATTTAGCAATTATAAAAATTAAATTTAAAAGATAAAGAGTTTTTGTTTACTATTATTCTACAGTATTACTAAATCTAACTTTTGTTTACCTAACCTCTCATTACCTTCTTCAGTGACTAAATAAGTCTCTCCTAAATTCATTGCTAATTGTGTCTTACTGTCCATTAAAATCATGTGCATAAAGAATACATTACCAGGTTGAATAACATAAGGATTACCCGTGTAAAGCATAGGCCAGTCCATCCAATTAGGAGAAAAAGTAGAGCCTAAAGAATATCCACATGCATTCATTCGTGCTTCTTTAAACCCTAAATCATCAAATGTTTTTGCATGAATATCAAAAACTTCTCCAATTTTATTACCTGGTTTTAATTTTTTTTCACAATTTTTTAACGCTTCAATACATGCTTCATGCATATTAAAATGCTTTGGATTTGCTTTACCTATTGGAATTGTTCTAAACATTGCTGAATGATAATGCTTACATGTTCCGGCCCATTCAATAGTTAATTGGTCTATATTAGATAAAATTTGCTTTTCAGCTTGATATCTACAAAGAAGTGCATTTTCTCCAGAACCAATTATAAATTCATTTGCTGGATAATCTCCACCACCCTCAAAAATTATTCTATTCATTTCAGCTAAAATTTTTGATTCACTTACTCCAGCCTTTGCATGTTTCCACGCTTCATCCAAAGCTTTATCTGCAAGTTCAGCAGCTTTTTTAACAAAGATAATTTCTTCTTTAGATTTTACTACTCTTAATTTTGTGATTAATTCTGATTTATCTTCAATTGAACAATAATTTTCTAAACATTTATTTAATTTCAAAGTATTTCTTCCAGTAAGTCCATAAGCTTCATATTCAACACCTAGATTTTTTCCTTTAAGATTTAATTCATTTAGAATAACTTTAAGGTCTTCAGTTGGATTTGATCCATCTTTATCAATCCAAATCCTAATATCTTCTATATTTGATGTATTTTGTGCTTGCCTTAAATCGGGAGCTCTAGTTAATAAAATAACGTTTCCATTTTGATCTAAAATCAATGTTTGGAAAAAAACATATCCAAAAGTATCATATCCTGTGAGCCAATACATAGACTCTTGTCTAAACATTAGTAGAGCATCAATATTTTGTTCCTTCATTGATTTTAAAACTTTTGATTTTCTTGATATAAATTCTTCTTTTGAAAAATGAAGACTCATTAATTTATATCCAATACAGTTGCAGGATCTAATCTTGTTCCAAACCAATTTAATCTTACGTCTAAATGAGGCCCTGTAGATCTACCACTTGAACCAACTGTTCCAATTATATCTCCTTTTTTAACGATATCATCTTTTTCAACAAAGATTTCATCCATGTGCATATACAATGTTGAAATTCCGTGACCATGATCAAATATTAAAGTTGCCCCAGTATAATATAAATCATTTTCTACCATTGTAACAACACCATCAGCCATTGCTTTTATAGGAGTTCCAAGATCACCTGCAAAATCTATTCCATAATGAGGCCAACGAGGCTTACCGTTTAATATTCTTTGACTGCCGTAAACACCAGTAATTATTGCATCATCAAGAGGTAAGATGAATTTGTCTTTAAAAAAATCTAAATCTGAATTTATTTCTCTAGCTGCTACTATAAGTTTGTTTTCTCTTTTAATTCTTTCATAAACTTCTTCTGGCGGAGTTACTTTTTTTTCTTCAAGGCCATCAATTCTTTGAATATTATATTTTCTTTTTTGAACGCTCTTAACTATTTTTTGGGTATTTCCACCAGTAGTTATTTTAATAACTACATCGTATTTTCTATCTCTATCTATTCCAAAAGCAAAAAATCCATCTTTAGAAACTTTAACTTTTGTTTTATCAATAATTACTTTTGAATTTGGATCAGTTTTACCAATAATAAAATGTCCTTGAATAAATTTTCCGTTAAATTCAGCTGCATTTACTTTAATTATTAAGAAAAATATTAGTATTGAAAGTTTGATTATCTTGCTGTCCATCCACCATCTACTAATAATGAAGTTCCAGTTATCATTGAAGCCGCATCTGAAGCTAAAAAAACTACTGCTGAAGAAATTTCTGACATTTCAGCAAACCTGCCAAGTGGTATATTAGACAACATATCTCTTTTAAATTTTTTGTCCTTAAGAAATTTTTTTGTCATTGGTGTTACAACGAATGTTGGGCATATTGTATTTACTCTAATATTGTATTTTGCAAGATCTAGCGCCATTCCTTTAGTTAAACCTTCTAAACCAAATTTTGTCATACTATAAACGCTTCTTTTAGGTCCACTCACGTGACCCATTTGAGACGACATATTAACAATAGAGCCACCGATTTTTTTTCTGTTTTTTGTTTTTAACATTTTTAATGCACATAGTTGTGCAAGATTAAAAGAAGCAACTGTATTAATTTTAACCAAATATTCCATATTTTCTCTTTTTACTTTGTCAAAATATTCAGGAATATTTGTGCCAGCATTATTAATTAAAATATCAATTTTTGGTTGACTGTTAATAATTTTTTTAATTTCGTTATAATTGGTTATGTCGCATACATAAGATTTACATTTTACTTTAAATCTTTTCGTTATTTTTGAAACTTGGTCCAAATCTTTTTTAGTCCTACTAATAATTACTAAATTAGATCCTGCTTCAGCTAATGCAATAGCACAAGCTTTTCCAAGACCTTTTCCTGCGCCAGTAACTAATGCAATTTTGTTTTTTAAATTATATTTGTTTAAATACATTTTATATAAATAGCTTTATATCAGTATAAATCAACTCTATAGCAACAGCCAATATTGCTAATAAACCAACCCAACCAATCCACCTATATTTTTTAATCCAACCTGAAATTAAAGTTGCTGCGGTCGCCATTAAGGCTATAGAAAGCACTAATCCAAAAATTAATAATGCATAATGATCCCTTGCTGCTCCAGCTACTCCAAGAACATTATCTAAACTCATTGTTACATCGGCAATTATGACTGTGGTAATTGCTTTCAAAAATGATGAGTTATCAACTTTTTTTATATCTTTTTTATCATCAATATTATTTTTAATAACATCAGCATATAATTTATAACATATATAAAGGAGCAATATTCCACCGACTAATCTTAGTCCAGTAATTTGAAGTAAGTAAGCAGTAATTAAAGTAAAAAAAATTCTAAGAATTACAGCGGCTGCTATACCCCAAAAAATGATTTTTTTTCTTTGGTCTGCAGGAAACTGTGAAGCAACCATCCCAATAATAATTGCATTATCTCCAGCTAAAACTAAATCAATAAATACGATTTGAAAAAAAATTATTACTTGATCTGTCATAATTTACTGTCCTCTATTATCATGTCTGCTGCTTTTTCAGCAATCATAATAGTTGGTGCATTGGTATTTCCTGAAGTTATATGAGGCATCACAGAAGCGTCAACAATTCTAAGGTTTGATAAACCATGAGCAACTAGTCTATCATTAACTACTGCCTTTTCATCATTTCCCATTCTACAAGTACTTACGGGATGAAATATTGTATTAGCAAACTTTCCAGCTTCAATTGCTAGAGTTTCATTATCTGTAATATTAATCCCTGGTCTTAATTCTTCTGGTTCATAAGGTTTATAAGCATTTGAATTCATGACTATGTTTCTAACAATCTTAATTGATTTACCTGCAATATCTCGATCTTCATCAGTTGATAAATAGTTCATTTTTATTTTAGGTGATACTCTTGTGTCTGGGGATTTTATTTCTATCGTTCCTCTACTAGTGGGTCTGACATTTGTAATAGTTGGTGTGAAAGCAGGAAATTTGTGAAGAGATGATTTCCCCAATAAATCTGTACTAGCGGGAGATATATGAAATTGTAAATTAGGTGTTTCTAAATGCGGATCACTTTTTATAAAACCACAACCGTAACTAGCTCCAACTGCTAAAGGTCCTTTTCTGAATAATAGAAATTTTAATCCAGTTATTATTTTTTTTGAAATACTATAATAAATATCATTAAGAGTTTCTAAATTTTTTATTTTATAAACAGGTCTAAGCATTAAATGATCTGTAAGATTAGCTCCAACTGAAGAATGATCTTTAACTACTTCAATATTATTGTCTTTTAATAGTTTTCCTGGTCCAATACCAGAAGCTTGTAATACATGAGGTGAACCTATAGTTCCTGCAGACAAAATTATTTCTTTTTTTACATC
>QCKR01000032.1 GCA_003215185.1 Pelagibacteraceae bacterium AG-410-D23
TCAGGATTAAATACTATAAAATTATCATCATTTGAAGATTGAATCATATTAAAAATGCCACCACCAGTATCTAAAATTTTTTCTCCATCACTGATTATTTCAATTTCAATGTCAAATTTATTTTTTTTTACAAAGTCTTTTATTTGATCTTGTAGATAATAAGTATTTAATTTAATTTTTTTAATATTTAGTTTTGTTATTAGATTAATTGTATTCTCTAATAAGGTAAAGTCATTCAGTTTTAAAAGTGGCTTGGGTGTTTTTAAAGTTAAAGGATTAAGTCTTTTACCATACCCTGCACATAAAATTAAAGCAGTATTAATATTCATTTTTTCATTCTAATCTTGATTGAAAAACTATCATCTAAATAACTTTTTAAGTCAGCAAAAATTATATTATTGTTAATTCTATTTTCTATTAATTTCCAAGCATGTGGAATTAATTTTAAATATTTTTTTTTCTTATCTCTAATAGCTAATCTTGTAAAAATCCCAATTATTTTTAAATTTCTTAAAACTGAAAGTATTTCAAAATCATTTCTAAAATATTTTTTATTTATTTTTTTTTCATTTAAATACAAATAATAATTATAAATTGAATTTTTTAATTTAAGCGAAGTCTTTAATCTAACATCGTCAATAAGAGAGGCTAAGTCATAAGCTTTATTTCCGTATAATGCATCTTGGCTATCTAAAATTCCAATTTGCCTCTTCAATTTCATTAAATTGGAAACGTGAAAGTCTCTATGTACAAAAGTATTATTTTTTAATTTTAATTTTGACAATAATGAATTTAATTCACTAGTTAGATTTTTATTTAATAATAAAGCCTTTTTTTTAATCAATATTTTTGGAACATACCATTTTAAAAAAAGTTTAGCTTCGTTTAATAATATTTTTTTCGAATAAATTGATAGTTTATAATTTTTATTATTAAAATTTTTTATTTTATAATTATTTATTTTTTGAATTTTATTAAGTAATAGAATTATTTTTTTAAATAATTTAAGCTTATTTTTTTTTTTATTTCTTAGTACTGAATGAATGGTAAGTTTACCAAAATCTTGAATTTCAATATAGTTCTTATTGTAATTACAACTTAAAAGTTTTGGTGCTCTTATTTTATTTTTAACTAATAGTTTATTTATAGCATCATAAATTAGTAAATTTTTTTCTTTCTCTTTTTTAGCAAATACCAAAATTGATGTTTTGTTTATATTTTTTTTTCTATAAAATTTTCTAAATGATGCATCACCTTTAATTGGTACTATATTATTGTAGCTAAAATTCATATTTTTTTAATCTTCCATAAGTTTTAATATTTAAAATTCTGTTATTCATATTTTTTTCATATTCAAAAAATATATCAATTCTGTTTAATGGTTTTTTTTTTATTAATTCTGGCCATTCAATTAAGGTTATATCCTGTTCTATATTTTCAAATAATCCAATATTTGTAACTTCTTGCTCATTTTTTAACCTATAAAGATCATAATGTTTAATATTAAAATCTTTTATTTTATACTCAAAAACAATATTAAAAGTTGGACTTAAAACTTCACTTTTCTTTAATTTTTTATGTTTTTCAAAATTATTTATAAACAACCTGGCAAAGGTTGTTTTTCCTACACCTATCTCACCATACAACAGTATAGTATCGCCAATTAAAATTTTTTTTTTAATTTTATTGGATAGCTTTTCTAAATTTTTTATAGATGAAATTTTCATCTTTTTGCCGGTTTAGTAACGATAAGTGTCTGGCTTGTAGGGTCCTTCTGGTGTTACACTTATATAATCAGCTTGATCTTTAGACATTTCAGTAAGTTTTGCACCTACCTTTTCTAAATGTAATCTAGCAACTTTTTCGTCTAAATGTTTTGGTAAAACATAAACTTTTTTTTCATACTTTTCTGAATTATTCCATAATTCTATTTGTGCTGTAACTTGGTTTGTAAATGAAGCACTCATTACAAAACTTGGATGTCCTGTGGCGCAACCTAAATTTACTAGTCTTCCTTCTGCTAATAAGATAATTCTTTTTTTACTCGGTAAAGTTATTTCATGAACCTGAGGCTTGATTTCATCCCATTTATAATTTTTTAAAGCCTCTACTTGTATCTCGTTATCAAAATGTCCAATATTACAAAGTATTGCTCTATCCTTCATGTCTCTCATATGATCAGCTGTAACAATATCTTTATTACCTGTAGCTGTTACGACTATATCTGCTTCTTTAATCATTTCATCCATAAGTACTACTTCATAACCTTCCATTGCAGCTTGGAGTGCACAAATTGGATCGGTTTCTGTAACCATAACTCTTGCTCCACTTTGTCGTAAAGAAGCTGCACTTCCTTTCCCGACATCTCCAAATCCAGCAACTATCGCAACTTTTCCTGACATCATAACATCAGTTGCTCTTTTAATTCCATCCACTAAACTTTCTCTGCAACCATATAAATTATCAAATTTTGATTTTGTTACTGAGTCATTAACATTTATTGCAGGAACTAATAGTGTTCCTTGGGCTTCCATTTTTTTTAGAGCCAAAACTCCAGTTGTAGTTTCTTCGGAAAGACCTTTAATGCCTTTAAGCAAATCTTTATAATCTTTATGCATTAATGCTGTTAAATCACCACCGTCATCTAAAATCATATTGGGCTTCCAGTCTTTTTTACCTTCGATAGTTTGTTTTACACACCACCAATACTCCTCTTCCGTTTCACCTTTCCATGCAAATACAGGTATGCCTGCTTTAGCAATAGCTGCTGCTGCATGATCTTGTGTAGAAAAAATGTTACATGAAGACCATCTTACCTCGGCACCTAACTCCACAAGTGTTTCAATTAATACTGCCGTTTGAATAGTCATGTGCAAACAACCAAGAATTTTTGCGCCCTTAAGTGGAAATTTTCCCTTATATTCTTTTCTTAATGCCATTAACCCGGGCATTTCCGTTTCTGCTAGTGAAATTTCTTTTCTTCCAAAATCTGCAAGGGATATATCTTTAACTTTAAAATCTTCCATGGTCGAAGCTTTTAACAACTAAAATTTAAATAATCAACCTATTAAACTTTTGGAAAAAAAATTTCTATTTTTGCACCATTTTGGTTGGTGTTATTTGACGCATTAATAATTCCACCATGTAATTCGACGAGTTTTTTTACTATGTTTAACCCTAAACCCGAATGTTCACCAAATTTTCCTGGTCTATTACTATAGAACCGATCAAAAATTTTTTTTAAATTTTTTTCCTTAAATCCTTGTCCTTGATCAATAACGCTTAAAATTATTTTTTTATCCTTATCTTTTTTAATTTCTACAATAATTTCTTTATTATTTTCGCTAAATGAAATTGCATTATCTAGAAGGTTTGCAAGTATTTGTTCAATTCTATTTTCAATGCCTAAAATACTAAAGTTTTTTATAGAATTATCTATTTTTAATTTAATTTTTATTCCTCTTTTTTCTACTATGCTATTAAAATCATCAACAACAGAAAGAACAACAGATTTTAGGTCTAAATTTTTCATTTTTTCTTTACTTAAAGCTACATCATCTTTTAACATTTGAGAATAATCTGTTATAAGTCTTTCGATACGCTCAACATCATGGGATAATATTTTTACTAGTTTTTCTCTTTTTTCCTTATCTTCGGTCTCACTAATAATTTCTGATGCACTTTTTAATGAAGCCAAAGGATTTCTAATTTCATGTACTAAATCTGTAGAAAAATTTTCAGCAATATTAATTCTTTTATACAAATCATTAGTCATATCATCAAGAGATTTGGATAAAGTACCTATTTCATCATTTCTCTTTATTAAATTTTCAATATTTGATTTTTTTTTACTTTTTTCTTTTATAATTTTTGTATAGCTAACCAAATTTTTTATAGGTTTTAAAAAGTATCTATTAAGCACATAAGAAAAAATTAAAATTACAATTACTACAACCAAAGCAGTTCTAATTACAAAAATTTTTCTTTCATTTATTGCAGTTTTTATTTCATTGGCATTTTCTAATATTATTAGATAGCCAAAATTTTCTGAATCAATTTTTACATTTTTAATTGTTGTTAATAAAAATTCATTATAAGTCTCGTGTGTGTAAGTAAATGGTTTTCCAAAATCTTTAGAATTTGAATAATTAATTAAATTTTCTTCTAATGAAATTGTTTTATTTTCTTTTTTTTCTTTTTTGGTTGTCTCTATTAATTTTTTTTTATTATCCAATATTTCTTCTTCTACAACACCAAGTTTTCGAGAGAATGACCTTGGATCTAAGTCTAAAGTGTCAGTATCTCCTATAAGATTTAAATTACTATCAAAAAAAACAACTCTATCTAAATTTTGAAATAAAAATCTTGTTGAGTATAAAAATCTTCTTATATCATCTGTATTAAATTCAATATTTAATCTTTTAATATGATTGATAGTATTGTTGATTACCTGAATATGTTCTACTGTTTTTTTTTTAATTAAATTAGGCTGGACTGATTTAAGATAAATTATAGTTCCCGCGCCAATTATAATAAATATAATCAAATTTACGAATAAAAATTTTTTTAGTATAGATAAATTTTTTAAAATAAATTCAAACATTAACTAACGTTCCACCTATAACCACTACCATATCTGGTTTCTATCGCAGAAAAATTAGCATCTATTTTTTTAAATTTTTTTCTTATTCTCTTCACATGACTATCTATTGTCCTGTCTTCAATATCAGTATCTTCTCTATAAGCAATATCCATTAACTGTGATCTTTCCTTGATAATTCCTGGTCTTTTGGCAAGTTCTTTAACTATCAAAAATTCGGTTGTGGTTAATTTATCAGGTAACTGCTTTCCATTCCATTCACATTCTAGTTGTGAAGGGTCTAATTTTAATTTTCCATGTACAATTATATTTTTGGTGTCTTCTATGCTTGTATTTTTTTTTCTTAGTTGTACTCTAATCCTTTCAATTAAAACTTTTATTGAAAAACCCCCTGATTTTTTTACAAAATCATCTGCTCCTAGTTTTAAACCAAGCAATTCATCAATTTCATCGTCTTTGGATGTTAAAAAAATAACAGGCAAAGAAGTTTTTTTTCTCAATTTTTTTAGTAGCTCTTCTCCATCCATTTTTGGCATTTTAATATCAACTATGGCCAGATCTGGTGGATTTCTAGACAACCCTATTAAAGCACTTTCTCCGTCCAAATATGTTTGAACGCTAAAACCTTCTTTTTCAAGGGCCATGCTTATACTTGTAAGAATGTTTCTGTCATCATCAATTAATGCGATTGTTTGTTTCATTCTTTCTTTCAGCAACTATAAAAATACTAAATTGTTCATATTTGGGCAAGCATTTCTAATTAATGAAGTATACCCCAATTATCACCCGAATTTATATCAACTGTTAAAGGAATTGAAAAAGAATGCATTTCACTATCACTTACACTCATCATTTCATCTTTAATAATATCACAAATTTTTGTTAACTCTACATTTGGAACTTCAAAAATTAATTCATCATGTATCTGTAATAAAATTTTAGTTTTATAGTCTTTTAATTTATTATTTAATCTTATCATAGCAATTCTCATAATTTCAGACGCTGAACCTTGTATTGGAGCATTAATTGCTGCCCTCTCCTGAAAATTTCTTACATTATAATTTTTATCATTAATTCCTTTAATATATGTCCTTCTTCCAAAAATATTATTAACATAACCACTTTTTCTACAAAAATTAACTGTTGATTTCATATAATCTTTTATCTCTGGAAATTTTTTAAAATACAAATTTAAAAAATCTTCAGCTTCATTATTAGAAACCATAATTTGTTTTGCCAAACCATATTGTGATATTCCATAAATAATTCCAAAATTAATCGCTTTAGCTTTGCGTCTTATATCTTGATTAACTTTTTTAATATCAATATTAAAAACCTGACTAGCTGTTAAAGTATGAATATCTTCATTATCGTTAAAAGCTTTTTTTAATTGTTTCACATCAGCTAAGTCTGCAAGTATTCTCATTTCTATTTGATTGTAGTCTGCTGAAACTAAAAAATGTCCACTTTTTGCAATAAAAGCTTTTCTTATATATTTGCCTTCTTCAGACTTAATTGGAATATTCTGTAAGTTGGGATCACTTGATGCTAGTCTGCCAGTTGTAGTTGCTGCAAGTAAAAAAGAAGTGTGAACTCTTTTTGTATTTGGGTTTATATGATTTGGTAGAGAGTCTGAGTAAGTATTTTTTAATTTAGATACTTGTCTCCAATCTAAAACTAATTTTGGAAGTTCATGTCCTTTGTATGCTAAATCCTCTAATACACTTGCATTTGTAGCATAACTACCCTTTCTAGTTTTCTTTAATGAAGCAATCTTAAGTTCATTATACATAATTTC
>QCKR01000033.1 GCA_003215185.1 Pelagibacteraceae bacterium AG-410-D23
TGCTTGATGCTTCTTTCTAAAATTTCTTCTTCAACAATTTTGTCTTGTTGAACTGAGTCTATTTCAGCTCTTTCAATCGTTATTGATCTTTCATCTTTTTCAATACCATGACGATTAAAAACTCTCACATCAACAACTATTCCACCACTTCCACTAGGCATTTTTAAAGATGTATCAGTAACATCTATAGCTTTTTCACCAAAAATTGATCTAAGTAATTTTTCTTCTGGTCCAGATGCCGAATCTCCTTTTGGAGTAACTTTTCCAACTAAAATATCTCCAGGTTTGACTTCTGCTCCAATGTATACTATTCCAGATTCATCAAGATTTTTTAATGATTCTTCATTAACGTTTGGAATATCTCTTGTTATGTCTTCTTCACCTAATTTTGTATCTCTAGCCATAACTTCATATTCTTCTATGTGTATAGACGTAAAAACATCATCAGTTACACATCTTTCAGATATTAAGATAGAATCTTCAAAGTTGTAACCTTGCCAAGGCATAAATGCTACTGTCACATTTTTCCCTAGGGCCAACTCACCTAGTTTTGTTGAAGGTCCATCAGCAATTATGTCTCCTAATTTAACCTTGTCACCAACTCTAACAAGTGGTTTTTGGTTTATACAAGTATTTTGATTTGATCTCTTGAATTTCTGTAAATTATATATATCAACACTAGATTTAGTAAAATCTGTTTCGTCAGTTGCTTTAATTACTATACGTTTTCCATCAATTTTATCTACTATTCCATCTCTTTTAGCAACTATAGTAACTCCTGAATCTAAAGCCACGTCACTTTCTATTCCTGTTCCTACTAAAGGTGACTCTGGTTTTAATAGTGGAACTGCTTGTCTCATCATATTAGAACCCATAAGAGCTCTGTTTGCATCATCATTTTCTAAAAAAGGAATTAATGACGCTGCTACTGAAACTAACTGCTTAGGTGATACATCAATGTAATCAATATTTTCTGGTTTAGACAAAATAAAATTTAAATTTTGCCTACATGATACAAGATCTTCTGTAAATTTGCCGTTCTTATCTATTTTTGAATTTGCTTGCGCTATCGTAAACTTTGTTTCTTCCATCGCTGAAAGGTATTCGATATTATCTTCAACTTTTCCATCTTTTACTTTCTTGTAAGGACTTTCTATAAAACCATATTTATTTATTTTTGAATAAGTTGATAAACTATTAATTAGACCAATATTTGGTCCTTCTGGTGTTTCAATTGGGCATATTCTTCCATAATGAGTAGGATGAACATCCCTTACTTCAAATCCTGCTCTCTCCCTTGTTAATCCACCAGGTCCTAATGCTGAAACTCTCCTTTTATGGGTAATTTCCGATAATGGATTTGTCTGATCCATAAATTGTGAAAGTTGTGAGGTAGCAAAAAAATCTTTAAGTGAAACAGTTAAAGGTTTTGCGTTAATTAAATCTTGAGGCATAGCAGATTCTATATCAAGCGTTGTCATTTTCTCTTTTATAGCTCTCTCCATTCTATAAACTCCAATTCTAGCTTGATTTTCTACTAATTCTCCGACCGATCGAACTCTTCTATTTCCTAAATGATCAATATCATCTACTTCATCCTTGCCATCTCTTATATCTAACATTTTTTTAATAATAGATAAAATATCTTCATTTCTTAGTATTGTTATTTTGTCAGAAGTGTTCAGGGATAATCTTGAATTCATTTTGACTCTTCCAACATCAGACAAATCATATCTATCAGAGCTAAAAAATAGATTTTGGAAAATTTGTGTTGCTATTTCAATTGTAGGGGGTTCTCCAGGTCTTAATACTTTATAAATTTCAGTAATTGCGTCATTTTTGTTTTCGTTTTTATCATTATAAAGAGTTTGAAGTAAATAAGGTCCTTTGTTTATTGAATTTGTTGTTGATATCTCAATAGGAGAAATTTTTTCATCAATTATTTTTTCAAGTATTGTATTATTTAATTCAGTTCCAATTTTTAAGGTCTCTTCTTTTAATTTAATATCTTTATGGAGAAATTTGCTAAATAAAGATTCACTAGATACGAAAATTTCTTTTAAACCATCGTTAGCTAATTTTTTTGCACTTAAAAAATTTATTTTTTCACCTAACTTAATTTTAATTTTGCCAGTTTTAGCATCGACAACTTCTTCAGAAAAATTTTTTGTTTTATAGTTTTCTGGATTAAATCTTGTTTTCCATTTTTTTAATTTTTCATCATAATAAAAATTTTCTTTTTCATAAAACTCATTAGCAATTTCATTTTTTGAATAACCCAAAGCCAATAATAAAGTAGAAATAAAAATTTTCTTTTTACGGTCAATTCTAAAATATAGGTAATCTTTTACATCATATTCAAAATCTAACCAGGAACCTCTATTCGGTATTACTCTACAATTAAATAATAATTTACCACTCGCATGTGATTTTCCTTTGTCATGATCAAAGAAAACACCTGGGCTTCTGTGCATTTGATTAACTACAACTCTTTGTACTCCATTTGTTATAAATGTTCCGCTGTTAGTCATCATAGGAACTTCGCCCATATAAACTTCTTGTTCTTTTGCCGAAAGAATATCTTTGGTATTATTTTCTTGATTTATTTCATAAACTACTAGTCTTAAAGTACATTTTAATGCAGAGGAATACGTTAAGCCCCTTTGGATACATTCTTCTGTATCAAATTTTGGTTTTTCTAATCTATATGAAACATATTCTAATGTTGCTTTATCATTTATATCTTCGATTGGAAAAATACTTTTAAATACTCTATCAAAACCTTTTACAATTTTTTTTTCATCACTTGCTAAATTTGACTCAATTAGCTCTTTATATGAATTTTTTTGAACCTCAATTAAATTAGGTATTGATAAGCTTTCTTTTAACTTACCAAAATTTCTTCTAATGTTCTTTTTTTCCGTAAAAGATAATTGCATCTAATCTCTAATGCTAATTAACTAAATAATTAGCACTTAAATTTTTTAAATTTATTTACTTAAGTTCTACTTTTGCACCAGCTGCTTCTAATTTTTTCTTAATTTCTTCAGCTTCTTTTTTATTTACACCCGACTTAACCTCTTTAGGTGCGCCTTCTACTAAATCTTTAGCTTCTTTTAATCCTAAAGCAGTTACTGCTCTTACTTCTTTAATAACGTTAATTTTTTTATCACCTGAAGATGCAAGTACAATTGTAAATTCATCTTTTTCTTCTGCAGGAGCTGCTCCACCTGCTGCTGCTGGAGCCGCTGCAACAGCTGCTGCTGCTGTAACTCCCCATTTTTCTTCAAGTTGTTTTGAAAGTTCAGCTGCTTCTACAACAGTTAAACTTGATAAATCTTCAATAATTTTATTTAGGTCTGCCATAATATTTTGTATTTTTGTAGGGTTTATTTTTTACTTTTTTCGAGCGCTAAAATAGCGATTTTTGAAGCTGGCGCAAGTAAAATACTTGCGATCTTTTGTGCTGGAGACCTTAAAATACCAACAATTTTCGCTCTTGCTTCATCAAGAGTTGGTAAAGTTGCAACTTTTGCAACTCCAGCTACGTCTAAAACGTCTTTGCCCATGATTCCACCAAGAATCTTAAGGTTGTTATTTTCCTTAGAAAATTTAGTTAATATTTTTGCTGACGAAATAGCATCTTCTGAAAGAGCTACTGCCGTTGGTCCACTAAATAAATTTACTAAATCTTTACACTTTGAGTTTTTTAAAGCCAACTTAGTTATCCTATTTTTAGTAATCTTAAATTGTATACCATGCTCTCTCATTTGTTTTCTGAGATCGTCTAATTGCTTAACATTTAAACCTTGATAATGTGTAACTAATACTGCTTCACTATTTTCAAATTGAGCAGTCATTTCAGCAATATAATTTTTTTTTTGTTCTTTATTCATCATAGTGGTTATATATTTTTTGGTAACTTAAGTTTGTAGGAAACTCCCATAGTTGATGTTAAATAGGCATTTTTAATTAAATCACCTTTTATTGTATTGTTTCCTTTTTCTTTTTCTAATGTTTCAAAAACTGCATTAAAATTTTTGATTAAATTGTCATCTGTAAAACTTTTTTTTCCAATACTTACACCTATGTTTCCATCTTTGTCATTTTTTATTTCTACTTGACCAGATTTAGCATCTTTGACTGCTTTCTTAAGTTCATTTGTTACAGAACCTAATTTAGGGTTAGGCATTAATCCTTTTGGACCCAAAATTTTTCCTAATTTTGCTAATTTAATCATCATATTGGGTGTGCATATTAACTTCTCAAAATTTAATTCTCCATTTTTAATTTTTTCAATAAAATCATCTCCTCCAACAATATCTGCACCTGCATCCTTAGCTTCTTTTGATTTACCTTCTTCACAAACTACAGCTACTTTAATTATTTTTCCTGTGCCAGCAGGCATATTAACAACTGTTCGTAAAGTTACTTCGCCTTTTTTTTGTTTATTGTTAATTTGTAAATTTAGATCAATAGACTCATCAAATTTTACAGTGCAATTTTTTTTAATTGTTGGTATTAATTTTTCAAATAAGTTGGAATCTAATAATTTACTATCCTTCGGTAATTTTTTAAATCTTTTTGATGGCATTATTCTTTTACCTCTATACCCATAGATCTTGCTGACCCTGCAATTATTTTAACTGCTTCTTCTAAATCATGTGCATTTAAATCTTCCATTTTTTTTTTCGCAATTTCTTCAGCTTGTTTTTTTGTTATAGATGCAACGATATGTCTTCCAGGTTCTTGTGATCCACCTTTAAGTTTGGCTGCTTCCTTTATAAAGTGTGACGCGGGAGGTGATTTTATTATAAAATCAAATTTTTTATCTTTATAAACAGTGATGACTACAGGCACAGGCTTTCCCATAAAGTTTTTTGTTTTTTCGTTAAAAGCTTTACAAAATTCCATAATATTTATTCCTCTTTGACCAAGAGCAGGTCCTACTGGAGGAGCAGGATTTGCTTGTCCACCTTTTATTTGTAATTTTACGTATCCACTAATTTCTTTTTTCTTTGCCATTAACTTGCTTTCTCAACTTGATTATACTCTAACTCTACTGGAGTTGGTCTTCCAAAAATTGATACTGAAACTTTTAGTCTTGATTTTTCCTCATCAATATCTTCGACTAGTCCACTAAAAGATGCAAACGGTCCATCTATTACTTGAACTTTTTCTCCAACAGCATACTCTATACCAGATTTTGGCTGCGCAACTCCATCTTTTATTTGTCCTAATATTTTTTCTATTTCTTTGTCTGAGACTGGTGTTGGAATACCTTTAGATCCTAAAAATCCACTTACTTTTTTAATATTTTTAATCATATGGTATAAATTATTATCCATTTCAGATTTAATTAGTACATAACCTGGAAAATATTTTTTCTTTCGTTGAACTCTTTTGCCTCTTTTAACTTCTGTTATATCGTGTGTTGGAACAACTATTTCCTCTATTTTGTCAGAAATTTTTGATTTTTCAGCTTCTTCTTTAATAATTCTAGCTACTTTATTTTCAAAGCTTGAGTGAGATTGAACTATGTACCAATTTTTCATTACATTCCTAACTTTAATAACAGTTCTAGCAAAAATTTTAGAATTTGATCTAGTAGTAAAAAAAATATAGAAGCCACTATTGCCATAGCAACAACCATTAAGGTACCTTGTAAAGTTTCTTTGCCAGTTGGCCAAGTAACTTTAAAAGCTTCTTGTTTTACTTCTTGTATAAACTTTAAAGGATTCTTCATAATAATTTCAATTTTAGTGGCAGGAGCGGAGGGAATCGAACCCCCAACCTCCGGTTTTGGAGACCGGCGCTCTACCAATTGAGCTACACTCCTATGGGAGTTTTACTCTAAAATTTTTGTTACTACACCAGCTCCTACTGTTCTACCACCTTCTCTAATAGCAAAATTTAATTTTTCGCTCATTGCGATTGGCGTAATTAATTTAACAGTGAATTTAGCATCATCACCAGGCATAACCATTTCAGTGCCTGAGGGCAACTCTACCTCACCAGTAACGTCTGTTGTTCTAAAATAAAACTGGGGTCTGTATTTTGTAAAAAAAGGTGTATGCCTTCCACCTTCTTCTTTTTTTAATACATATGCTTGTGCTTCAAATTTAGTATGAGGAGTTACAGAACCTGGTTTAGCAAGAACTTGTCCTCTTTCTACATCTGTTCTTTCTACACCTCTTAATAAAGCTCCGATATTATCTCCTGCCTCACCAGTGTCTAAAAGTTTTCTAAACATTTCAACTCCAGTACATACAGATTTTTTTGTATCTCTTATTCCAACAATTTCTATTTCTTCTCCAGTTTTAATAACACCTTGTTCAACTCTGCCCGTAACAAC
>QCKR01000034.1 GCA_003215185.1 Pelagibacteraceae bacterium AG-410-D23
GGAATTTTTTTCATTAATGCCATTCCACGCATTCTGTATCTACCTAGTTGAGCTTTAATATGGATATCATCGATTACTTCAGGAGTAAAAATTGAATTATAACCTAGTAAGCTTTTATTTCTTTTTGCAAACTCACTTTTTCCATTTGCTTTCCCGTTTGTTTTCCCATTTTTTTTTGCCATATTATATAGCTCCTTTTTTTTCTGTTGGCTCTAATGCGTCATAATTCCAAAGTTTTTTCCCGGCTACAATTTTAGTCATTTTTGATACATCAAAATTTTCACCTATCTCAGCTACTTTAAGTTTTCTTTTTAACCAATCAATATCATTTTTTGTCATAGGTGACTCTACAGCGTCGCTACCAAATGAACCAATTTTTCCACCTACATATATTGTGCCATCATACATGGAGTCACCGAGATTAATTCCTACATCACCCAATATAACAATTCTTCCTCTTTGCATCATGAAACCTGTAAACGCCCCAGCATCTCCACCAACAATTATTGAACCACCTTTTTGGTCAATTCCAGTTCTTGCACCTACGCTTCCTTTGCATATTAAATCACCACCTCTTATAGCTGCACCAAAACAAGAACCTGCATTTTTTTCTATAACAACTTTTCCTGCCATCATGTTTTCTGCGCATGACCATCCAACACGTCCGTTAACTCTAACTATCGGACCATCTATAGAACCAACTCCAAAATAACCTAAACTTCCTTCAAAAATTAAATTAAGTTTATTTAATATACCAACACCTAAACTATGTTTTCCTTGTGGATTTTTTATAACAATTGTTCCAAACCCTTCGCTCATTAACATGTCGATTTTTTTATTTGCTTCCTTACAATCTAAATCTTTAACATCAAGCTCAGTCCTTTTATTAAAATCAACATCGTGTGTTCCCCAGTAGAAGAAATTTTCACCTTCATCAGGATTAAAAAATTTTTGTTGAGTTTTTCCAGTTAGGACCTCTGTATGCATACCCATTGATTGGGCTTTTGTTTTTTTTTCTGTCGTCTTTAAATTTGCCATACTTTAACTTCTCCATCAAAAGGATCATAAGTTGTTATTTCTTGTGGAAGTATTGATCTAATAGCAATTTCTTCAGAACCCATTGCCACTAAATCATCTGACTCATACAATACTAAAGGTTTTGCGGCCATAGTATCTTTTGCCATTCCAAGTGAATCTTTTGTTGCAACAAAATAAGTAAAAACTCCATCGAGTCCTGTTAATGACTCTTTCATTCCTTCTTCTAAAGTTGCTCCATTTCTCATCTTTTCAGCTAGAAAAACTGCAATTAACTCTGAATCACATTCTGACATAAAACGCATACCTTTGTTTTCTAAAGCTCTTCGGTTATTCCAATAATTTGTTAGTTGACCATTGTGAACTACCGAAACATCAGCAAAAGGATAACCCCAAAAAGGATGAGCTGACTTGATATCAACGCCCGATTCCGTCGCCATCCTTGCATGACCTATTCCATGAGTTCCTTGAACTTTATCTAAGCTGTATCTATCAGATACAGTTTTTGCATCCCCAAGATCTTTTATTAATTCTAGTGACTTACCAATTGATAGTATTTCGACCATTTCTACACTTTCAATTTTTTTTGAAAAATCCATCAAATCTTTATCATATTTAATTTCGTACCTATAAGAGTAAGGAGTTAATTGTTCTTCTTTAACGATTGTTGCACCTAATTCAGAAAGATTTTTATCAACTAGTTTTTTTCTTTCATTATAAACACTCACATCTTCATTGACTGATGTACTTCCTTCACCAACGTTTTCACCAACTTTAAATCTCATTATAAAGTTTTGACCATCGTTGTTAGCGTAAAGGGCATATCCTGTTGAGTCAGGCCCTCTATGTTTTAAAGCCTGAAGCATACTTTGTAATTCTTCACCAACGTTTGAGGATTTTCCTCTATGAATTAACCCTGCGATACCGCACATACAAATTTCCTTCCTTTTTCTTTTTCTTTTTTTACTACGGCAAGCAATCTAAATAAGTATCAAGATCCCATTGAGTTGTCGCACCTAAAAACTTCTCCCATTCATCATTTTTATACCAGTGAAATACTTTGTACATTTCATCAGGCATAGCTGATTTGATAACCTCATCCTCAGATAGTCTATCTAAAGCTTCACCAAGGCTTAGTGGAAGTTTCTTAACATCTTTACCAGCTTTTTTAGCTTCATACATACTTCTAGATTCAGGCTTAGATGGTTTTAGATTTTTTGAAATACCATGGTCACAAGCTTTTAATAAAGCTGCACCCAGTAGATATGGATTGTGCATTGAGTCAACCGATCTATACTCAAATCTTCCTGGAGCTGATACTCTTAAACCACAAGTTCTATTTTGATATCCCCAATCAGCATAAACTGGAGCCCAGAAACCTTGATCCCAAAGTCTTCTATAAGAATTAACTGTTGAAGATCCTAAAGCAGTTAAAGCAGGCAAGTGTTCCATTATTCCAGCAATGGATTGTAAACCAACTTTACCTGGTAGTTGCATATCTTTAGTATCAGGCATAAAAGTATTTGTACCTCCCTGTACATAACCAAACACTTCCTCTACTCCAGGTAATCTTTTATTACCTAATTTATTTGTTACAACTTTTCCACCTTTCCATAATGACATGTTCGTATGGCAACCACTTGCGGATACACCCATAAACGGTTTTGTCATAAAGCATGCTATTAAATTATGTTCTCTAGCAACTTGCGCGCAAATTTGTCTGTAAGTAGAAAGTCTATCAGCATTTCTCAAAACATTATCGTACGTCCAGTTCAATTCTAATTGTCCTGGAGCATCTTCATGGTCACCTTGGATCATATCTAAACCCATGGCTGAAGCGTACTCAATTACTTTCATAAACACAGGTCTCAATGATTCAAATTGATCAATGTGATAACAGTATGGTTTAGAAAAACCTGCTCCAGTAGGAGTTCCATCAGGATTTTTTGTCAACCACATCATTTCAGGTTCAGTTCCAACTCTTAACTCTAATCCATGTTTTTTCTGAAACTCATCCATAAATATTCTTAGATTTCCTCTACAATCAGATGTTAAATGACCTCCTGGATTTTGTCTTTCTTCTCTGTTTCTAAAACATGTAACAAAAACTCTTCCAACTCTTTTGTCCCAAGGTAATTGGCAGAAAGTTTCAGGGTCAGGTATACCAACAAGTTCCATAGCTTCAGGACCGTAACCGATATAATTTTTGTGTCTGTCTACAAATAAGTTGGCAGTAGATCCATAAACCAATTGAAATCCTTTTTCTGCAGTTCTTTCCCAATGGTCTGCAGGAATTCCTTTACCTACAACACGTCCTGTTACAGATATAAATTGGTAATAAATATATGTAATTCCTAATTCGTTAATTTTTTCTCTAACTCTTTTTACTATTTTCGCTCTACCTGGTCGATTTACATGTTTTTCTAGATCAGTCATTTTTCCCCTTATTGAATTTTACAATTAAAAAGGTAACTGAAAAAAAATTATCTGTCTATATAGATAAAAATATTAGCTCCAAGGGAACGGGCTATTAGAAGTAGGGTGAAGTTCACCTTTCTCGTATCGGTTGAATCTGAATGGTTTTAATAATTCACTTTCTTTACCCAGAACTTCTTCTGCTACAAGATTACCTACACCCATCATTTTATATCCATGATTTGAATCTGCAATAACGTAAACATTTTCACAAAATTTATCAAACACAGGAAAGCTATCAGGAGTAAAACAACCTAAACCACCAGATGGTCCTTGTTTATATTGTTGTGATTTTCCTTCAAATCTTTTTTGGCAATGAGCTAAAGCTGATGACCACATATGTGCAAAATCATCTGTTGTCTGAAAGTCTTTTGATGCAAGTCCATAAGGGTCAACTTTTACTTCTTCAACTTTATCATCTACTTTAAATGGAGCTGCACCTCCTTGTACCCCGTGTTTGTCACATATATCAGGTTTATAATAAATTCCCCACATCTTATCTGTGATTAATGATTTGTCTCTATCAGAATATAATGGCTCTTCACTATCCACATGAATTAGTGGTGGCAATTTACCATCGTCAGTTTTTAAAAAACCATCACCCACATTCATAACACCCTCTTGCAAGAACCAATACTTCCACATATTTTGATTATCTTTTTTTTCTCCATTATATTTTATAGAAATTTTCTGAGGTAGTTCTAACATTTCCCAAATTTTATAAATCCAAGGACCTACAGCAACAACAACTTGTTCACACTCAATCGTACCTTGATTAGTTTCTACTCCTGTAACTGCTTTACTGTTACTTCCTCTTTTAAATCCTGTAACCTCGACGCCCGTTATTATATTTGCTCCTTGGTTTTTAGCTTTATTACCACAGGCACCTATAGCAATTTTGTTTGGTGAGTAACCCCCTTGTTTTTCATGGAGAATACTTGTTATACCTGGAGCTTGCCAATCGCTAAAAATATTTTTCATATATTTAAAACATTTTTCTTCACCTTCAATAAATTCTGAATCGTAGCCAATCTTTTGTTGTTGTTCGTAAACAGATGCCATATCTTTTCTCATAGCTTCAGTATTAATTTGCATAAATCCTACTGAATGATAGTTAAAATCTTTTGCATCTTTTTCCCAAATATCTACACTGTGTGCCATTAATTCTCTCATCGCTGGTTGAAAATAATTATTTCTAACAACTCCACATGCTATTCCACTTGCTCCTGCAGCAATACCAGTCTTATCTAAAACTACGATATCATTTTCTTTAACAGTTTGACCTTTAGCTTTTATTTTTTCTCCAAGGTTCCATGCTGTGCTCAATCCATGTATTCCTGCACCAATGATTACATATTTAGCTTTTGATGGAAGTTTACTCATGATTTAACCCTAATTTTTTCTGGATCATAAAATGGAAATTTTACTACCTTTGCAGATATTCTTTTTTGATGACCATCAATTTTTCCTACCTC
>QCKR01000035.1 GCA_003215185.1 Pelagibacteraceae bacterium AG-410-D23
TTAATTGATCTAAAAAATCTTGAAGAAAATTTAATTGCTATAGATATTGATAAAAATAATAACAAAGAAACTATAACAATGTAAATAAGTATAAAAGAAATTTTTATACCAGTTTGCTCATCTTCTACTGTATAATAAAAATTTACTGCCTGCTCAGATTCAATAAGATATTGTGAAATTTCTTCTTCAAGAAATTTAACAACATAAAGAAATACTCCAGGATAGTTATTTAATTTAATGATTGCAGAAGATTTATTTTCAAAAGCATTTATAATTTTTAAAGGTCTATCATCATTTAAAACCATATCTAAAGCTTTATCTTCAACTGGAATATATTGACTGTTCGATGAAGATATAATTATATTTTTTTTACTATCAATTAAATGTATTTGATCGAGATTTCTTATTATTCTTTGAGTATTTAGAAAAAGCTGTAAATTTCTTTTGTCTTTACTTTTATACAAGTTTGAGTTTTTATTTAAATCGAATGCAACCATAATTATATCAGACTCAACCTTATTTCTTTTTTCTTGGATATAGTTTTTTGCAAGTTCGTATGAATTATTAACAGCAGTGGTAATCTTATTGTCCAAATATTTTTCTAAAGCAAAAGAAAAAAGGAAAAGAGAAAAAATTGCTATTAAAACTGATGGTATTAATGTAAATAGTGCAAAAAAAGTTATGTATTTTTTATTAGCTTTTGATCCTCTGACATTCATATCATTTTTAAGCGAATTTTTAATCTCTCTAAAAATGATATAAAAAAAAATAAGTAATAAAATTATGTTTAAAAATAAAAGAGATTGCAAATTTAATTCGGTTAATTCTATAAAGCTTTTATTAATAAACGTTAAAAAAGTCAGGAATCCTACAGACAATGTAATTAAAAAAACAATAGCTATAAATATATTTTCTTTTATAAATCTGAACATAAATTTGAAATCATTTAAAATATCTTATAAATTTAATTATGATCAATTGCTTTATAATACTTGCAGCAGGAGAAAGTAAAAGATTTAAATCAAAAAAACCAAAAGCCTACCATTTATACAAGGGAAAACCCCTATTTCTTCATTCAATAAATAAAGCCCAAAATTCAAAAAAATTTAAGAAAATAGTATTAGTTATTAATAAAAAACACAAAAAATTTCTTAAGAATGTAGATTTAAAAAATATTAAAGTTATTGCTGGTGGTAAAAATAGATCTGAATCTTCGTTAAAAGCAATAAAAAGTATTAAAAATAATAAAATTTCTAAAGTCTTTATTCATGATGCGGCTCGACCTAATTTTTCCTTAAAATTAATTTTAAATTTATTTGATGGTTTAAAAAAATATAGATGTGTAGTACCAGCAATGAAAACAAATGATTCGGTTAAACTTAAGGATAAAAATAAATTAAGAAACATAGATAGAAATAAAATATATTTAACACAAACACCACAGGCATTTGATTATAAAACACTTTTACAAGTTCAAAAAAAAACAACTTCAAAAATAACTGATGATGCAAATTTGTTTATTGATGCTAATAAAAAAGTTAAATTTATTAGTGGTGAAACTCAAAATTCTAAAATTACATTTAAATCTGATGTAATTGAAAAAAGAAATCTAAAATATGGAATTGGTTTTGATGTTCATAGACTTGCACCTAAACGAAAACTATTTTTAGGTGGTATAAAAATTCCCTCATCACTTGGTACACTTGGTCATTCTGATGGGGATCCAGTTTTACACGCGATCACTGATTCAATTCTTGGTGCTTGTAAAATGGGTGATATTGGAGAAAAATATTCTGACAAAAGTAAAAAATATAAAAACATAAGATCTACTATTTTGCTTAAAAAAATTATAGATCAAATAAAGTTAAAAAATTATTTTGTTAATAATATTGATATAAATATTATTACTCAAACACCAAAAATATCAAGGCATAAGGATAAAATGACTCGAACAATTTCTAAAATTTGTGAAATATCAAAAAATCAAATTAATATTAAAGGTAAAACAACTGAAAAATTAGGTTTAATCGGAAAAGAAAAAGCTATAGCGTGCGAGGTAATAACTTCAGTTATAAAATATGATTAACAAAATCAATTTTTTATTTGTAACATTATTTGGAATAGGAAAGATTAAAAAAATACCTGGTAGTTTTGCTTCTTTAGCTACAACTTTGTTTTTATTTTTTTTATTTCATATTTTAAATGTTTCTCCTAATATTATTTTAATTTCAGTTATTATAATTTTTTTTATCTCTCTTTATTCAGTTAATATTTTTATAAAAGATATGGATAATAAAGATCCTAAAGAGGTAGTAATTGATGAGTTTATTGGTCAATCAATCCCTATATGTCTTTACGAAATTGCACATGAAGGTCCAAAGGAAACAATTCAAATATTAATGTTTTATTTCATAATGTTTATTTTATTTAGAATTTTTGATATCGCTAAACCCTACCCTGTTAGCTACTATGATAAAAACTTTAAGAACAGTTTTGGAGTTATCATGGATGATGTCTGCGCTGGTTTATATGTTGTTGCTGTACTTGTTTTATATATGGTAACTACCTCATGAAAAAACTCTCTCAGAAATTAGTTAAATTATTAACTAAAAAAAGGTTAAAAATATCTTTTGCAGAATCTTGTACTGGAGGTTTGCTTTCAAGCGCTATTACTGCAATTAGTGGTTCTTCTAAAATTTTTACACTTGGACTTGTTACCTATTCAAATCAAGCAAAAATTAGTATTCTTAAAGTTCCTAAATCAACTATAACTAAACATGGTGCAGTTAGTTATGAGACATGTTTTTCTATGGTTAAAAATTTAAATAAAATTAGCAAAACTAATATTTCTGTTTCAATTACAGGAGTTGCGGGACCTAGGGGCGGAACTAAACAAAAACCTGTCGGTTTGGTTTATATAGGTATTAAAAAAGGCAACAAAACTATGGTTAAAAAATACCTATTTAAAAATAAGGATAGAAACTCAATTCAAAGATATTCTGTGAATAAAGCTTTAAATTTAATTTTAAGTTTTACTAAATAGTTCTTCTGCCCTTTTTTGAAAAGCATCAGCTATTTTATTTAAGCCAAATTGAAAAGATTTAGTCATTACGATATTTAAAAAATCATTTTTTAATTCAAAATCAACATCAAATGAAACCTCGGTACTATTATTTTTCTCAATAAATTTCCATTTGTTTTCAAGGTGTTTCAAGGGTCCGTCAAGATTGGTAACAAAAATGGAATCTTCTTTTTTATTAAATTTTACATCACTTTTATATGTATCTTTAAAAGGACCTTTGCCAATAGTTAAGTCAGCTATGATTAATATTAAATCATGCTTAATTTTTTTTTCATAAACTTTAGCATTTATGCAAAAAGGAACAAAGGTTGGATATTTTTCTATATCAAGAACTAAATCAATTAATTGTTCTTTTTTGCAATCAATTGATCTCTTAACTGATGCTCTGGGCATTAGTTTGACTCATTCTATTTTTCTGAAGTTTAGCAAAATCTTCGTCCGCATGGTATGAAGATCTTGTTAAAGGAGAAGATGAAACTAGTAAAAAACCTTTTGATTTTGCAATATTTCCTAATTCTTCAAACTCGTGAGGTTTGTAATATCTATGAAGAGGATGATGTTTAACAGATGGTTGTAAATATTGTCCTATAGTTAAAAAATCAACTTCGGCAGATTTTAAATCATCCATAACTTGTAAAATTTCATCTTTGTTTTCACCTAAACCAACCATCAAACCAGATTTAGTAAAAATATTTTTATCAATTTTTTTTGCATTTTTTAAAAGTTCTAGTGAAGCAAAATATCTGGATCCAGGTCTAACTTTTTTATATAAGCTAGGTACAGTTTCTATATTGTGATTAAAAACATCTGGCTTAGCTTCAATAACTTTTTTGTAAGATTCTCCTTTTCTTAAAAAATCTGGCGTTAAAACTTCTATTGTTGTTTCTGGATTATTTTTTCTTGTTTCTGTAATAACTTTATAAAAATGTTGTGCTCCACCATCTTCAAGGTCATCTCTATCTACTGATGTGATTACTGCATGTCTTAAATTTAGTTTTTTAATAGCTGATGAAATTTTTATTGGCTCTAATGAGTCAAGCTGCTTAGGTATTCCTGTTATAACATCACAAAAAGCACATGCTCTTGTGCAAGTATCTCCCATAATTAAAAATGTAGCATGTCTTTTGCTCCAACATTCAGTTATATTTGGACAATTAGCTTCTTGGCAAACAGTTTTTAATTTATTTTGATTAACAATACTTTTTGTTAAAAAAAATTCTTGGCTATTAATTAATTTTGATCTAATCCATCTAGGTTTTTTTTTAATTGGATTGATTGGTTTGTTAACTTTTTCTGGATGTCTAATTATCATTGCTAATTATATATGTAGTTTCGTTTTTTTTTCCAAAGAAAAATTTTCTTCTTATTAGAGTTTCTATGTAATCAAGATCTAAATTTGTTGTTAAAAGAGAATTTTTAAATTCAAGTTCATCAATTTTATTAATATAATATATTTCTTTTTTTTTTATCTCATTTAAATTATTCTTTTTTGCAAAATAGGAGAATAGACCTCTTTCTCCATCAAGAAGATTAAAAATAAAATACATGATCAGAAAAGTGGAAATCAGTAGAAAGTAATTTTTTTTTATTATTTTAAACATTTTTAAAGGATATTCATTTTAGCTTTTTTTCCAAGTTGTTCTTCTATTTTGAGAAGCCTGTTATATTTAGCAACCCTTTCCGATCTTGCTAGGGAACCAGTTTTAATTT
>QCKR01000036.1 GCA_003215185.1 Pelagibacteraceae bacterium AG-410-D23
TAAAAATTACTTTACAAGTTTAATTTAAATTCGTATACGATGTGTGCCTGGTGATTATTGCGAAGGTGTAATACCCGATCCCATTCCGAACTCGGTAGTCAAGCCCTTCAGCGCCGATGGTACTTTGTCTTAAGGCATGGAAGAGTAGGACATTGCCAGGCTTTTAACTTTTGAAAATTATGAAAATTGCTAGCTCGCTAAAATCCTTAAAAAAAAGAGATCTAAATTCTAAATTAGTTAGACGAAGAGGTAGAGTTTATATAATAAACAAAAAAAATCCAAAATTTAAAGCGAGACAAAAGTAAGCCTTTGATTTTATGATCATTGGATCGGTATCAGAAAATAAAGATTTAGAAAAAAGAGTTTCAATAACCCCAGATATAATAAAAAAGTATATTTCTTTAGGTTTTAAAGTCTTGATTGAACAAAATTATGGAGAACATTTGGGTTTTTCAAACGAAGATTATAAAAAAGAAGGATGTGAAATTGAGGAAAAAAAAAGTGTTTTAGAAAAATCGGATATAATTTTACAACTAAATCTTCCTGAGGAATCAAGTTTGTCATTAATAAAAGAGAAAAAATTATTAATAGGTGTTTTCAATCCATATCAAAATAATGAAAAACTTATGAGTTTATCAAAAAAAAATATAAATATTTTTTCTTTAGAATTACTACCTAGAATTACAAGAGCTCAATCGATGGATATACTTTCTTCACAAGCTAATTTGGCCGGTTATAAAGCCGTGATCGATTCATTTGCAATTTTTCAAAAAGCTGTACCTATGATGATGACTGCTGCAGGAACTATACCAGCAGCAAGAGTATTAGTAGTAGGGGCGGGAGTTGCTGGTTTACAAGCTATAGCTACTGCGAAAAGAATGGGAGCTATAGTTTTTGCTACCGATGTTAGAATTGCTTCTAAAGAACAAGTTGAAAGTTTAGGTGGAAAATTTTTAACTGTTGAAGGATCAGAAAATTTAGAAACAAAAGGAGGATATGCCAAAGAAGCTTCAGATGAATTTAAAAAAAAACAAGAAGAATTACTGGCTGAAACTTTAAAAAAAATTAATATAGTAATTTGTACTGCCTTAATACCAGGCAAAAAAGCTCCTTTAATAATTAAAGATAAAATGATTGATAATATGCAGACTGGATCGGTAATTTATGATTTAGCAGCAGTACAAGGTGGAAACACTGCGTATACAAAACTAAATGAAACTATTGAAAAAAATGGTGTAAAAATACTTGGTGAAAGTAACATACTAAATAAGTTGCCTATATCAGCATCTTCTTTATATGCGAAAAATTTACACAATTTTGTTTTAAATCTTTATGATAAAAAAAGTAATAAAATTAATATTAATTTAGAAGATGAAATAATTAAAAACACAATGGTAAAATGATATGGAAATAGATCCTTTTATATTTAGACTTAGTATATTTATATTATCAATATTTATAGGATATTATGTTGTATGGAGTGTAACTCCATCTCTTCACACACCTTTAATGTCTGTAACTAATGCAATTTCATCTGTAATAATTGTTGGCGCGATAATTGCATCTTTAGCTGGAAATACTGGAAATATTTTTAATACAGCGAGCATATTTGGATATTTAGCTATTATTCTTGCTGCAGTTAATATATTTGGCGGATTTCTTGTAACTCAAAGAATGTTAGCGATGTATAAAAAGAAAAAAAAAAGTAAATAATTATGTCAGCTAATCTATTAGCAGTTTTTTATCTAATTTCTGGTGTTTTATTTATTTTGGCCTTAAGAGGTCTTTCATCACCAGAAACTTCAAGGAAAGGTAATCTATTCGGAATTATTGGAATGGCAATAGCCATTATTATGACTTTAATGTCGATAGGAAACTTCTCTACAGGATTTTTTTATCTTATATTACTTTTATTAGTTGGTGGTTCTATTGGAGCATTCATTGCTTTCAAAATACCCATGACAGCTATGCCAGAACTTGTAGCTGGTTTTCACAGTCTTGTGGGTTTAGCAGCAGTATTTGTTGCGATTTCAGCTTTTCTAAATCCTGAAGTTTTTAATTTAGGATCTTTCGGAAATATTAAAATTGCAAGTTTAATTGAGATGTCATTAGGAGCATCTATTGGAGCAATAACATTTACAGGTTCAATTATAGCTTTTTTAAAACTTCGTGGAATAATGTCAGGTAATCCAATAACATTTATAGCCCAACATTATATTAATTTATTATTAGGTTTATCAACTGTAGTACTAATTTTTTATCTATGCAAAACTCAATTAGATAGTTTCTTCTGGTTAATAATTGCAATATCTTTTTTATTAGGAATTTTATTAATTATACCAATTGGAGGTGCAGATATGCCTGTTGTTATTTCAATGTTAAATTCATATTCAGGATGGGCAGCTGCGGGAATAGGATTTACATTAGAAAATACTGCTTTAATAATTACAGGTGCATTAGTTGGATCTTCTGGCGCAATTTTATCTTATATAATGTGCAAAGGTATGAACCGTTCATTTTTTAATGTAATTTTAGGAGGCTTTGGTGGAAATGAAGAGTCCTCATCTGGTAAAGTAAAAGAACAAAAACCTGTAAAAAGTGGAAATTCTGATGATGCGGCTTTTTTGATGAAAAATGCTTCATCGGTAATTATTGTTCCAGGCTATGGTATGGCAGTAGCGCAAGCTCAACACGCGCTTAGAGAAATGGTGGATGCTTTAAAAAAAAATGGCGTTAAGGTTTCATATGCTATACATCCAGTTGCAGGTAGAATGCCCGGGCACATGAATGTCTTGTTAGCTGAAGCAAATGTTCCTTACGATGAAGTTTTTGAACTTGAAGAAATCAATAATGATTTTGCTAATTGTGATGTTGCATATGTTATTGGTGCTAACGATGTTACGAATCCAGCTGGAAAATCAGATCCACAGAGTCCAATATATGGCATGCCAATATTAGAAGTGGAAAAATCCAAATCAGTACTTTTTGTAAAAAGAAGCCTTTCCCCCGGTTATGCTGGAATCGACAACGATTTATTTTATAGGGACAATACTTTAATGCTATTTGCTGATGCAAAAAAAATGACAGAAGATATAATTAAAAACCTATAATTTAATTAAGGTTTTTATATAAAGTGAAAAATTATTTTTTTTTAAAAAACCAATTCTTTTTATTTACGATATCCGTTATATTTTTTTTTTATTTAGTAGGATTTGAAAATATAAATTTTAATAGTTACAGCTGGTTAAATATAGGAGATATAGTTCAGCACCAAATTGGATGGAAATTTTTTAAAAATGATTTTTGGAGATTTCCTCTAGGTGTTAATCCAAACTACGGCATCAATCTTGGAAATAGTATAGTATTCACTGACTCAATTCCATTATTTGCTATTTTTTTTAAGATTTTTAAAAATTTTTTACCAATAAATTTTCAATATTTTTCTTTATGGATTTTTATTTCTATTTATCTTCAGCTATTGCTAGCTTTTGCAATTATTTTTAAAAAAACTAATGATACTAATTTTTCAATAATAGGTTCAATTTTTTTTATTATAGCTCCAGTATTTCTATTTAGAAGCGGAATACACTTAAGTTTAATGGGTCAATGGATAATACTTTTTGCCTTTTATATTGAAATTTTAAATTCTAAATATAAAAATTTTTTAAGAGGATTTAATATAGTTTTTTCATGTAGTATTCATTTTTATTTTACAATTATATTAATTATTTTTAACATAATTATCCAAATATTTTCATTTTTTGAAAAAAAGAAATCGATAATAAAAATTCTTAAAGAAATATTTTTTACTTACTCAATTTTATTGTTAACTATGTTTGTTGTTGGTTATTTTTCAATAAGACCTGAAGACGGATTGGGAGCTGGATATGGATACTATAATTTAAATTTAAATAGTTTTTTTAATCCCTCATCTCATAATTATGTACGAACTTTTAATTGGTCTCTTTTACTACCCGGAAGCAAATTTCAAAATGGCGAATATGAAGGATTCGCATATCTTGGGTTGGGGGGACTTTGTTTATTGTTTTTGACTATTATTAATTTTATAAATTTAAAATATAAAACAATTTTTTCTAATAAAAAAACATTAGTTATTTTTTTCATTTTTTTTGTTCTTGCTATTTCACACAATGTTAATTTTGGTGATCTAAATTTAATTTCAATTAAGATAAACAATTATTTAATGGCTTTATTAAGCAGTATAAGGGCAAGCGGTAGATTAGTTTGGCCGATTTATTATTTAATATTTTTCTCCGGTATATTAATTATATATATTAAATTTGAAAAAAATTTTTTTAAACTAATTATCTTAATATCAATTTTATCTATACAACTTATTGATATTTCCCCAGGTCTTAAAAATTACTATTCAGGTACTCAATATAAAAATGACATAAACAACAGAAATTATTTTAATGATATTTTTTGGGAGAAATTATCTAAAAAAATAAAAACAATAAGAACTATTAAAATTGAAAATCATTCAAACTTATACAAGTATACAACAGAACTTTTTCTAAAATATAATTTTCAAAAAACTGATATTGTATATTTAGCAAGGATAAACAGACAAAAAATTCCTGAGTTAAAATACAATTTATATAAAAATATATATAATAAAGAAAAAAATATTTTCGAGAACACAGCTTTTTTTACACAAGAAGAAGCTA
>QCKR01000037.1 GCA_003215185.1 Pelagibacteraceae bacterium AG-410-D23
AAGGTGCAACAGAAGAGATGATTAAAGAAATGATTGATGTTATGGGGATAGCCAACCAGAATAATAAGTTAGTAGAAGCTTACGGTGTTGAGGTTGATGAAATTTACAAGTAATTAATCTATTGGATAATTCCAAGCATCACCACCAACAACTTTTGATATAGCGGAAAAATCTTTGTTACCATTGCCTTCTTCTTGATTGTTCTACAATTGATATTCAAACATCAATCGAAATAGGAAAAAAAGCTAGTGAAAAAGGAATTAAAATAATAGATGCCCCTGTAAGTGGTGGAGTTATGGGTGCACAAAAAGCAACTTTAAATATTATGGTTGGTGGATCGAAAGAAGCTTTTGATCTTGCACTGCCCTTATTAAAAATTATGGGAAAAAATATTTTTCACGCTGGTGATCTAGGAAGTGGAAATGGTGCTAAAATCTGTAACAATATGTCGCTTGGTATTACAATGATTGCTGCATCTGAGTCTTTAATGTTAGCAAAAAGACTAAACATAGATATTAAAAAAGTTCACGAGATTATGAAAAATGCATCTGGAAATAGTTGGCCAATTTCTGTTTATCCTCCTCTACCTGGACTAATTGAGGGAACGCCGTCAAATAATAATTATCGACCAGGATTTTCTGCAGGTATGATGAATAAAGATCTAAAATTAGCTAATGAATGTGCTAAACAAGTTAAAGCTACTACTCCACTTGGAGCAATGGCTTTAGAAATTTATAATAAATTATTAAAAGACTATTAAACTTTTTGCTCTTTTTTTATCTAAATAATAACATTTTACAATTTCGAATTTATTATTGAAATTTATAAACAATGGGTTCCCAGTTGGAATTTCTAATTTAGTTATTTGATTTTCGTCTAACTTAAATAAATATTTACATATTGCTCTCAAAGAATTGCCATGAGCAGACACAAGTATATTTTTATTTTGTTTTAATTTACTTATAACTTCATTTTCAAAGTAAGGAAAAACTCGTTCGTATGTATCTTTAAGAGATTCAGTATCAGGTATATTTTTTGTGGGAACATCTTTGTAAGCATTAATATTTAATGGATGATATGGACTATTTTTGTTTAAAGGTTCAGGAAGTTTATCCCAAGATCTTCTAAATTCTTGTATCTCTTTATCTCCATAAGTTTTTTTCATTTCATCTTTGTTTAATCCTGTGAGAGCTCCATAATGTCGTTCATTAAGTTGCCAAGCTTTAATTATTTGAGAATCTTGCATTCTTAAAGTATTGAGGATTAATTTTAAGGTATTGATTGCTCTTTTTTGAAATGATGTAAAAAAATAATTAATTTCAATTTTCTGTATTTTTAAAAGTTCTCCAGACTTGCAAGCTTCAAGCTTACCTTTTGGGGCAAGATCAACATCAACCCATCCAGTGAATCTATTTTCTAAATTCCATTCACTTTGTCCATGTCTGACTAAAATTAAATGAGACATATATTTTATTTTGATAACTGATAAATTAATTAAAATATATAAAATTATTATTACTATGAAAAAAAGTCTTAAAATTGTATTTCATTTATTGAACTTAATTTTAATAATATTTTATCTTTATCCAGGCAGCATATTTGGAAGAGTTATTTATGGTGATTTTAATCATCAACCACAAATTACAAAAGATTTTATTGTTTCATCAAATCATGTATATGCCTTTCTTCTTTTATCCACAATTGGTCTTTGGGCTTATGTAAATGATAAGAAGTTCAATTTTGTTGTAAAATATTTATTTTTACTGTCGATTGTACTTGAACTATTTCATATTTTCATACCTGAAAGAAATTTTCAATTCAGTGATTTGTTTGGGAACATATTAGGTGTTATAATACCTTTTGTCTTATATAAAACTTGGAAAAAAATATGAATACATTTGATGAAAGAAAAAAAAGTTTTGAAAAAAAATTTGCACATGATGAAGAATTGCAATTTAAAGTTAGCGCCCGTAGAAATAAATATATTGGTCAATGGGCTTCACAAATTTTAGGATATAATTTAGATCAAGAAAAAGAATATATTCAATCTGTAATCAAAGCAGATTTTGCTGAAGCAGGAGATGAAGATGTATTTAGAAAAATAAAAGCAGACCTAAAAGATCATAACATTTCAGACGAAGATATTAGAAAAAAAATGGATGAGCTTAATGAAAAAGCAAAGTCTGAATTTAAGTAGTTTTATAACCATAATTTTTTTTATCTTTTCATTTGCTTATAGTTCAGAAAAAAATATTGCTAAAGGAAAAGCAAGCATTATTGATGGCGATACAATTATAATCAGAAATGAAAAAATACGTTTCGCTGGAATAGATACTCCTGAAAAAAACAAAGTTGGTCATGAATTTTCAAAACAAAAACTTAGAGAAAAAATAGGCAACAATATTGTTGTTTGTATTAGAGAAGCGAAACTAGACCCATGGGGAAGAACAGTTGCTGAGTGTTTTATTGGTTATGAAAGCATTTCATCATTTATGGTAAAAAATGGTTATGCATGTGATTATGTAAAGTATTCAAAAAAAAAATATGCTAAAGAGCAAGAACATGCAAAATCTAAAAAATTAGGTATTTGGAAAATGAATTTTGAGTCCTCTTGGGAAAAAAAATGTGGATAAAATAGTGAAAAGTATATTTTTGTTTATATTTATATTATTTTTAGCCTCATGCTCTTCTATTCCTAAAAATACTGCAGATGGTTGTTCAATTTTTTCAGAAAGATATCTCTGGTATAAACATGCAAAAAAAACTGAACAAAAATGGGGTACACCAATTTATATTCAATTAGCCATTATTAAAATGGAATCAGATTTTGATTGGTTAGCAAAACCAGAGAGAAAAAAAATATTTAAAATTATACCTTTTAAAAGACCTTCAAGTTCTTTTGGTTATTCCCAAGCAGTAAAGGGAACATGGAAACAGTACAAAAATGAAACTAATAATAAATTGGCAACTAGAACAAGATTTAAAGATAGCGTAGATTTTATCGGATGGTATACCGACAAAACTGAACAGATATTAAAAATTTCTAAAAAAGATGCCTTCAAACAGTATTTAGCATATCACGAAGGATGGGGTAATTATAAAAACTATAAAAATAAACCAAAAGTTATTTTAATTGCCAAAAAGGTTGCTAAACAAGCAAAAAAATATAGAAACCAATTAAAAAATTGTGAAAATAAACTTAACAGAAATAAATATATAATTTTTTAACGAAGTTGTTTTTTTAATTCTATATCTACAGCATCTATTCTTTTTGTATTTTTTGCTAAAGATAAATACATTGTTGGAGTTACATAAAGTGTAAAGAATGTAGAAATTATCATTCCTCCCAAAATTGTTGCACCAACTGCTAATCTAGAACCTTCACCTGCTCCAGGCCCGATATTACCTATTACTAAAGGCATCATTGCAATCATTGTACTTAAAGATGTCATGATAATTGGTCTAAATCTTATACTGCATGCTTCTTTAACTGCTGCTTCAATATTTTTTCCGGTTGTTCTAATTTGATTAGCATAATCAACTATTAAAATACTGTTTTTAGTAGATATACCAATAAGTATAACCAGTGCAATTTGAGAAAAAATATTTATTGAGCTATTTAGAAATAAAATAAAAACTAATCCACCAAAAATTGCTAAAGGAACAGTCAGAACAATTATAAATGGATGTATAAATGAATTAAATGTTGCTGCCATAACTAGATATGCTGTTAATAATGCTAAAGCAAATATTATGAATAATTCATTGCTTGTTTCTTTAATTTCTTCAGATTTGCCTTTCCAAGTAATTTGACTTTGAGGGGAAACTTCAGTCATTACATTTTCAAGATATTTAATTGCTTCTGAAAGTGTGTAGTTCTCCGAAATATTTGCTGAAATAGTGACTGCTCTTTGTCTATTATATCTAGCTAATTCTTTTGCAGTTCCCTCTTCTTCAAAATTTACTAAATTAATCAATGATATTAGTTTTCCAGTAGTATCAGATCTCACAAAAATTTTTGATATTCCGTCTTTATTTCTTCTATCAGATAAATATTGTTGTAGAATTATTGGATATTCTTTTCCCGATTTATTAAATGTGGTAACTCGTTTACCGCCATAAAGAGTTTCTAAACTTTTACCAATATTTTCAGTAGAAACGCCCAAGTCTTTGGCCTTATTTTTATTAATTATTAATTT
>QCKR01000038.1 GCA_003215185.1 Pelagibacteraceae bacterium AG-410-D23
TTATCAAAAATAAGCTCTTCTTTTCTAGTTCCAGACTTAGTTATATCAAGTGCTGGGAATATTCTTTTTTCAGAAATTTTTCTATCAAGTATTGTTTCACTATTACCTGTGCCTTTAAATTCTTCAAATATTACTTCATCCATTCTACTACCAGTATCAATTAAAGCAGTAGAAATGATTGTTAAAGAACCACCTTCTTCAATATTTCTTGCTGCACCAAAGAATCTTTTTGGTCTTTGAAGAGCATTTGCATCTACACCTCCAGTCAATACTTTTCCAGAACTTGGTACTACAGCATTATAGGCTCTTCCAAGTCTTGTTATTGAATCTAATAAAATAACTACATCTTTTTTATGTTCTGTTAATCTTTTTGCTTTTTCAATTACCATTTCAGCTACTGCGACGTGTCTTTGTGCGGGCTCATCAAATGTAGAACTTATAACTTCTCCTTTAACATTTCTTTGCATGTCAGTTACTTCTTCTGGTCTTTCATCAATAAGTAATACCATTAGATAACATTCTGGATGATTTGCTGTTATTGAGTTCGCAATACTTTGTAAAATCATTGTTTTTCCAGCTTTTGGTGGCGAAATAATTAAAGATCTTTGTCCTTTACCTATTGGGCTAACCAAATCAATTAACCTTGGGGTTAAATCAGGATTTTTAGAAATTTTATTTGTTTCAACTTCCATTACTAATTGTTTATTTGGATATAATGGAGTTAAATTATCAAAAGCAATCTTGTGTCTTGCTTTTTCTGGATCTTCAAAATTTATTTTACCAACTTGAAGTAAAGCAAAATATCTTTCACCTTCTTTAGGCGCTCTAACAGGTCCTTCAACTGTGTCTCCTGTTCTTAAACCAAATTTTCTTATTTGACTTGGACTTATATAAATATCGTCTGGACCAGGTAAATAATTTGATTCCATGGCTCTTAAAAAACCAAAACCGTCTTGTAACATTTGAAGAACTCCGCTTCCTGTAATTTCTTCACCTTTTTCTGCTAATTTTTTTAATATAGCAAATAAGATTTCTTGTTTTCGTAAAGTACTTGCATTTTCAACTCCGAGCTTTTCAGCTTGTGTAATGAGCTGCTCGGAATTATTTTTTTTTAATTCTTGTATATTCATTTTGTGGGATTGTTGTAATTAGATGAACTTAATATATATGCTATTGCTAATTTTTCAAGGGTTATAGGGGCTTAAAAACTACCATAAAAACAATAATAATAAGTAATAATGTGGGTATTTCGTTGATAATTCGATAAAATTTTGAAGAATTATTGTTTTGATTATTGGCAAAACTAATAACACAACTACCTAAATACAAATGATAAATTGTTAATATAACAACTGAAATTACCTTAATTTGCATCCATAACTCACTAAAAATCGAAAAACCCAGGGTATGTATTAGCAACAAACCAAAAATCCATGATAAAATCATCGCTGGTGTCATAATGTAATAAAATAGTTTTCTCTCCATTGTTTTAAAAATATTTGATGAATTTTCATTTTCTATATTTTCTGAATGATAAACAAATATTCTTGGTAAATATAAAAGCCCAACCATCCAAGAAATAACTGCTATAAGATGAATTGATTTAAATAATAGATAAGTATTCATTTTTTATTTTTTAAAGTTCTAAACATGGACATTTTACATATTTATTAGGGCAAATCACAGATGATACAAAATTACTTTTTTTTTCTTTTTGTAGAACTAATTCTGTAAGTCCTTTAATAAAATTTTCTTCTATTCCTAATGCTGGTACTCTTTTATAGAAACTGCAACCATTTTTTTCTGCTAATTTTTTATATTCAATATCTAATTCCACTAGTGTTTCTGAGTGTTCCGAAACAAAGGCCACAGGAACTATAACAATTCCTTTTTTTTCTTTAGAATATTTAATAATTACTTCATCGGTAGATGGACCAATCCATTTCAACGGGCCCACACGGCTTTGATAACTAATTAAAAAATCTAAATTTTCATTAATCAACTCAGACATTATTCCTTCTACTGTTTTTTCTATTTGCCATTGATAAGGATCACCTTTTTTAATTTTACTTTCTGGTAAACCATGTGCTGAAAAAAGTAATTTAAAATTTTTATTTTCTAAATTTTTAACAGTTTTTTTAATAAGATTTGCATGAGATTTTACAAAATTACTTTCAGTAGGATAACAACAGATAATTTTAGTTTTAACTTTATAATTTTCTTTTTCACATAAATCATTCCATTCATTAATTGAAGATCCAGAGGTTGAAGCTGAATATTGAGGGTACAGCGGTAAAAGTATTATCTCTTCTGGATTATATTCTTTAACTTGTTTAATTACCTCGGAAGCCCTTGGATGCCAACATCTCATAACTACAAAACATTTGTAATCACCTTCTTTTTTTAAATTATTTTCCAAACTTTCGGACTGTTGTTGTGTCAATTCAAGAATTGGAGATTTGTTTCCTATTTCTCTATAAATATCTTTTGCAATAGGAGCTCTTCTTTTAGAAATAATTTTTGCTAGCGGATATCTAATAATGGAAGGAATGCTTATTATTGCTGGATCATTAAATAAATTAAAAAGAAATGGTTCTACGCTTTCTAATTTATCAGGACCACCCAAATTAAATAATATAACTGCCCTTTTCATTTAATAATCATTTACAAATTTAACTAAATAATCAATCATCATTGGATTTGTTTCAGGTAAGACTCCGTGTCCTAAATTAAAGATATAAGGATGATCTTTAAAAATATCTAAGTATTTTAATGCTTCTTTTTTTACATTTTCTTTATCTGATAAAAGAATGTTAGGATTTAGACCTCCTTGTACTGGAATTGTTATTTCTTTTTTTATTAACAAAGGATCAACTTCATAGTCTATACAAATTGCATCTGGTTTTACACATTCTATATAATTTTTATAGTTTTTTATTCCTCTAGGAAAACAAATTACCGGAACATTTTTTTTTTTAATAAAATTTACTATACTCAACGTGGGATTATAAACATATTTATAAAGATCTTTTTCATCTAATAAACCCGCCCAACTATCAAAAATTTGTATTATGTCGGCTCCATTATTAATTTGGTTTTCAACATGAATTTTTAAAAACTTATCTAAAACTTTTAAAATATTATTAATTAAATCTTTATTATTAAAAAAATTCTTACTAATTTCTTTTTTCGGTGATTTTTTATTAATCATATAAACTAATAATGTCCAAGGAGCTCCAATAAATCCAATTAAATTTTTATTTCTTAATAAATTGTTAGATTTTGTTTTTTTTATACAATTATAAATGGGTTTTAATTTCTCAATAAATTCTTTTTTATTAAATTCGATTAAATTTTTTATATTAAAATCTTCTAATTCTGGACCAAAATTCTTTTTAAAATTTACTTTTTGATCTAAAGCATAAGGTACCATTAATATATCTGAAAAAATTATAGCAGCACTTAAATCAAACCTTCTTAAAGGTTGAAGAGTTATTTCTGAAGCTAAATTTTGATTTAAACATAAATTAATAAAATTAGGATTCAATTTTCTAATTTTTTGAAATTCTGGCAAATACCTACCAGCTTGTCTCATAAACCAAATAGGATTATTAGTTGTATTTTTATTAATTATGCAATCATGTAGTGGATTGATCATTATAAATTATATATAAAACTTTAGTATTAGTATTATGTTATATGAATAAGGATAATTACTTTTTTTTAACACGTTATTAAACATTTATCCCCAACCTTATTGTTTATTAAATTTAACAAATTCACCTATTTTTTTACTAATTTTATATTATTTAATAAACTTTATAATATTTATTAACATGTGTAATATTGTTAATAAATAGAGCTTTTTACACTTTAAAAAACATTAAAATTCAAATTTATGTATATAAGATTAACAACTATAAGTTATAAACAGTTTATCCATGAGTAATACATATGAGATTTATTTAGTTTCTGATTCAACGGGAGAAACTCTCGATAGAATATTTTTAGCGGTAAAAGCTC
>QCKR01000039.1 GCA_003215185.1 Pelagibacteraceae bacterium AG-410-D23
TAAATAGCATTAACGGAATTGAGTGTAGTTTACCTGGTGGAGCATTTTATGCATTTCCAAATGTTATAGGAACTGGAATGAATGGAGAAGAATTTGCAAAAAAATGTCTTCATGAAGCTGGCGTAGCAATTATACCAGGCATATCTTTTGGTAAAAAAGCTGTGAATCACGTAAGATTTAGTTTTGCAGCTTCTCAAGATAATATTTCTCAAGCACTAGAAAATATTAAAAAAATGCTAAGTTAATATAGTATATTTTATTATATAAATTTTATATTATCTAAAAAAATGAATGAACACGTACAAAAAGAATTAAAAAAAATTTTTAATGGTAGATTTTCAATGTCTGAGTCTACAAGAGCAAACTATGCTCGAGGTGAGGATACTTATGACCCAGTTTTATCCCAAGCGGTAGTTTTTCCAGAAACAAATGAAGAAGTTTCAAAAATATTAAAGTTATGTAATGATCACAAAATTCCCATTGTTCCATTTGGAACAGGAACTTCTCTTGAAGGAAATGTAGTAGGTAATGAAAATGGTATTACAATTTCTTTAGAAAAAATGAATAAAGTTTTAAGTGTTAATGCAGCTGATTTTGATTGTAGAGTTCAAGCGAACGTAACAAGAAAACAATTAAATGAATATTTAAGAGAAGATGGAGTTTTCTTCCCCATTGATCCAGGTGCTGATGCTGCTCTTGGTGGAATGGCTGCAACTTCTGCTTCAGGAACTATGGCGGTAAAATATGGTACAATGAGAACAATAATAACAGGATTAACAGTTGTTTTAGCTAATGGAGAAATTATTAAAACAGGAGGTAGAGCAAAAAAATCTTCTGCAGGATATAATTTAACTAATTTGTTTATTGGTTCTGAAGGAACACTAGGAATTATAACTGAAGTGCAATTAAGGCTATCTCCAATTCCGGAAAGTATTATGAGTGCTGTTTGTTATTTTCCTGATCTAGACTCGGCAGTTTTAACATCTCAAGAAGTAATTCAATATGGAGTTAATATTGCAAGAATTGAAATGCTAAACAAAGATCAAATGGAAATAAGTATTAAATATTCTAAATTAGAAAATATAAAAGCTTCTCCAACTCTTTTTTTTGAATTTCATGGAAGTGAGCAGTCAAATAAAGAATCAATAAAAATTGTTGAAGAATTATCGAAAAATAATGGAGGTGGTGATTTTAAATGGGCTGAATCAATTGAAGAAAGAAACAAGTTATGGCAGGCAAGACACGATGTTTATTATTCAGTCAAAGCTTTAGGTAATAATATGAAAGTATATTCAACAGATATATGTGTTCCAATTTCAAAACTTGTAGAATGTGTTTCTTGGGCAGAAAAACATGTTAAAGATAATGGTTTAATTGCTCCAATGGTTGGTCATGTTGGGGATGGTAACTTTCATTCTATTATTTTGTATGATCCTAATGATAAAGAAAAACAGAAACTAATAAGAGATTATAGCGACAAACTTATTCAAAAAGCTTTAGAACTAGAAGGAACAATAACTGGAGAACACGGCATTGGTTTACAAAAAAAACATTATTTATTGAAACAACATCCTGATAACTTGCCAGCAATGAAATCAATTAAAAGAAGTATGGATCCAAACAATATAATGAATCCAGGAAAAATTTTTGATCTAAATTAAATAAAATACAAGATATTTAAATAATATATTACACCTTAGAGTTGAATATAGTTTTTTTATTAAGACTCCTTAAAATTTTTGTGATTAAATATTGAAATGTTAATTAACAAATCAAATAGAGGGGATGACATATGTCAAAAATAAATAAAACGTTAAAAGGAAAAACTCCTGCAAGACGTAAGTTTATTAAAGCTGCTGCTGCAACTGGTGTTGCTGCCGTGGCTGCATCATCTTTAGCTGCTCCAGCCGTTGCTGCAGAAAGAGTAGAAGCTGCAATGGTAGCTACTTGGCCAAGAGATTTTCCTGGTCTAGGTACAGGTGCGCAAAGATTTGCAAAAAGATTAAGCGATATGAGTGACGGACGTATACAAGTTACTTATTATGCTTCTGGTGAAAGAGTAAAAGCTTTTGACTCATTTGATGAAGTTGCTTCAGGTAACTCACAAATGTATCATGCTGCAGACTACTACTGGGTTAAAAAACACCCAGCTTTTGGATACTTTACAGCATGTCCATTTGGTTTTACTTATTCAGAAATAAACGCTTGGATTCACCATGGTGGAGGCCAAGCTCTTTGGGATGAATTAACTGATGATTATGGAACTCAAAGTTTTATTGCTGGTAACACTGGAGTGCAAATGGGTGGATGGTTTAATAAAAAAATTAGATCAGCTAATGACTTTAAAGGTCTAAAAATGCGTATGCCTGGATTAGGTGGACAAGTTCTTGGAAAACTTGGAGGTTCTCCAATTTCACTTCCTGGTGGACAAATTTATGAAAACCTTGTTTCAGGAGCAATTGATGCAACTGAATGGGTAGGTCCTTGGAATGACGAAGCTATGAAGTTCCATGAAGCTGCTAAATACTATTACTATCCTGGTATGCACGAACCTGGTTCGATGTTAGCATGTGGTGTTAATAAATCATGGTTTACAAGCTTAACTAAATCAGATCAAATGACAATTAAAACTGCGTGTGCTTGGGCAGATGAAATTACAATGGCTGAGTATAATGCTAAAAATGGTGCTGCATTGGCTCGTCTAGTAAATGATCATGGTGTTAAACTTGAGAAATTTAATGATAAAGTTTATGACGCATTTGCGAAAGGTGCTGCAGAAGTTTACGATGAAGTACAACAGCATAGTGCGCTTGCCGCTAAAACGCACGCAGCTTTTGTTAAAGCTCGTAAAGAAATTGGTGCTTGGACAAACTTGTCTGACTCACCATATATTGCACAAAGAAATAGAGCTTTAGGACTTTAATTAATACTTAAAGTTAGAGTAAAATTTGATATAAGGGCCCTTTATTAAGGGCCCTTTATTTTAGAGGGTTTTAATAAATAGATTCTTTGTTTTTATGATTACAAAAAATAATTTACCAATATTAATTAGAATATTTAGCTATTCAATATTGGCAATTACTTTTGTTTTTTTAGTTAACAATATCTTAACAGTTTGGTTTGATTGGCCCGGTATTAAACAACTGTTTTCACAATATGGTTTATTTGGGTTTAAAAAATTAAATAAACCTTTGGAAGGATCAACATTAACTTTTGCTTTTATTCAATTATTTTTTTATCTCGTATCATTATTTGTAGTAGTTTTTTATGTTTTAAAATCTATTAAACAATCTTTAGAATCTGATGCAAAAATTCTTACTAATTTTACTGCTTATATTATTCGTTCATCTTTTTGGGCAGTTTTGATTGTTGGAATTGCAGATGCAATAGTTTCATTTATGGTTGTTGAAAAATTAACCGGACCAATTTTAGGTGAATATTTAAAAGTAAAACTAGTTGTTCCAAATTTTAGAATTACTTATGTTCATTTTCCTTTAATATTAATTTCATTTGTCATTGGATATTTTACAAGAACAGTTGGTTTTATTTGGTTAGCAATTTTAGTGGTTGCTAGTGAATTTGCAATTGTTCTATCCAGATTTATATTTGAGTATGAACAGGCTTTTCAAGGAGATTTAGTTCGTTTTTGGTATTCTGCACTTTATCTTTTTGCTAGCGCATACGCTTTAATGCATGAAGGTCATGTAAGAGTTGATGTTTTATACACTGGTTTTAGTGAACGGAAAAAAGCTTGGACAAACTCTATGGGATCATTGGTATTAGGAATTCCTCTTTGTCTTATCGTTATATTTTTGGGAATGGGAGGTAAAGCTAGCATTATTAATGGCCCAGTTATTTCTTTTGAAATTACTCAGCAGGGTTCAAATGGGCTTTATTTGCTTTATTTAATGGCAGTATACTTAGCAGTATTTGCTGTATCTATGT
>QCKR01000040.1 GCA_003215185.1 Pelagibacteraceae bacterium AG-410-D23
ATTCATTAAATGATAGAATTAGATAAAAAAAAATGGATAACCTATTCTTTCACAGAAAGCCTCATTGAAAATGCAAAAAAAAATAAAAAAATTATTGTTCTAGATGCAGATCTTTCAGACGATTTAAATTTAAACAAATTTTCAAAAAAATTTCCTAAAAGATTTATTCAAAATGGAATTGCTGAACAAGATATGGTTTCTATGGCAGGCGGTTTGGCACTAACCGGCCTTCTACCTATTGTTAATTCTTTTGCATCATTTCTAACAGCCAGAGCTAATGAACAGATATATAATAACTCTACCGAAAATACTAAAATTATTTATATTTGTTTATACGCAGGAATTTTACCTGCCGGTGCAGGGAAATCTCATCAAAGTCTAAGAGATATTTCTCTTTTATCTAGTATACCAAACATGAAAATTTTTCATCCTTACAATTCAATAGAAACAAAAAAAATATTAAAACATTGTATAAATTCAGAAAAAAATAATTGTGCAATAAGATTATCTATTGGTCCACCTCCAAACAACTCGTTAAATCTACCAAGTAAATATATTTTTAAAAATGGTAAAGGTTCCGTTATGACTAAAGGCAATGATGGTATTATATTTTCTTATGGGCAAACAATGATTAATCAAGCATATGGAGCATATAAAATATTAAAAAAAGATAAAATAAACATTACCGTTGTTAATATTCCTTGCATAAATTTTTTTAATAAAAAATGGTTAAAAAAAGTTATTGGAAAAACAAAAAATTTATTTTTTTTGGATGATCATAATATAAATGGTGGACTTTCTGATCTAATGATTTCTTTTTTAATAGATAATAAAATTTTAAATAATAAAACCTTTAAAAAATTTGGTTTAAATGAATTTCCAAAATGTGGAACACCAGAGGAAGTTTTAAGGCACCATAAATTAGACTCTTTTAGTCTCGCTGCTAAAATCAAAAAAGAATTGTTGATATGAGTAAATTTATAAAATATTAATCAACAAATTATTATGAAGAGAAAAGTACTTAATTTTGACAATTTTAAAAAAATTACAAATTTTTTAAAAAAATTTAATTTAAAAAGCTTTGTAGAAAAAAAAAAAATCAAATCATATATGGATTTTTTCGAGCTACATTATTTACTTAAAGAAATTTCTGAAGATAAAATAAAAAATAAAAATAAAAGATATTTAATACAAGTAAAAGGAAATGAAAAAAAACCACTGGCTTATGAATTACCAGATCTCTGTAGGCTTCACTGGTTAGTTTTAACAAGAAGAGTATTTAATACTTTAGAAATTGGATCTGGATTCTCAACAGTATTTATAGCAGATGCAAAAAATATACTAAAAAAATATTTTGGAAAAGTTGATGATATTCGATGCGAAAAACAATTTCATATTTATAGTATAGGCGAAGATAAGCATTTTCTAAATTTAACCAAAAAGCGTATTCCTAAAAAACTTAAAAGCCACATTACTTTAATGTTTAGTAAAGTTGATATAGTTAACTATCAAGGTAAATATGCTTTGAAGCATAGAAATTTGCCAAATATTTCGCCTGATTTAATATATTTAGATGGTCCATCTTTACATGCAGTCAAAAAAAAATTTATGGGTTTTAGTTTTAATAAAATATCTAGAGTTCCAATGTCGGCTGATATTCTTTATTTCGAATTTTTTTTAGAACCAGGAACATTTATTTTGATTGATGGTAGAGGAGCAAACGCGGAGTTTTTAAAGAGTTTTCTTAGAAGAAAATGGAAATATTTTTATGATAAACAAGGTGATTGCCATTATTTTGAGTTAATTGAAAAGCCATGGGGTGAGTGGAATACAAAAAAAATGAAATTTTGTTTAAAAAATAAATTTAAATTTTTTTAAAGAAAATCAAATTTTTTATTTGACAACTATTATAATAAAATATAATTCTTGAAAATATTGAAAGTTGGTGGGGAATAATGTGAAAATCATTAACTGTTCCTGCAACGGTAACTAAGTTGAGTCCGAGCGCCACCCAATAAAGTCCGATGTTGAATGAAGGCCAGGAAAAGTCTAGTTCTACAATGTAAAATTAGCAGCGGCATTAAATTAAACAAGCTTACTCATTATTGTAAGCTTACATTTGGTGAGGACAAGCATATGCTAATAAAAATTTTTATTTTTTTTATTTTAATAATTTCTAGCCTTGAAGCTAAAATTATAGAAAATTGTAAATGGAATAATAGAGAAGGTATTCCATGTATAACAGTTAACAAAACTCCTAATACCTCAGCCTATTCATCAGGTGGTGTATCGAAACAAATAATTACCAAACAAGATATTATTAACAGCGGAGCTTTAGACGTTAATGATGTTTTAAATATGGTTCCAGGATTAGATTTAAAACAAAATGGACAACGTGGACAGCTAACTTCTTTGTTTATGAGAGGAACGAACTCTAACCATACTTTAGTTTTGTTAAACGGAATAGCAATCAATGATCAATCAACAACTCAAGGGCTACATAATTTCGGTCAAGACTTTGTACAAACTATTCAACAGGTAGAAATTTATAAGGGTGCTAATGGTGCACATTTCGGACCTTCTGCTATAGGCGGAGCTATTAATTTTGTAACAGATATTGACTATCAAAATTATTTTTCAATGAGTGGATTTGATGAAGATAATAAGTCATTTGATGGAAATTACACAATAATCACTTCTAATGACTGGCATATTAATTTTAAAGGTTCTGAAACTCAAAGTAAAACTGGCAGCGCAAGACATGGAGGAAAGGAAGATGATGGCACAAAAAATACTCAACTAAATTTAAATATTGTAAAATGGATAAAAGATGATCTAAAGTTTAGATCCATATTATATTCAAGAGAAACTAAGTCCGATTACGATGGAAGCGCTTCAGCAGAGACAGGTTATGTTGCAGATGATAACATGTATGCTTTTCAAACAGGATTTGATAGAATCTCAAAAAATTCAGAAGATTCCTTAACTTTTCATTATAATAACTATGATAGAACTTATGAAAATGGTGGATATTATGATGAATATTATAGCGAGTCGGTTGTCGCAAGAGGAGAAAGAAAAATAGCAACTACAAGAAAATTTTCTTTTGGTTTTGGTAGTGAATACAAATATGATTGGGCGCATTTTACTGATGATGGATCTTGGTCTCAACCATCAACGAAAGGATTCGTACATAATCTTGCTGTTTTTGGAAATACTGGAATTAAATTTTCAGAAAGTACTATTTTGTCACTTTATGGAAGGGTAGATGATCACAAAACTACAGATGTAAATTCTACATACAAAATAAATTTAAAAAAATTAATAAATAAATTTGAATTTGGTTTAACTCATTCTACTGGTTTAAGAAATCCAAGTTTATATGAGCTATATGGAAATAATGGCAGAACAGACTCCTATAAACATGTTGCTAATCCAAATGCCAAACCTGAAAAAAGTAATACAAATGAATTTTTTATGAGATATAGTTTTTCAGATAATATATTTATTCAAACAACAGCTTATCGAAGTTCAATTAAAGATGCATTGCTTTACGATAGTAGTTTTAATGGAGGTTCGGGTTATACAAATACAGCTCAAGACCTTAAGCAAGATGGTTTAGAAACAGCATTTTCTTTAAAAGGTGAGGACCAAACAATTTATTTATTTAACACTATATCTTCTAGTAAAAAGAAAGATGGCAGTCATCAGTTAAATAGACCAGATTTAACGTATGGAGCAAACTACACAAAAAAATTTGTTACAGATCTAATTGGACCTTTCAATCTAAATTTTAATTATAAGCATTATGGAAAAGTTTTTGATTTTGATCCAGGCGAAACTAAAGTTGATAGCACAGATTTGATGAATTTTTCTTTATCTAAAGAAATAAATAACAGTTTGT
>QCKR01000041.1 GCA_003215185.1 Pelagibacteraceae bacterium AG-410-D23
CAAACTTTGACCAAATTGAATCAGCAGCTTTTGTTGAAATTTGTTGACCTATAATTGTTCTACATAATGAAAAAAAAGGTTTATTTCTGCTAGTTAGATAACCTTTATTATATTTCTTAACAATTTTTTTAAAAACTGGATCTCTTTTTGAAAGAATTTTTTTTGCTTTATGCCAATACTTAGGTGGTTTATTCATGTCTAGAAATAGAAACTTGTTTTTTATAAAATATCTCTCTTCTAAAAATTATTATTGAAGATATAATTACTAAGGAAGAACCAATTAATGTTTTTAAAGTTGGAATTTCATCCCAAATAATATAACCAAAAAAAATAGCAAAAACTAAGGCTAAATATTTTAGAGGTGTAACTAATGAAACATCTGAAAGTTTGTAAGATTGTGTGAGCCATAAATTTGCTAATCCACCTAAAATTCCTAAAAGAGATAATAAAATTAAATCTTTTACTGATGGCAGCAACCATCCTTGGGGAATTGTAAAAAAACTAAGAAACATTATAGATATAGAAAAATAAAAACTTATTAACCAAACAGGTTCGGATGATGATAATTGTTTTATTGCAATTGCAACATATGAAAGTCCTAAACAAAAAATTATTGGATATACATAATATAAGTTTAATGAATTAAATCCTGGTTCTGAAATTACTAATATACCTATAAAGCCTACAATAACAGCTAACCATCTGTATAAACCAACTTTTTCATTTAATAAAAAAATTGAGAGTATTGTAGTAAATATTGGTGCAGCAAATGTAATGCTTACAACTGTTGCTAAGGGAAGTTTTCTTAATGCAATAAATATTGCAACTATAGCAATTAACCCTGCCACACATCTTTTAAGATGAAGTAAAAATCTACTAGTTTTATAGAAATCAAAATATCTCTCTTTTGGAATAAAAAAAAATAATGGTATTATTCCACATAAACCTCTAAAAAATAATACTTCACCAACTGGGTAATTTTCTGACCATTTAACTATTAAATCCATAGCAGAAAATGCACATACCGATAAAAACATGTACAAAAAGCCTAATTGATTTTTGGAAAGCATAATAATAACTTTAAATTAAAAAAAACAATAATCAATGGAAATAGCAATTTTAGGCTTGGGATGTTTTTGGGGACCAGAAATTAAATTTAGTAAATTAAATGGAATAACAAAAACAGAAGTTGGATATTGCGGAGGTAATTCAAGCGGCACAAATTATAGAGAAGTTTGTTCAGGAAATACTAATCATGCAGAAGTTGTAAAAATAGAATTTGATACAAAAAAATTATCGTATGAAGATGTTCTATCCCACTTTTTTGAAATGCACGATCCAACTACCTTGAACAGGCAAGGACCAGATACTGGGACACAATACAGAAGTGAAATATTTTTTTTAAATGAAAAACAAGAAGAAACAGCTAAAAAAGTATTAACAAAATATAATAATAAATATAATGGAAAAATAACTACAAAAATTTCTCCAATAAAAAATTATTGTAAAGCTGAAGAATATCATCAAAAATATTTAGAAAAAAATTTTTAATGTCAATTGTTTCAACAGAGTGGTTATTTAAAAATAAGAATAATGTTAAAATAATAGATTGTTCATGGCACATGCCCAATTCAAAGCGAGATCCTTATAAGGAATATCTTTTGGAACATATAGAAAATGCTATTTTTTTTGATTTAGATAAAAATTCTGATCAAGATACAAATCTTCCTCATATGCTACCAAGTGAAAAAAGCTGGGAAAAAATTATTTCTTTAACTGGGATATCAAATAACGATAAAATAGTTATATATGATAATTCAGATGTAATTAGTTCTTGTAGATGTTGGTATAATTTTATCTATTTTGGTCATGATCCAAAACTTGTCCAGGTATTGGATGGAGGCTTAAAAAAATGGAAATCAGAAAAAAAACCTATAACAAGTGATACTACTAAAATAAAAGTTTCAAATTACATAGCAAAAGAAAAAGGGAAATTGGTAAAAAATAAAAATCAAATTGATCAAAATATATTAAATAAAAAATTTGAATTAGTTGATGCAAGAAGTAAAGGACGTTTCGAAGGAAAAGATCCTGAGCCTAGAAAAGGTGTAAGGAGTGGATCTATTAAAAATTCTTTTTGTTTACCTTTTGGAGATTTAATAAACGAAAATCATACTTTTAAAGATCTTAATGAAATATCTTTAAAGTTTAATAATATTTTCGGACCCAAATTACCCCAAGATGTTGTTTTTTCATGTGGTTCTGGAATTACAGCAGCAGTTTTAGCTCTTGCTTATTCTTTAATAAATATTAAATATGTCCCAACTATTTATGATGGCTCTTGGGCAGAATATGGAAAAATATAAAAATGAAAAGATCAAATAAAGTTATTATAATAATAGCAATTTTTTTTTTAGTAATTGCCGGTGTTATTGTTGCTAGAACTATGATAGGTGCCCATTTTGCAAAAAAATTTGGCAAAAGACCACCCCCAGGAATAATTGTAACTGAAGTAGTTCAAAAAGAATTTTCAGAAAAAATTCAAAGTTTTGGTACTGCTATCTCAAAAAAAACTGAAACATTTAGGATACAAAAAAATGAATTAGTATCTGATCTAGAACTTGAAGAATATGTTAATAAGGGAGATTTAATTGTAAAACTTAAAAGCTCAAATATTGTGGCACCCTTTAGTGGTATCTTAGGATATAGAGGTATAACAGAAGATATTCTTGGCTCAGATAGTTCAATTATTATAACTCTGGACGATAGTTCAATTATTTATTCTGACATAAAAATTCCAGAAACTTTTGCTCCAGAAATAGAAAAAGGCTTGGCTATTGAGGCAAGTTTCTCAGGATATAAAGATAAAATATACACTGGAAAAGTAGATGCTGTTTCAAGTAGAATCAATGCAGATACCAGAAGTCTTTTAACAAGAATAAAAATTAATAATGAAGATTTTGAAATTATTCCAGGATCTCTTTTAGAAGTAACTGTTAATTATAATAAAAGAAATTCGCTGAGCATACCTGATACAAGTGTAATGGTGGAAGGTGAAAAAGCTTACGTCTATAAAGTATCAAAAGATAATATAGCAAATAAAGTTGAAATAAAAATCGGCATAAGACAAGAAGGTAAGATTGAAGTTTTATCTGGATTAAGTATTGGAGACATAATCGTTGCTGAGGGATTAAAAAAAGTCTATCCAAGAAGTAAAATTAAACCTATTAAAAACTAAAAATAACACATAATTAAATGTTCATAACTGAATTAAGCATTAGAAGACCAGTTTTTTCATGGGTAATGTCTTTAATTTTAATTGTATTTGGAATTTTCGTTTTTTGGAAGTTACCAGTAAGAGAGCTTCCATCAGGATTACAGCCGCCAGTAGTGCAGGTACAAGTTGATTATGCTTCTGCAGCTGCTCCCATAATTGATCAAGAAGTTACACAAGTTTTAGAAGACGTGATTGGTGGTGCGGAGGGAATTAAAAATATTGATTCTAAATCTGAAAATGGAAGAAGCACAATAAAAATTGAATTTGATACGAGTATTGATTTGGATAATGCGGCTAACGATATAAGAGAAAGAGTTGCAAGAGTTGTAGATAATTTACCATCAGAATCAGATCCACCACAAATATTAAAACAAGCTGCAGGATTTACTACAACAATGTGGTTAGCACTTTCGTCTTCTACTTGGAGTGATCTAGAGCTTGGTGATTATGCTGAACGATATTTAGTAGATACATTCTCAAGTGTAAAAAATGTAGGTAGAATTTTAGTTGGGGGACTTAGAGAACTAAGTATCAGGGTATGGATAGACCCTATTAAATTAGCAGCAAATGATTTGACTGTTCAGGAAGTTGAAAAAGCTTTAAGAGGTGAAAATAT
>QCKR01000042.1 GCA_003215185.1 Pelagibacteraceae bacterium AG-410-D23
TCCATTAATGGTATGGTTTTTATTTAATTTAGTATCATTCTATGATCGAGATTATGAAGAAGTATTAATATTTTTTACTAACCAACCAACAAAATTTTTATTTTCATTGTTTATTATTTTTGCTTATTTTTATTCAGCGCTAAGTATTAGTGAGGTTTTTGAAGATTATATTGATAGTGAAAAATTAAAAAATATCGCAAACAAATTACTTTATTTATTTGCTATAATAATCCCAATATCAACATTACTTTTATTGTATAAATTAACTTTATGAGCTCATATAAAATTATAGAGCATGAATATGACGTTGTTGTTCTAGGAGCTGGAGGAGCAGGTCTAAGAGCTGCAGTAGGTCTTAGTGAAGCTGGACTGAAAACAGCCTGCATATCAAAGGTTTTTCCTACTCGAAGTCACACTTCAGCAGCCCAAGGAGGTATTTCAGCAGCTTTAGGAAATATGGGAGAAGATGATTGGAGATGGCATATGTACGATACAGTTAAAGGATCGGATTGGTTAGGTGACCAAGATTGTATTGAATATTTATGTAAAGAAGCTCCAAGAGCAGTTTTAGAATTAGAGAGATATGGAGTTCCATTTAGTCGAACAGAAGATGGAAAAATTTATCAAAGACCTTTTGGTGGAATGACTAAAAATTATGGCAATGAAACGGTTCAAAGAACTTGTGCTGCAGCAGATAGAACTGGTCATGCCATATTACACACAATGTATGGTCAAGCATTAAAACACAATACAGAATTTTTTATTGAGTACTTTGCATTAGATTTGTTAATGAAAAATGGAGAGTGTAAAGGTTTAATTGCTTGGAATTTAAATGATGGAACTATTCATAGATTTAGAGCTCATATAACAATAATAGCAACAGGTGGATACGGAAAAACATATTATTCATCTACATCTGCTCACACATGCACTGGAGATGGGAATGCTATGGTTTTGAGAGCTGGATTACCTTTACAAGATATGGAATTTGTACAGTTTCACCCAACAGGAATCTATGGTCATGGAACTTTAATATCTGAAGGTGTTAGAGGTGAAGGAGGCTACTTATTAAATTCTAAAGGAGAAAGATTTATGGAGCGATATGCTCCAAAAGCTAAGGATCTTGCATCTAGAGATGTGGTAAGTAGGTCTATTGCAATGGAAATTAATGAAGGAAGAGGTGTTGGCGAACAAAAAGATCATGTTTACCTTCATTTAGATCACTTAGACCCAAAAGTAATTGAAAAAAGACTTCCAGGAATTTCAGAGTCTTCAAGATTGTTTGCAGATGTAGATGTAACTAAGGAACCAATACCAGTTGTTCCCACTGTACATTATAATATGGGTGGAATCCCAACAAATTATAAAGCCGAAGTTTTAACAGTTAATGGATCTGAAAAAGTTGTGCCAGGGCTTATGGCTATAGGTGAAGCAGCATGTGTTTCTGTTCATGGAGCTAACAGATTAGGATCAAATTCATTAATTGATCTCGTGGTTTTTGGAAGAGCTGCAGCAAAAAGAGCTGCAGAATTAGTAAAACCTGAAACTCCACATGAGGAAATTTCAAATTCAGAAACAGATAAATGTATAGATAGATTTGAAAAATTAAGAAATGGAAATGGAACTAATAGAACAGCCGATTTAAGACTAGCAATGCAAAAAACTATGCAGTCAAAATGTGCAGTATTTAGAACTGAAAAAACTTTGAAAGAAGGAGTAGAAGAAATAAGAAAACCATTTGAAGGAATGGAATCAATATCAGTAAAAGATAAATCTTTAATTTTTAATACCGATTTAGTTGAGACTTTAGAATTTGATAACTTAATAAGGCAGGCTATAGTTACATTAGAATCAGCATATGAAAGAAAAGAAAGTAGAGGAGCTCATGCAAGAGAAGATCATCCCAAAAGAGATGACAATAACTTTATGAAACATACATTATCTTGGTGTAAAGGTAGCGAAACAAAAATTTCTTATAGAGACGTTCATAGATCAACGTTATCTAATGATGTACAATATTTTCCACCTCAAGAAAGAGTTTATTAATGGTACAAATAAATTTACCTCAAAATTCTAAAGTTCAGAAAGGCAAGTATTATAAGGATAAAACTGGTTCAAAAAATATTAGAAAAGTTAATATTTATAGATGGGATCCTTCAAATAGTGAAAATCCTCGTATAGATACCTACGAAGTTGATATGGATAATTGTCCATCAAAAGTATTAGATCTTTTAAATAAAATTAAAAACGAGATAGATCCTTCAATTGCTTATAGAAGGTCTTGTGCTCATGGAGTTTGTGGATCTTGTGCAATGAATATGGATGGAAAAAATGGTTTGGCATGTACAAAACCTCATAAAGAAATTAAAGGAGACATAAATATTTATCCTTTGCCTCACTTGAAAGTTCAAAAAGATTTAATTGGTGATTTAAGCACTTTATATAAACAGTATGAGTCGGTACAGCCATGGTTGAAAGTTTCAAAGAAGGATGGAGATAAAGAAAACTTACAATCTGTTGAAGATAGGTCAAAATTAGATGGCCTTTATGAATGTATAATGTGTGCATGCTGTTCAACTGCTTGTCCAAGTTATTGGTGGAATGGTGACAAATATTTAGGCCCAGCAGTTTTATTACAAGCATATAGATGGATAATTGATAGCAGAGATGAAGATAGAAAAGAAAGGCTAAAGAAGGTTGCTGATGAACTAAAACTTTATAGATGTCATACCATTATGAATTGTACAAATGCATGTCCAAAAGGCTTAAATCCTGCAAAAGCTATTGCATCTATAAAGAAAATGCTTGCAACAGGTTAATTACTTAATTAAATAATTTTTAACATGAACTTAATTCAACATTTTGTAAATGGAAAAATAATTCCAGGAAAATCTGGCAGAAGAGGAAAAGTATTTAATCCAGCAATTGGAGAACAACAATCTGAGGTGATATTAGGTTTAAAATCAGATTTAGATCAAGCAGTAGATATTGCAAAAAAAGCTTTTGAGACCTGGTCTTTAAAACCACCAATTCAAAGAGCAAGAATTATGTTTAAATTCAAAGAATTAATTGAAAAAAATTCTGATGAACTAACTAAAATGATTGTCTCTGAACACGGTAAAGTTTATGAAGATGCAAAAGGTTCATTAGTAAGAGGACTTGAAGTCGTCGAATTTACTTGTGGTATCCCACAAGTTTTAAAAGGAGAATTTACAGAAAATGTTGGTACAGATATTGATAGTTGGTCAATAAGACAACCCCTTGGTGTTTGTGCAGGAATAACTCCATTTAATTTTCCAGCCATGGTTCCAATGTGGATGTTTCCTATGGCTATAGCTTGCGGAAATACTTTTATATTAAAACCATCAGAAAAAGATCCTTCAATTTCAATTAAATTAGCAGAGTTGTTCAAAGAAGCTGGATTGCCGGATGGAGTATTTAATGTGATAAATGGTGATAAGGAAGTAGTTGATGCGATTTTAACTAACAAAGACATTAAAGCCGTAAGCTTTGTGGGATCAACTCCTATTGCAAAATATATTTATGAGAATGCAGCAAAAAATGAAAAAAGAGTTCAAGCTTTAGGAGGAGCAAAAAACCACTGTGTTGTAATGCCTGATTGTGATCTAGATCAAGCAGTTAATGGTTTAATGGGAGCAGCCTATGGCTCTGCTGGTGAAAGATGCATGGCTCA
>QCKR01000043.1 GCA_003215185.1 Pelagibacteraceae bacterium AG-410-D23
ATTTTAATGTCGCCAAAATTGATTGCCAATTTATTTAAATTTATTTCAACATTTGATTTTCCTATTGCCATAATAACTCTACCCCAATTAGGATCTGCACCCGCAATTGCAGTTTTTACTAAAGGTGAGTTTGCGATTGAAAATGCAATTTTTTTAGCATCTTCAATAGTTTTTGTATTAATAACATTAACAGAGACAAATTTTGAAGATCCTTCACCATCAGCTGCTACTCTTTTTGCTAAATTTAATAATACAGAATGAAAAGCATTATCAAAATTTTTTAAGTTTGGATCTTTAATATTATTTACCCTGACATGCTTAGCTTTCTTGGTTGCAAAAATTGAAACCATATCGTTAGTACTTGTATCGCCATCGCAAGTAATAGCGTTAAAGGTTGTTTCTATATTTTTTTTTAGTAATTTTTTTAAAATACTTGATGAGAGATCTGCATCTGTAAATATATACCCTAAAGTTGTAGCCATATTTGGATAAATCATACCTGAACCCTTTGCTATTCCATAAATTTTAACTTCGGAATTTCCAATCTTGCATTCTTCCATAGCCAACTTTGGTACAAGATCTGTCGTCATAATGCCTAATGCTGCTTTCATCCATAAATATTTATTTTGAGTGTATTTTATTTTGTTTATTAGATCAGGTATAATTTTTTTTATTTTTTGCGTAGGAAATTCCTCGCCAATTGTGCCTGTGCATCCAAATAATATTTGTTTTGGCTTTACAGAATTTTTTTTTTCTTCATCTTGAATCATTTTGATTGTAAGCTCTTTAGATAATTCTTCTGCAATTTGAACTATTCCTTTTTGACCTTGTTTTCCTGTAAATGCATTAGCATTTCTAGTATTTACCATCAAAGCTTTTATAGGCTTATCTTTCAGTGTTAGATTCCATTTTATGTTTTCAGAAACTATTTTCGATTGGGTATAAACAGAGGCACAATTTGCACTATCTCTAAAATAAAATAAAACAACATCATCTCTAACTTCTTTGTAAAGATTTGCTGATATTGCTGAAATAGCAACTCCATCTATGTGGTCTAAATCTTGAAAGTCGCCTATTTTTGACTTCTTATCTCTAGATAAAAGAAAGTTTTTTACATTTATTACCATAGTATTTAAATTAATTAATACCTATATTAAAATATAAACTTAATTAATATAGAAAAAAAAACAATAAAATGCTTAATCCTTTAAACATTATATCAAAATTTATAAAATCGCCGAACCAAAAAGAGTTGGATAGGCTACAAAAGATTGTCTTTAAAATAAACGAGCTTGAGTCAGTATTTTCTAAACTAGAAGACTCTGAATTTCCAGAGAAAACAAATGAATTTAAAAAGAGACTTAAAAATGGTGAAGAATTAAACAATCTTTTACCTGAAGCTTTTGCGTGTGTACGAGAGGCAGCAAAAAGAACTATAAAAGAAAGACACTTTGATGTTCAATTAATGGGTGGCTTAGTTCTTCATGAAGGAAAAATAGCTGAAATGAAAACTGGTGAAGGAAAAACATTAACTATTGTACTTTCTGCTTATTTAAATGCTCTTCTAGAGAAAGGAGTCCATATAGTTACAGTTAACGATTATTTAGCAAAAAGAGACTGTATGAACATGGGCCAAATATATAATTTTTTGGGTATGCAATCTGGTTATATAAATAACGAACAGGACGATATAGAAAGGAAAAAAAATTATAGTTTTGACATTACTTATGCAACAAATAGCGAATTAGGTTTTGATTATTTAAGAGATAATATGAAATTCTCCGCTAAAGAAATGGTTCAGAGAGGTCATAATTATTCTATAGTAGACGAAATTGACTCATGCTTAATTGACGAAGCAAGAACACCTCTAGTTATATCTGGGGCAGCAGAAAACAAATCTGATCAATATATGGCTATTGATAGACTAGTAAAACAACTTTCAACTTCTGACTACGAAATTGATGAAAAAGATAAAAATATACTTTTGACAAACAAGGGAATAGATAGTGTAGAAAAAATATTTTCTAATGCAGGAATTTTAAAAAATAATAATTTCTATGATCCAGAAAACTTAAACTTGGTTCACCACGTTAATCAAGCTCTTAGGGCAAATCATTTATTTCAAAAAGGCAAAGACTACATTGTTAAAGATGAAACATTAAAAATAATAGATGAATTAACTGGTAGAATATTGGAAGGAAGAAGATACGGTGACGGCCTACACCAAGCTTTAGAGGCAAAAGAAAAAGTTGATATTCAAGTTGAAAATCAGACACTTGCTTCTATTACATACCAAAATTATTTTAAACTTTACAAAAAAATATCAGGCTGCACTGGAACTGCAGCGACTGAATCAGAAGAATTTTTTGAAATTTATAATTTATCTGTAATTAGCATACCTACAAATAAGAAAATGATAAGAAAGGACTGGAATGACCAAATTTTTAGAACAGAAGAAGAAAAAAATAACGCAATAATTTCAAAAATATATGAATGTCACAAAAAAGGTCAACCAATACTAATTTTTACTTCTAGCATTAATAAATCTGAAAAGTATTCAAACCTTCTTAGTAAAAAAGGAATTAAGCATACTGTATTAAATGCAAAAAATCACGAAAAAGAAGCTGAAATAATAGCAAACGCGGGTAAAAAAAACTCGGTTATTATTACAACCAGCATTTCAGGAAGAGGTGTTGATATACAGTTGGGAGGTAAAAAAAATAGCAAAGATAAAAATAATTATGAAGAAGAAAAAAATACTATTAAATCTTTAGGAGGTTTATTTGTAATAGGTACAGAAAGAATGGAATCTAGAAGAGTTGACAATCAAGCCAGAGGTAGATCGGGAAGACAAGGAGATGAGGGAAATTCAATTTTTTATGTAAGTCTAGAGGATGATTTGATGAGAATATTTGGATCGGAATCAATGAATAACATTTTAGAAAAACTTGGTTTAAAAGATGGGGAAAGTATAGATCACCCATGGATTAATAAAGCTTTGGAAAGGGCACAACAAAAAGTTGAGGCTAGAAATTTTGATATCAGAAAAACACTTTTAAAATTTGATAATGTTTTAAATGATCAAAGGCAGGTTATTTTTTCACAAAGATTTAATTTAATAAACAATCAAACAGAACCTACCTATGCAAATGATTTTTTAGATGAAATCATTATAAAACTTAATGAAAATAAAAGTAAATATCTACTGGATCCAAAAAATAACGAGTTTAGATCTAAATTAATATCTATTTTTGGAAAAAGCTTTGATGAAGAAGAAATAACAAAACTAGTTTCTTTAAATAATGAAAATTTTAAAGCCACTATTAAAGATAAATTTAATAAAAAAAGAGAAGAAAGAATTAAATATTTAGGTAAAGATCAATCTACTGAACTTGAAAAAAGAATTTTTTTACAAACAATTGATTTAAATTGGAAATCGCACATACAATATTTAGAACAGCTTAGACAAGTAATAGGTTTAAGATCCTATGGACAAAGAGATCCTTTGATTGAATACAAAAAAGAAGCCTTTTTACTATTTG
>QCKR01000044.1 GCA_003215185.1 Pelagibacteraceae bacterium AG-410-D23
AAATTTTAAAAATTCAGGCATAAAAACTCATGCAGAAAGTTTACAAGAGAGTCTTGCATATTACTCAAAAGATTTAAATATTGATGTTTTTAATCCATGTGCAGAAAAAAGTTTTGATAAAATTATTCCAAATATTAAAAAATATGACGGATTGATTTGGGGTGGTAGCAGTCTAAGTATCTATAACGATTGCATACCCAAGTAAAGTAATTTGTGATTATCTTGCCACACAACACCTTTATAGAGTTTTGGTGGATACAATCTATTTCTAGTTTTTAATTTTAGTTCTTCAGTTAAAAAAGGAAAATGATGAAGATAACCAGAACATAAAATTATAGCATCAGCCTCTTGTTCGTGACCATCTTTGAAAATTGCTTTGTTTCCTTCTAGCTTATCTAAATAATGTACTTCTTTTACTCCATTAGGCCACTTAAAACCCATAGGGTTATTTCTGTAACCAATAGTTACACTTTTCGCTCCATACTTATGGCACTGAAGTGCCACATCTTCTGCAGAATAACTGCTTCCTAAAACAATAACATTTTTACCTCTAAATTCTTCTGCATCTCTAAAATCGTGTGAATGTAATATTCTTCCTGGAAAAGATTTCATTCCTGGATATTCTGGAATAAATGGAACAGAGAAATGTCCACTAGATACAACTACATAATCAAAGTTATCTTTTGAAAATTTATTATTTTTCTTATCATGAGATACAACTTCAAAATTATTTCCATTATAAATTACACTAGAAACACTAGTGTTAAATCTTACTTTGTCTTTTAAACTTCCTTTTTTTACTCTACCGATTATATAATCATATAAAACTTCTCTTGGTGGGAATGATGGTATGGGTTTTCCAAAATGTTCATCAAATGAATAATCAGCAAACTCTAAACATTCTTTAGGACCATTTGACCATAGATACCTATACATACTGTTAGGAACAGGATCACCATATTGATCTGATCCAGTTCTCCAACTGTAATTCCACAATCCTCCCCAATTTTCTTGTTTATCAAAACAAATTATTTCAGGTATTTTTTCACCTTTTTTTTCTGCTTGTTCGAAAGCTCTTAACATTGAAAGGCCGCACGGCCCTGTTCCAACAATAGCTACTTTTGTCATATTATTTTTAAATCCCTCAAATAATTTATTAAGTCTATCTTATCTAAATATTAATTCAATGATTTTAATTCTTGCAATAATTCTAATTTTAATTTTAATTGTCATAAAAAAATAACTCTATGCCAAAACTAATCTCTAACTACGTAAAATTTATTGATTCAATTTGTATTAAAGTTGGGAGAATAGTTATGTATGGAGTTTTTATTATGATGTTCGTACTAATTCTTTCTTTTGTAACTAGGAATATAATAAATTATCCTTTGATGTGGATAATTGAGATGGCTCAATTTACAATTACCGCATATTATTTATTGGGTGGCGGTTATTCCATGATTACTGATGATCATGTAAGAATGGATTTATTTTATGGAAGGCTTTCCGAAAAAGGAAAAGCAAAAATGGATGCTATTACAAGTACGTTTTTAATTTTCTATTTAATAATTTTATTTTATGGATCTATAACAAGCTTACAATACACCATTCAAACTAAGCAAAAACTTTTTACAGCGTGGGCACCTTATGTTTGGCCAATAAAAAGTTTAATGTTAATTGGTATTTTATTAATGTTACTGCAAGCTTTTTCAATGCTTTTTAAAGACATAGCAAAAATAAAAGGTAAAAAAATATAATTATGTTAGCACAATACTTAAGTTATGAATTCATTGCGTTATTTATGTTTATAACAATGTTAACAATGATGTTCACTGGTCAAAGAGTATTTGGTGCAATAGGTTTTGTTGCAGCTGCTTCTGCATTATTGATTTGGGGTGAAGGGTCTATGGAGATGCCCTACACAGCTACCTGGAAATTATTTAAATGGTATCCAATGCTTACTCTTCCTCTTTTTATTTATATGGGGTTTATGATTTCCGAGTCGGGAATAGCAAACGATTTATATAAAATGTTTCATGTATACTTTGGCGGACTAAAAGGTGGTCTTGCTATTGGAACTATGCTTATGATGGTAGCAATTTCGGCAATGAATGGATTAAGTGTAGCGGGAATGGCTATAGGAGCAACAATTGCACTTCCAGAAATGTTAAAGAGAAATTATGACAAACGAATGATAACCGGGGTAGTTCAAGCAGGCAGTTCTCTAGGTATACTTATACCTCCAAGTGTAGTTATGGTTTTATACGGAATGATTGCAAGACAACCTGTTAGTAAACTTTGGTTGGCCGGCCTTTTACCAGGAATATTAATGGCTTCTTTATTTATTATTTATATTTATGTTAGATGTCGACTACAACCAGAATTAGGTCCGGCATTAGATAAAAAAGAAAGAGACATTCCGTTACCAGAAAAATTAAAATTATTAAAAGCTGGAATAATTCCTTTTGTAATTTTCTTTCTTATGACTGGTTTGTTTTTAATGGGAATAGCTAGTCTGGTTGAATGCTCAGCCGTTGGAGCACTACTTGCTACTATCGCTGCTATTTATAAAAAAAGATTTAATAAACAAGTACTCGAAACTACACTTAAAAAAACACTGGGTGTTTCATGTATGTTTATGTGGATAATTTTAGCGGCATTATGTTTTGGGGCTGTCTTTGATGGTTTGGGAGCAGGAAAAGCAATAGAAAAGTTATTTATTGAAAGATGGCATCTAACACCTTGGGGAGTTTTAATTATGATGCAACTTTCTTATATAATTATGGGAATGTTTTTAGATGATACTGCAATGCTGGTAATTGTTGCGCCACTTTATGTTCCGCTAATTATATCTTTAGGATTTGACCCAATATGGTATGGAGTGCTTTATACAATTACTTGCCAAATAGCATATATGACCCCGCCGTTTGGATATAATTTATTCTTAATGAGAGCTATGGCACCAAAAGAAATAACTTTATATGATATTTATAGATCAATAATTCCGTTTGTTATAGTTATGGTTATTGGTCTAGCGATAGTTATGGCATTCCCTGAAATCGCAACATACTTGCCTGAAAAATATTTATCAAATAAATAAATTCAACTTATAGTTTAAATTATTTTAAATAATTACTAGAATCATTCTAAAATAAATAATAACCTTTTGTGTATAAATTAAGTGAGAGGAAGATATGAAAAAAGAAAAAAAAATCATAACAAATAAAAGGCGTTCGTTTATTAAGAAAGCCGGTTTGTTAACTTTGGGTGCGGCTGGGGCGACTGTTGTAAAAGCTCCTTATGTTTATGCGGCGTCAAATCCAATAAAGTGGAGACTGCAAACATATTCTGGAGCACCTTTAGGAGCTCATGTAATTAAGCCACAAATCGAAGCTTTTAATAAAGCTGCGCACGGTGAAATGGAAATTGAGCTTTACTATGCAGACCAATTAG
>QCKR01000045.1 GCA_003215185.1 Pelagibacteraceae bacterium AG-410-D23
TTTATTATTTCAAATAGCCGATGATTTAATAGATTACAAAGGAGATTCAAAAAAAGCTGGAAAAAAAACTAAAAAAGATAGTAAAAAGGGTAAAGCAACTTTAATAAGTTTACTAGGTTATAAGAATACTGTTATATATGCAGAAAAATTAAGATTGAAAATTAATAAAAAATTAAGCTTTTATGATGAAAAATCAAATAATATAAAACAAACATTAAAATATATTTTAACTAGAAACAAATGAGTAAATATAAATATTTAGATGAAGTAAAATTCCCATCAGATTTAAAAAAACTATCAATTGATCAACTGAAAATTTTTTCTGAAGAATTGAGAAAAGAAGTCATTGATGCAGTATCTGTTACAGGCGGACATCTAGGCGCAGGGTTAGGTGTTATTGAGCTTACAGTTGCTTTGCATTATATTTTTGATACACCAAATGATAAATTAATTTGGGATGTTGGTCATCAAACTTACCCACACAAAATATTAACTGGTAGAAAAGATAAAATACGAACAATCAGACAAGGAAAAGGTTTGTCTGGTTTTACAAAAAGAACAGAAAGTGAGTATGATCCTTTTGGTGCTGCACATAGCTCAACTTCAATTTCTTCAGCCCTTGGAATAGCAACAGCAAATAAGTTGTCAAATAAATCAAATGATGTGGTTGCGGTTATAGGAGATGGAGCAATTAGTGGAGGAATGGCCTACGAAGCAATGAACAACGCTGGAGCTTCAAAAACTAAATTAATAGTTATTTTAAACGATAACGATATGTCAATTGCAAAACCAGTTGGAGCAATGCGCTCATATTTAGCAAAATTGCTTTCAGGAAAATTATATTTTAGTTTAAGAGAAACCATAAAATTAATTATTTCATCTTTTTCCAAAAGATTTAGTGCTAAAGCTGGAAAAGCTGAGGACTTTTTAAGAACAGCTGTAACAGGCGGAACATTGTTTAGTTCTTTAGGATTTTATTATGTAGGACCAATCGATGGACATGATTTGGATGCGTTATTACCAATATTAAAAAATGCTAAAGAATCAAGGTATGAAGGTCCTATAATGATCCATATAAAAACTAAAAAAGGCAAAGGTTATTCTTTTGCTGAAAAAGCAACAGATAAATTTCACGGTGTTTCTAAGTTTAATATTCAGACAGGAGTTCAAGAAAAAACAAAAGTTAATGTCCCTTCTTATACAAAAGTTTTTGCAAATGCTTTAATTAAGCATGCAGAAAAAGACAGCAAGATAATAGGTATAACAGCAGCAATGCCATCCGGAACAGGTATGGATATCTTTGGAGAAAAATTTCCAAAAAGAATGTTTGATGTTGGTATTGCAGAACAACATGCTGTTACTTTTGCAGCGGGTCTAGCAACCGAGGGATACAAACCATATGCAGCTATATATTCAACTTTTTTGCAAAGAGCATATGACCAAGTAGTTCATGATGTTGCTATTCAAAGTTTACCAGTACGTTTTGCAATTGATAGAGCAGGATTAGTTGGAGCTGACGGACCAACACACGCAGGCTCTTTTGATATAACTTATTTATCAACTCTTCCAAATTTTGTTGTCATGGCAGCGAGTGATGAAGCAGAACTTGTAAGAATGATAAATACTTCAGTGCATATAAACGATAAACCTTCAGCTTTTAGATATCCTAGAGGTACTGGAATAGGTTTAGAGTTACCAAATTCTGATGAAAAATTGGACATAGGAAAAGGTAGAATAATTCAAGAAGGAAAAAAATTAGCCATCATTAATTTTGGAGCAAGATTACAAGAATGTTTAAATGCATCTATTAATTTAAAGAAAAAAGGGATTAACATAACTATTGCAGATGCAAGATTTGCTAAGCCATTAGATGAAAATTTGATTTGGCAATTAGCTACTGACCATGAATCAATCATTACGATTGAGGAAGGTTCTATAGGAGGTTTTGGTTCACATGTGACAAAATTTTTATCTGAAAAAAATCTTATAGACAAAGGTTTAAAATTTCGATCTATGATTTTGCCCGATAAATTTATCGATCATGACAAACCAGATTTGATGTACAAATCGGCAGGTCTTGACAGTCAATCAATAGAAGAAAAAGTAAAAAATTTACTTAATTCAAATATAATTCTTCAAAAGCAAAAACAATAATTATTTTCCACACTGCGCTTTATTAAGAAGATAGTGATCCAGTAATACACAATTTAACATAGCTTCGCCAATTGGAACCGCTCTGATTCCTACACATGGATCATGGCGACCTTTTACTGATATAGATGTATTCTTTCCAAATTTATCAACTGTTTTTCTGTTTATTAGAATGGATGAGGTAGGTTTAACTGCAAAAGAAACTATAATTTCTTGTCCAGTAGATATTCCACCAAGAATACCACCAGCATTATTTGAAGAAAATTTTATTTTTTTTCCTCTATTAAGTATTTCATCTGAATTTTGCTCACCCATTAGTTGGGCAGAATTCATACCGGCTCCAATATTTACACCTTTGACTGCATTAATACTCATCATAGCTGAAGCAATATCCATATCTAATTTGGAATATATAGGGGCTCCTAATCCAACTGGAACCCCTCTAGCTCTAATTTCAATGACAGCTCCACATGATGAACCAGATTTTCTTACGTTTAAAAGATATTTTTCCCAAAGTTTAACAATTGATTTGTCTGGACAAAAGAATGGATTTTTTCTTATATTATTATCATTCCATTTTTTTATATCACAACCAAGAACGCCTAATTGAGTAACAGCTCCAATTACTTTAAATTTTTTTCCAATTTTGTTTTCTAAAACTTTTTTTGCAATTGCTCCTGCAGCAACTCTACAAGCTGTTTCCCTAGCAGATTGTCTACCTCCACCTCTATAATCCCTAATTCCATATTTTTTGAAATATGTAAAATCAGCATGCCCTGGTCTAAATTTATTTTTTATTGTTTCATAAT
>QCKR01000046.1 GCA_003215185.1 Pelagibacteraceae bacterium AG-410-D23
CTGGTACTTCCCCAGAAAACAGAAGATCAAAATTAAGAAGATTATTGGATGCTAAAAGCATTGTTAGAATTTTGGAATCTCATAATGCTCTTACAGGATTAATAATAGAAAACCTTAAAGAAACAAAAAAACAAAATTTTTTAGAATTTGATGGAATGTGGTCTTCAAGCTTGACCGATTCCACAACAAGAGGAAAACCTGACAATCAATCAGTAGATTATTCAGCAAGAATATTAGGTTTGAATGAAATGTTAGATGTTACAACTAAACCATTAATATTTGATGCAGATAATGGAGGGAGAATTGAACATTTGCCATTTTTAATAAGAACTTTAGAAAGAATTGGAGCTTCAGCAATTGTAATTGAGGATAAAATAGGTTTAAAAAAAAATTCGCTTTTTACAAATCAAACAGGTATTAAACAAGACACGATAAAAAACTTTTCTTTAAAAATAAAAAAAGCAAAGGAGTCAAAAATTTCGGATGATTTTTTTATAGTTTCTAGAATAGAAAGTTTTATTTTAAATAAAGGTTTAAATGATGCATTAAAAAGAGCCGAAGCATATTCACGCGCTGGAGCAGATGCAATTTTAATTCATAGCAAAGAAAAAACACCAAAAGAAATATTTTCTTTTTCTAAGAAATTTTTAAAAAGCAAATATTATAAACCAATGATTGCAGTACCATCGACATATTCCAAAACATATGAAAAAGAACTAATAAAAAATGGTTTTAAAATTGTAATATATGCAAATCATTTATTAAGGTCTGCATATTTAGCAATGAATAATACCGCAAAAAGTATATTAAAAAATCAAAGGACATTTGAAGCTGAAAAAAAAATTAGCTCAATTAAAGATGCAATAAATTTGATTTAAATTTACTACATAAATAAACCTTATGAAAAATATATTCAAGATTGGAAGTAGGAAAATAGGAGATGAACAAAAGGCTTTTATAATTTGTGAGCTTGGAATTAACCATGGTGGCTCTTTAAAAACTGCTAAAAAAATGGTTGATTTGGCTTCTAAAGCTGGCGCTGATGCTATTAAAAATCAAAGCCATATTTTAGATAAGGAAATGATACCAGAGGCAAAGAAAATCAAACCAACAAATGCTAATACTTCAATTTATAACGTTATAAAAAATAACTTGATGTCTTTTGATGATGAAAAAAAACTAAAAATTTATGTAGAAAAAAAAAAATTAATATACTTAAGCACTCCTTTTTCATTAGAAGCAGCAAAACAATTAAACAAAATTAATATTAAAGCTTTTAAAATTGGCTCTGGAGAGTGCAATAATATTCCACTAATAAAAGAAATAACCAAGTTTAAAAAACCTATAATTTTGAGTACTGGCATGAATAATATTCAATCAATTAAGAAAACAGTTCATATTTTGACCAAAGCAAAAGCAAAATTTGCACTTTTACACTGTATTAGCGAATATCCAGCTAATCTTAATAGACTTAAGTTGGATTTTATAGGTGAATTAAAAAAAACATTTCCAAATACAGTTATTGGTTATTCAGATCATGCTTTAGGAGTTATACCATGCATATCAGCTATATCTAAAGGAGCTTCAATAATTGAAAAACATTTTACAGATACTAAGAAAAGATTTGGACCTGACATAATATGCTCAATGGACCCAGGAGAATTAAATTATTTAAAAAAATCTGCAGATCAAATTTTTTATTCTAATGGAAAAAAAAAAGTTATTTCTTCAATTGAAAAAAAAACAGCAAATTTTGCTTTTTCATCAGTTGTATCAACTAAAACAATAAAAGCTGGAGAAAAACTCATGCGAAATAATATTTGGGTTAAAAGACCGGGTACTGGTTATTTTAAGGCCAGCAGTTATTACAAAATTTTAGGAAAAAAAGCAAAAAAATTAATTTTAAAAGATAAATTTATAAAAAAACATGACATCTGACAGTAAAAAAAAAATTTTATTTTTAACAGGTACGAGAGCAGATTATGGCAAATTAAAGCCACTTATCACAGCAACAAAAAAAAATAAAAAATTTCAACCAGTTATAGTAATCACAGGTATGCACTTAAAAAAAAAATATGGTTCAACTTATACTCAAATTGAACAAGATTTTAAAGATATTAAAATTTATAAAATTAATAATTATAATAAAAATGACAGTATGGACATCATACTTTCTAAAACAATTAAGTATATTTCCACATTACTCATAAGAATAAAGCCAGACTTAGTAGTGATACATGGTGACAGAGTAGAAACTTTGGCAGCTACTATACACTGTAATTTAAACAATATTTTAACTTGTCATGTTGAGGGAGGTGAAGTTTCTGGTACAGTTGATGAATCAATAAGACATGCAACAACAAAATTAGCTCATGTTCATTTTGTTTCAAATTTAAAAGCAAAAAATATTTTAAAGAGAATGGGAGAACTATCTCAGAATATTTATATTATTGGATCTCCCGAGGTTGACATTATGATAGGAAAAAATCTTCCTTCATTAAAAGATGTACAGAAAAGGTATAATATAAAATATGAAAAATATTCAATCTTTTTGTTTCATCCTGTAACAACTTTACAAAAAGAGGATATAGAAAATCAATGCAAAATATTGTTTAATGTTTTGAAAAAATCATTAAAAAATTATATTGTTATTCTTCCAAATAACGATACTTTTTCTGGAACAGTATTTAAATTTATTAATAAATTAAAAATTTTTAATAATATAAAAATTTTACCTTCTTTAAGGTTTGAATATTATTTAACATTACTTAAAAATTCAGAATTTATTATTGGAAATTCAAGCTCAGGAATTAGGGAAGCCCCAGTTTATGGAGTTAAAACAATCAATTTAGGAGAAA
>QCKR01000047.1 GCA_003215185.1 Pelagibacteraceae bacterium AG-410-D23
ATTTTCTTTTTTGTATTAGGTTATTTATCTAAATATTTATCTAATTATTTAGTAGACAAAAAAATTTGGAAAATAATTAATTTTATAATTATTATATTTATGTCTTTTTTAGCTTTGTATGTTTTAACCAATATTTTGAAATAAAAAAAAACCTCAGCAGCTTTCGCCGCTGAGGTTTGTAAATTTAGATATTATCTTTGTTTTTTAGTTTTAAATTTTCCACCTTTAACTTCTTTTTCTAAGAAAGAGCCAAAAGCTTCTCCAACGTCAGTAAAATTAACTCCAGTTGCACCTTCGTAGTCAACTGCTTTACCTTTCGCTAGTAAATCTAAAGCTTTTTTTAATTCACCAGGGTAAATTTTCTTACCTGGTCCATTAGCAACCGCCATTACATTTTTTGCAATAGATCCTCTATCTGCTGAATTACCAGCTTGCATAGCAAGAACGATTAAAGCTGCAGCGTCATAAGACTCTCCAGTATAAGGTCCAGATGAATCAATACCACCAGCACTTGCTACTTTTGCAAATACACCAGCTCCTTTTCCTGTTGATCCTGGAAGAGAACCAAAAGATTTGCTTAATCCTTTTCCAAATGCATCTACAAGTGATTGACCGATCATACCATCAGATAAAATAAATTTATCGAACGCTCCAGAGTCCAAAGAACCTTGAATAATTCCTTTTCCTCCTTGGTCTAGGTAACCAATTACTGCAACGGCATCACCACCTGCTGAAGCAAGTGTAGCTACTTCTGCTGAGTAATCTGCTTTTCCATCTTCGTGAGATTCAACAGCTGTAACTTTAATACCATGTGCCTTAACTGCAGCAGCATAAACATCAGCTAAACCTTTTCCATAGTCATTATTTGTATATGTGATTGCAACGCTTTTAACTTTTCTATCTTTAGTTATATCTGCTAAAATTTGACCACCTCTTGCGTCTGATGGTGCAGTTCTAAAGAAGAATCCATTATCAGCTAAATCAGTTAATCCTGGAGAAGTTGCTGATGGTGAAATCATTACAACTCCATTTGGAACAGCAACGTTTGTTGCAATTGCTCCAGTTACACCAGAGCAGTCAGCTCCCATGATTGCAGCAACACCGTCGGCTACTAACTTTTCAGCAGCAGCTTGTGCAGCAGCAGAGTCAACACATGTTGAGTCACCTTCAAGAACTGTTATTGTTTCTCCACCCAATAAAGATCCTGATTTAGAAGCTTCTTCAAAAGCTAATTTAGCAGAGTCTCTCATTGCTGGAGTTAGAGATTCAATAGGACCAGTAAATCCTAAAATAATTCCCATTTTAATTTCTGCAAATGAATTCGTTGCTAAAGTAGAAACAAATATGAATGCAGCGATAAATAGTTTTCTCATTTTTCCCTCTTTTATTGTTAACAATTTATAAAAAATAAATTAAAGCTTATTGGTATAATTTTTCAATAAGTAAATTATCGTACTTTTTGTAGTAAAAAGACCGAAGATATTACAATTATACCACCTATGACCATAATGAGTGTTGGAATTTCACCAAATATGAAAAAACTTAACAACATTCCAAACACTGGAAACAAAGCATAAAAAGGAAGAACTTGTCCTACAGGATAAAATTTATAAAGATAAAACATAGACATGTGCCCAAATAAAGAACAAAGAATTCCAGCATGTAATACCATTAACCAAGCTTCAAGGTTTAAGTTTTTCAAATGAGAAATTGTATTTCCTTCAAAAAAAACAGAAGCATTTATTAAAATAATAAAAGCAATAAAACCCATCGAAGCACTCGTAAATTTAACATCTAACTCTTTAAGATATCTAGAAAAAACTTGTGATGAAGCATAAAAAAAAGCCATACAGCATATCAATAAGAATCCTGATATTTCATCTGCAATTTTTGGATCAAATCCTATAAATACAATTCCTAGAAAAGATGTAATTATTAAAATCCATTTTTTATAATTTATTGTTTCCCCCAATGAATATTGAGCTTAAAATAATTGCAAGTGGAATTGATAATTGAGCACCTATAACAAGTGGAGAAATTATACTTGATGCTTCTACCGATAAATATAAAAATAGATTTACTCCCACACCCATTGAAAGCGAAAAAGCAATCAGAGGTAAAAGATATTTTTTATTAGGAATGTGGATTTTACAAAAAGGTATTAAGCAAATAAATACAATTCCCATTCTCATAGCTCCAAACAAAATTGGAGGCATAGAAGCATTAATACCCAATTTTGCTGTAGGATAAGCACTACCCAGTAAAAACATTACAAATAAAATTAATAAAGTATGTTTTGTAGACAAAATTATCTCATTGAAAAAGGATCGAGAGTTGGTTCGTCAGAAGTATAATACCAAGTTGTTTTAACTCTTGTATAATCTTTAATTGAGTCTATTCCCGCTTCCTTGCCATAACCACTATCTTTAATTCCACCAAATGGAGCAGAAGGTGATATTAATCTGTAAGTATTTACAAAGGTAATTCCAGCACGTATTGCTTTTGAAACTCTAAGTCCTTTTGCTAAATCTCTTGTATATACACCTGAAGATAACCCATATTTATTATCATTCATTTTTTTTTATAACTTCATCTTCCGTATTAAATTTCATTACTGATAGTACTGGACCAAATAGTTCGTTTTCTGCAGTAGGAAGATTATGATTTTCACATTCAATAATTGTTGGTGGAAAATAATAACCTTTATTTGAAAAAGAATGTCTTTTTCCACCACATCTTATTTTGCCGCCTTGTTCAATTGTAAGTTTTATATTTTTTTCAATAGTTTCTAATTGTTTAA
>QCKR01000048.1 GCA_003215185.1 Pelagibacteraceae bacterium AG-410-D23
GAAGTAACAAATAAAATTACACAATCTCAAGATAAAAATGTAGAATTAAACAAGCTTACACTTAGTGAAGAAGACGCACTAAAAGCACAAATTTTTGGATGTTGGAGTATTCCTCTAGGTTTGCCGTATAATGAAAATTTATTGGTTAGGATCAAACTTCAATTGAAACCTGATGGCACAGTAACAAAATCTGAAATATTGGACCATGCAAGAATGAATAAGCCTGGGCAAGGCTTTTATAAAGTTTTAGCAGAAAGTGCATTAAGAGCTATTAGACTTTGTCAACCATTAAGAGTACCTTCCACAGGTTATGAAAGATGGAAAGATTTACAATTAAACTTTGATGCTAGAGAAATGTTGGAGGGATAATAATTTGAAGTTTATTAAAATATTGTTAGTTCTATTATTGTTTCAATTTAAAGTTCATGCTTTAATTGAAGTTGACATTACAAGAGGTAATTTGACACCTCTTCCAATAGCGGTGTCTCCCTTGTCATCAGATAAAAACACACTTGATGAATCACAAAAAATTATAAATATAAAAGATGTTGGTTCTAAAATATCTTCTGTGGTTGAAAATAATTTGAGACAATCTGGACTTTTTAATCCTTTAGCAAAAGATGCTTTTTTACAAAAACCAGATATTGCTCATTTAAAACCTAGGTTTGAAGATTGGAAATTAATTAAAGCTCAAGCATTAATCACAGGAAAAGTTGAAATTGTTGATGGTAAGCTAAGAGTTGAATTCAGACTGTGGGATGTATTAGCAGCAAAGGAAATGCTTGCACTAGCATTCACAACTGTTCCTACAAACTGGAGAAGAGTAGGACACATTATTACGGACAAAGTTTACGAACGTTTAACTGGAGAGAAAGGATATTTTGACACAAGAATCATTTATGTTGCTGAAGAAGGCCCAAAGACCAAAAGAATAAAAAGATTAGCAATCATGGATCAAGATGGTGCAAATACAAAATATCTAACATTAGGAAATGAACTTGTTTTAACTCCAAGATTTAACCCAACAAACCAAATGGTAACATATTTATCTTATTTTAGAAATTTGCCTAGAGTTTATCTCTTAGATATTGAAACTGGCGTTCAAGAAGTAGTTGGTGATTTTCCTGGAATGACTTTTGCTCCAAGATTTTCCCCAGACGGAAAAAAAATAATCATGAGTTTTGCTACAGGAGGTAATTCTGATATTTATACAATGGATTTAGAAAATAGAATTGTCGAACGTATTACAAATCACCCTTCGATAGATACTTCACCATCATATTCTCCTGATGGAAAATATATTTGTTTTAATTCTGACAGAAGTGGTTATCAACAAATTTATGTCATGAAAAGTAATGGCTCAAATGTTAAGAGAATTTCATTTGGAAAAGGTTTATATGGTACCCCAGTATGGTCACCTAGAGGAGATTTAATAGCTTTTACAAAATTACACAAAGGCAAATTCTACATTGGTGTTATGAGAGTCGATGGTTCTGGAGAAAGATTATTGACCGAAAATTATTATCAGGAGGCACCATCATGGTCACCAAATGGTAGAGTTTTGGTTTTTTATAGAGAAACAAAAACAAATGATAAAGGTGAAGGATTTTCAGCTAAACTGTGGTCTATTGACTTAACAGGGTATAATGAGAGACAAGTAGCCACAAAAACTGATGCTTCCGACCCATCTTGGTCGTCTTTATTGAGTAATTAATGCTATTTTAAGTTGATTTTTTAACTTGAAACATCTATTTAGTTGTGAAAAAGTTATATTATTCAATTTAAGGAGCACTAATGACTTTGAGCAAATTTTTAAAAAATACTTTTTTAGTACTTATGGCTAGTTTAGTTTTAACGGCTTGTGCTACAACCAAAAAAGTAACTCCAGGACAAATGCAAGGTGATGTTTATACAGGTACTGATACTGTTGAATATTTAGCTTCAGGTGTTCCAGATAGAGTTTTCTTTGCAACTAATGAATCGGTACTAACAACTCGTTCAAGAGATACGCTTAGAAAACAAGCAACTTGGTTGAGAAAAAATTCAGACATAAATATAGTTATTGAAGGACATGCAGACGAACGTGGAACAAGAGAGTATAACTTGGCTCTAGGTGAAAGAAGAGCGAATGCAGCAAAAGATTACTTGATGACATATGGAATATCTGCAAGTAGAATTTCAGTGATTAGCTATGGAAAAGAAAGACCTGTTGATTCAGGATCTAATCCATTAGCATGGTCAAAAAATAGAAGATCAGTTACAGTTAAAGCTAATTAATTGATTAGTTATTTTATTAAAAAGACCCTACTAATATAGTAGGGTCTTTTTTTTGCCATCATTATAATTAGAAGTGTTTATATGTTTGGTTTTAAAAAAAAGTTTTCTGGTTTATTTTTAGTATTATATTTATTGTTTACTTGCAGCTCTTTTGCAGAAGAAAAGAATGTTCTAGAAATTCTTGAAATTATTCAGAAAGATTTAAAAACTCTTGAAAGAGCCGTTTACTCTAATTCTTCATCTGATACAAATAGTTCAAATTCTTTAGATCAAAATGCCGAGGATGTTTTAACAAGACATTTATTAAAATTATCTGAAATTGAGAGTCAGTTTCAAGAATTAACTAATAAATTTGAAGAAATTAACTTTAAACTAGATAAACTATCAAACAGGCTATCAAAAGTTCAAGCTGATAATCAAATGAGGTTTCAAGAACTTGAAGAAAG
>QCKR01000049.1 GCA_003215185.1 Pelagibacteraceae bacterium AG-410-D23
TTGCCAAGGTGCTGTTTTTTTCCAAACTATTAAACCTTTTTCTGCAGATTTTAATGCTACATCAACATCTTTTGGTGTTGCTTTCGATGCTTTTCCAATTACTTCCTCTGTTGCTGGATTAATTACTTCGTAAGTTCCTCTGTCTGCTGACTGTTGCCATTTACCATCAATAAATTGACCAAATTTTTCGTACATAAATTTAATTTAACATGACTGTAAGTTGTGTCCACTATGCAATTTATGCATTATCATATTTTAATTAATAATGTTATTTTCATATTTAAGAAAGGAGGTTTTTATGGCTAAATTTATAACATTAGGATGTTACACAGCAAAAGGTCTGGCTGGATTCATAAGTAATCCAAATACAGACAGAAAAGCTGCTACATCTGCACTTGCTGCTTCTGTTGGAGCAAAAGTAACTCGTTATGCTGGGCTAAGAGGTAAGTATGATTTTATGGCAGAAATAGAGGGCACTTTTGAACAATGTGCTGCTGCTGCAATGACTGCAGTAGGAAGTGGAGCTGTCTCTGATTTTACAATTTTGGAAGATGTAGATCTAAATAAAATTGCTGAAACTGCTAAAAAAATGGCTTCTGGATATAAAGAACCAGGTAAATAATAAACAAATTCATAACTTCCAGTTTTTTTAAACTGGAAGTTAGATGGCTTCATATAAAGTTGGAAACATTTCACCACCTAATGGATCTCCATTTTTATAACCTGCATCTTGCATTGCATTTCTATAATTATAACTAGTCCAGTCACCAACATAACTAATTTTTGCATCTTCTTTTGCTACTCTCAAAGTATATCTGCTTAATGTTTTATCTGGAATAGATGAACTTAAAGCACCATGAAGCGTTCTCATATCAAAAATAACACAATCACCTAAATCACAATCCCAACTTAAAAATTCATATTTATCTTTATTTCCTAAAATATCTGGGGGCGTTTCATATTTTTTTCCATTTATAACACACTCATTCCCTTCAATCTTATGTCCATCTTTAAACAGAACTCGTAAAAAAAGTTTATTCCATAAATGAGAACCTTTGACCCATGCAACACCTTCATCTTTTTTGCTTGGTTGAAGTGGTAACCAAAGTACGCACATGGTTCCTTCCATATCAAAATAGCTAACATCATGGTGAAATGGAGTTTTAGACTCTGAACCACCTTCTCTTAAAAACCAATTATCCATAACAAGGTTTATTTTTTTTGCAGACATTAGTTCTGATGCTATTTTTGCATAAGGTGAATTAAATACAAAATCTTTAAATTCTGGAACTAAATGCCAAGTCCAATAATCTTCTAAATAGGCAGGAACACCTTTTTCTATAGTATGAGATTTAAATCTAGGACTTGGATTTTTTATATCTTTTTCTATTCCATTTTGAAGTTTTTTTATCCAACTAGTATCAAATTTTCCTTTTAAAAATACAGCACCATCTTTTTTAAACTGATTTATCTCATCATTAGTAAGGATTTTGCTCATGATATAATATATTAATTATGATAACTTAAATTTAAAAAAAATAAATAAAAATGCTTAAAGATAGTTTTGGTAGAACATTTCCTTATATAAGAATGTCAATTACAGATGTATGTAATTTTAAGTGTGGTTATTGTTTACCTAATGGTTATCAAGTTGATAAAAATGATAATAGAAAGTTTCTTCATTTGAATGAAATTAAGCGCCTTTCAAAATGCTTTTCTGAGTTAGGAGTCAGTAAAATTAGAATTACCGGTGGAGAACCAACTGTAAGAAAGGATTTTTTTGAAATCATTAAAGTCTTAAAATTTGATGCTGGAATAAAAAAAGTTGTAATAACAACTAATGGATACCACCTAAATAAAAAAGCAAAATTATTAGTTGATAGTGGTTTAAATGGAATAAACATAAGCATAGATAGCCTTGACCGTGAAACTTTTAAAATTGTTACTGGCCATGATAGATTGCCAGAAATTTTAGAAGGTATAAAAAATTTACAAGACCTAGGTTTTGAAAATATTAAAATTAATGGTGTTCTATTAAGTGGAATTAATTCATCAGAAAAAGATTTTGATAAATGGTCAAAATTTATCCAAAATAATAAAATAGATTTTAGATATATAGAATTAATGCAAACAGGAGATAATTTAGAATATTTTAAAAAATATCATGCTTCATCAAAAATATTTAAGAATTATTTAAATGAAAATAATTGGATCTACCAAACCTTGGGTAAGGACGCCGGTCCATCTCTAAATTATATAAACCCTGAATATAAAGGTAAATTTGGAATAATTGCACCTTATTCAAAAGATTTTTGCAAGACTTGTAATCGATTAAGAATTACATCTAGAGGAGATTTAAGACTTTGTTTATTTGGAAACACTGGAATAAGTGTAAGACATTTATTACAAAAAAACGAACAACTTAGTGAGTTAAAAGATCTTATATTAAAACAAATGCAGTTTAAAAAAGAGTCTCATTATTTAGAGCTTGGTGATACAGGTTCAACTAAGAAT